>NZ_JANZNP010000003.1:0-360068 GCF_025153065.1 Pantoea sp. XY16 | reverse complement strand
TGCGCTCTTAGCTCAGTTGGTTAGAGCACCACCTTGACATGGTGGGGGTCGATGGTTCGAGTCCATTAGAGCGCACCACTTTCAGAATTTCTTCAGCTTGCGCAACGCTCCCTTTTATTGATCTGCATCGCTCCCCCCTCTGCTTTTTGATTGGTTTTCGCATACTTAGCGTCTATACTGTCCCGCGTTGCTTACTTGAAAGGTTTCAGCGATCACGTGCTTACTGCGATAACTCAAATGATTTGCGCAACAACAGCGTGGTGGTTACCAACCGTAACCACACAACTTCCCTGCACGCCTGGCCTTCGTCACCTATTCTTACTCAGTACTGCCCATTTCAGTCTCAATCAGAATTTTCACTTCGATGCGCTGCCATCGGATTTCGCCCTTATTCATCCATCACAACTTACAGAAAATCCGTCATGAAAAAGACTAAAATCGTTTGTACAATCGGCCCGAAAACCGAATCCGAAGAGATGCTGACTCAACTGCTTGAAGCGGGCATGAATGTTATGCGTCTTAACTTCTCTCACGGCGACTACGCTGAGCATGGTCAACGCATAACTAATATGCGTGCCGTCATGCAAAAAACCGGTCGTCAGGCGGCTATCCTGCTGGACACCAAAGGCCCTGAAATCCGCACCATGAAGCTGGAAGGCGGCAACGATGCGGCGCTAAAAGCTGGCCAGACCTTTACCTTCACTACCGACCAGAGTGTGATCGGCAACAGCGAACGCGTTGCGGTGACCTACCCGGGTTTCACAGCCGACCTGAAAATTGGTAACACCGTGCTGGTCGATGATGGACTGATTGGCATGGAAGTGACCGAAGTCACTGAAAATACCGTCGTGTGCAAAGTCCTGAACAATGGCGATCTGGGTGAGAACAAAGGCGTTAACCTGCCGGGCGTCTCCATCCAGCTGCCTGCTCTGGCTGAAAAAGACAAGCGCGACCTGATTTTTGGTTGTGAGCAGGGCGTAGATTTTGTCGCCGCCTCTTTCATCCGCAAGCGTTCAGACGTCCTGGAAATTCGTGAGCACCTGAAACAGCACGGCGGCGAGCATATCCAGATCATCTCTAAAATCGAAAACCAGGAAGGCCTGAATAACTTCGACGAAATTCTCGAAGCGTCAGACGGCATCATGGTTGCGCGTGGTGACCTGGGTGTTGAGATCCCGGTCGAAGAAGTGATCTTCGCGCAGAAGATGATGATCAAAAAATGTAATAAAGCACGCAAAGTTGTTATCACCGCGACGCAGATGCTTGATTCCATGATCAAGAACCCGCGCCCTACCCGTGCAGAAGCCGGTGACGTAGCGAACGCCATCCTCGACGGTACCGATGCAGTCATGCTGTCTGGTGAGAGCGCTAAGGGTCGTTATCCGCTGGAGTCGGTCACCATCATGGCGACCATCTGTGAGCGTACCGACCGCGTCATGAAGTCACGCATCGACAGCCAGAACGATACCCGCAAGCTGCGTATCACTGAAGCAGTCTGCCGTGGTGCGGTAGAGACGGCTGAGAAGCTGGAAGCGCCACTGATTGTGGTCGCGACCGAAGGTGGTAAGTCTGCTAAAGCCGTACGTAAATATTTCCCGAACGCCACCATTCTGGCACTGACCACCAATCAGACCACCGCACGTCAGCTGATCCTGAGCAAAGGGATTGAGACCCGTCTGGTCACTGAAATCGCCTCAACCGATGATTTCTATCGTCTGGGTAAAGAAGCCGCGCTGGAAAGTGGTTATGGACAGAAAGGTGATGTTGTGGTGCTGGTGTCAGGTGCATTAGTACCAAGCGGAACTACCAACACCGCCTCTGTACACGTACTGTAAAACTCTTTTTTGCCATTATTTTAAAGCGCCTTAATGAGGCGCTTTTTTTATTTCTACTTAAACCAAATCCCGGAAAATTCCAATCGAAAATAACTATTCAAATACTCTTAATATTAAGGTTAATCCGATTAAATCTCTCTGTTTTCGCTAAATTTTTTTATCATATTCTGGGATTCGCTGCTTCTTTGAGCGAACGATCAAATTTAAGCATCTTCTCATCAAAAATTTATTCTCAACTTAAAAAGCTTTGTGTAATACTTGTAACGCTACATGGAGATTAACTCAATCTAGAGGGTATAAATAATGAATCGTACTAAACTGGTACTGGGCGCGGTAGTTCTGGCTTCAACTATGCTGGCTGGTTGCTCAAGCAACGCTAAAATCGACCAGCTGTCTTCAGACGTTCAGACTCTGAACGCTAAAGTTGACCAGCTGAGCAACGACGTGAACGCAGTGCGTTCAGACGTTCAGGCTGCTAAAGATGACGCAGCTCGCGCTAACCAGCGTCTGGACAACCAGGCTCACTCTTACCGTAAGTAAGAGTTCTGGTTTAAAAATGGCGCCTTTATGGCGCCATTTTTTTTGCTCCGAATTCAGTGCCCTCCACAGACACTTATCCAGTCAGGGTTGAACCGCGTTACCCTCAGCCTGTGTCACCGGGCTATCAGCCCCCACAGATGCACTCTCCAGCCCCGCAGGCGGCACGGTATCACTTTGCACCGGCTCGCCACTGCTAACCAGTACAGGCATGCCTGAGCGTCGCGTTAAGCTGGCTTTAATGAGCGCGCTATCACTCTTCTCACTCTTCATGAATTTCTTCAGGTCACTGCCGATCGCAATGGCCATGGTCTGTGGATCGTCTTTATCGTTACGCGACAGCGGCTGATGCACTTCCACGTAGCGTTTTCCATCCGGCTCCACCGCGTACTTAACCGGCTGATTGATGATCTGAACACGCGTGCCTTTGGGGACGGCGTTGAACAGCGCTTCTATATCCTCTGAACGCAGACGGATACAGCCTGAACTGACCCGCATGCCGATGCCAAACTTCGCATTGGTGCCGTGGATCAGATACTGGCCGGTACCCCGTGCCAGACGCATGGCGAACTGTCCCATTGGATTATCCGGTCCGGCTGGTACCACGCCAGGCAATGTAATGCCCTCTCTGGCGTAGCGCTTGCGAATGTTAGCCGTGGGGGTCCAGGTCGGATTCGGGATTTTCTGGCTGATCTGGGTCACCATGACCGGCGTTGCCGCACCCAATTGGCCAATGCCGATGGGATAGACGATAACCTTATCTTCCCCTTTGGGATAGTAGTAGAGACGCAGCTCGGCCAGATTCACCACAATCCCTTCGCGTGGCGTGTCGGGCAGGATCATCTGCAGCGGTACCGTCAGTTGGGTACCCGCTTTGGGCAGCCAGGGATCGGTGCCGGGATTCGCCTCCAGCATGCCCAGCAGCCCGACCTGGTAGCGGGCTGCAATGGCTTCCAGTGGTTGTTTATCATCAGGAACCTGAGTCAGAACGTTTTCGCCAATCAGGCGACTGTCAGGCGGTGGCAGCGGGTATTCGGTGGCGAATGCGGGTGCAGAGAGCCCAAAGCAGGTCAGCAGCAATGCACCGGCTAAACGTAAAGCAGGTTTCATGCAATTTTCTCGTCAGATAAAAAAACAGACGCCGGATGGCGTCTGTCGAGTGTAACTTAGCTGAGGTTCTGAGCGGTATGGCGAATAGACCGAATCATCGCCTCCAGCCCCTGCGATCGGGTGGGCGTCAGGTGCTGCACCAGTGCCAGTTCGCCAAACCAGTGGCGCACATCCAGCGCCAGAATTTCAGCGGGTGGCAGGTTCTGATAGAGACTAAATACAATAGCAATCAAACCTTTAACAATAGCAGCGTCACTGTCACCTTCAAATGCGATGGAACCATCGGCCTGCGGGGTCATTCTAATCCACACCTGACTCTGGCAACCCGAAATCGCGTTTTCCGGCTGGTGTAACGTTTCAGAAGATTCCGGAAGCTTTGAACCCAGTTCGATAATGTAGAGGTACTTCTCTTCCCAGTTAGCGCAACGGTTGAAGTTGCGAACCAGTTTCTCTTTTTCAGGCAAATTTGCCATCAGTGACTCCGTTAAAACTGTTCAGCCGCCCAGCAGACGATGAATGCGTGCCAAACCAGCAGCCAGACGATCCACTTCCTCTTCACTGTTATAGAAGGTGAAGGAAGCACGGCACATCGCCGGGACATTATAGTGCTGCATTAGTGGCATCGCACAGTGATGTCCGGTGCGGATGGCAATACCGTATTGATCCAGGAAACTGCCGACATCGAAAGCATGATGTTTGCCCAGGTTAAAGGCAATAACACCGGCACGAGACTGCGGGCCATAGATCTGAATATCCGGAACGGTGCCCAGCTTATCGAGCGCGTAATTCATCAATGCCGTCTCACGCTGATGAATGGTATCCAGTCCCAGCGCCTGCACATAGGCCATCGCCGCGCCAAAGCCGATAATGCCGCCGGTGTTCGGTGTACCTGCTTCAAAACGCCACGGCGCACTGTTCCAGGTGGTGCCGGTGGGCAGCAGAACCTGACCGATCATCGAACCGCCGCCTTCCCACGGTGGCATCTCATCCAGCAGTGCTTTGCGCCCATAGAGAATACCGACGCCATTCGGACCATAGAGTTTATGGCTGGAGAAGACGTAGAAGTCGCAGCCGATATCCTGCACATCCACTTTGTCATGCATCACAGCCTGCGCGCCATCCACCAGCGTAATCACGCCAGCGGCTTTTGCCTGGGCCACGATGGCTTTAACCGGGTTAACGGTGCCGAGCACGTTAGAAACGTGCGTGACCGCCAGCAGGCGCGTGCGGCTGTCTATCAGCCCCGCCAGCTGCTCCAACGCCAGCTCACCGTTGTCATTTAATGGCAGAACACGCACTTCTGCACCGGTACGCTGTGCCAGCATCTGCCACGGCACGATATTGGCGTGATGCTCCATCTCCGTGATGATCAGGTTGTCGCCAGACCTGAGGTTACTGCTGCCCCAGGTATTCGCCACCAGGTTGATGCCTTCGGTGGTGCCTTTAACGAAGATAATCTCTTCCTGTGAGCCGGCGTTAATGAAACGGGCAGCCTGATCGCGCACGTTCTCCATATCACTGGTCGCCTGCTGGCTCAGCGTATGGATACCACGATGCACGGCCGCATAGCCGTGCTGATAGAAATGACTCTCGGCGTTAATCACCGAGAGTGGACGCTGTGCGCTGGCCGCACTGTCAAGATAGGCCAGCGGATGACCGTTGACCTCACGCTTCAGGATAGGAAAATCAGCCCTGACGCGTTCGAGATCGAAGTTCATCATATGTCGCCTCCGGGAAAACGTTGCGCGATACGCTGCAGCACGGCCTGACGCATCACCTCATTTTCCAGTGTTTCGGTGAGTTCAGCTGCAAACGCATGAATAATCATGGTCTGTGCCGCATCCTGCTCAATACCGCGAGAACGCAGATAGAACATCTGCTCATCATCAATACGACCAATGGTAGCACCGTGGCTGCATTTAACGTCATCCGCGTAAATTTCGAGCTGCGGTTTGGTATCGACTTCAGAAAGCTTGCCCAGCAACAGGTTATTATTGGTCATCTGCCCGTCGGTCTTCAGTGCATGCTGCGCCACTTTGATATGACCGTTAAATACCGCACGCCCTTTGTCACGCACGATGGTTTTATGCATCTGGCGGCTGACACAGTGGCCTTTGTTGTGCTCCAGGTAAGTACGGGTATCCGCCACTTCCTGTTTCACCGGCAGAACCAGGCTGTTAATTGCCAGTATGGTATTTTCGCCATTCAGCTGAGTACTGGTATTGTGACGCGACAGGCCCGCACCCAGCAGGAAGCTGGTGCTGCTGACCTGGCCATCGTTACCAATCACCAGATCGTTATGCGCAAAGTGGTAGCTGGCGCTGCTTTCAAAGGCCAGCTTGGTGTGAGTCAGTTTCGCATTGTCACCAATCGCAAAGGTAAAGCGCGTGCCGGTGAAATGGGCGCGCTCATCCAGTGAAACGTAGTGCTCAATGACTTCCGCCTCGGCACTCTCTTCCAGCTGCAGGTGATGACGATAGTGAACTGTGTTCATGCCCGTCTGCTGGCCGCTGGTGATATGCAGCAGGTAGACCGGACGGGCTGCGGCTTTACCGCGTGCCAGACGCAGGGTCGTCACCTCTTCTGCCAGGC
Organism: Pantoea sp. XY16; assembly: GCF_025153065.1. Classification (NCBI taxonomy): domain Bacteria; kingdom Pseudomonadati; phylum Pseudomonadota; class Gammaproteobacteria; order Enterobacterales; family Erwiniaceae; genus Pantoea; species Pantoea sp. XY16. The sequence goes on along the minus strand of NZ_JANZNP010000003.1, from coordinate 353,994 downwards.
TCTCTGTCAGATGCAGGAAGACTTCCGGCTGAACCGCAGCGGGCAGCGGACGGCGCTCGGCGGCCACGCTGTGCTGAACCTCAAACAGTTCGACGTCGCGGCTGCTGAAGGCGGGCTGGAACTGACCGTCGACATACACCAGACGGATCGCATCCAGCGGCAGGGCCAGTGCATCAACCTGTTCAGCACTCAGGGTCTGCGGCGCATCGGGCAGCACGAACTGCTGGGACAGTAGCGTATCCAGCGGCGTGTACTTCCAGTTTTCATGCTTGCGGGTTGGCAGGCCAACCCGCATCAGTTGCTGCCAGTGCTGCTGTGCCTGCAGAGAACGCACGTCGCCACGTGATTCAAACAGGTGATGCCACTGTTGCAGCGCAGAATCACTCTTCGTCGGTAAGCCAGCCATAACCTTGCTCCTCCAGCTGTTTCACCAGCGAGAAGTCGCCAGATTTCACGATTTTGCCCTGATACAGAACATGAACGAAGTCTGGCTTAATGTAGTCCAGAATACGCTGGTAGTGAGTGACGATGATAAAGGCACGCTTCTCGTCACGCAGGCTGTTCACGCCATTAGCCACGATTTTAAGGGCATCAATATCCAGACCGGAGTCAGTCTCATCCAGGATGCAAAGCTCAGGTTCAAGCGCCGCCATCTGCAGGATGTCGTTACGTTTCTTCTCACCACCGGAGAAGCCAACGTTCACTGAACGGGTCAGCAGATCTTCCGGCATCTTCAGCAGCTGAATTTTTTCTTCAATGAAGTCCTGGAAATCGAAGCGATCCAGCTCGTCCTGCTGACGATATTTGCGCACCGCATTGACCGAGGTTTGCAGGAAAAACTGGTTGCTGACGCCCGGAATCTCTACCGGATACTGGAACGCCATAAAAATGCCTTCACCGGCACGCTCTTCAGGGGCCAGCTCCAGCAGATCTTTACCTTTGAAGCTGACTGAACCGCCAGTGACTTCATAATCTTCGCGGCCTGCCAGCGTGGCTGACAGCGTGCTTTTACCTGAGCCGTTCGGCCCCATGATGGCATGCACTTCGCCCGGTTTAATTTCGAGATTCAGGCCACGCAGAATGGCTTTATCTTCAACACTGACCTGCAAATCTTTAATGCTTAACATTCTTATTCCTTCACATTGCTTCCGGCAAGGCGTGTGACGGCATCAGCCCACACTGTGCTCAAGGCTGATGGCTAACAATTTCTGGGCTTCCACAGCAAATTCCAGTGGCAGCTCCGAGAATACGTCTTTACAGAAGCCGTTCACGATCATCGAGATGGCGTCTTCTTCACTGATACCGCGCTGCAGACAGTAGAACATCTGGTCTTCGCCGATACGTGAAGTCGTGGCTTCATGCTCAAGCTGGGCAGTATTGTTGCGGGTTTCGACATACGGGAACGTATGTGCGCCGCAATCAGGGCCGATCAGCATTGAGTCACACTGCGTAAAGTTACGGGCATTGGTGGCAGTTGGCATGATTTTTACCAGGCCGCGATAGGTGTTCTGACTTTTACCGGCCGAAATCCCTTTGGAGATAATGGTCGATTTGGTGTTTTTACCAATGTGGATCATCTTGGTGCCGGTATCGGCCTGCTGACGACCGCTGGTCAGTGCCACCGAGTAGAACTCACCCACCGAATAATCCCCGCGCAGAATGCAGCTCGGGTATTTCCAGGTGATCGCTGAACCGGTTTCAGACTGGGTCCAGGACATCTTGCTGTGGTCACCTTCACACAGCGCACGCTTGGTCACGAAGTTGAGGATACCGCCCTCGCCTTCGCCGCCAGGGAACCAGTTCTGAACGGTCGAATATTTCACTTCAGCATTTTTATGGATGATCACTTCCACCACGGCGGCATGCAGCTGATAGCTGTCACGCACGGGGGCTGAACAGCCTTCGATGTAGCTGACGTAGCTGTCTTCATCGGCAATCAGGATGGTGCGCTCGAACTGACCGGTTTTCGCTGCGTTAATGCGGAAATAGGTCGACAGCTCCATCGGGCAACGCACCCCTTTCGGGATATAGACGAAGGTGCCGTCAGAGGCCACCGCCGAGTTCAGTGCGGCAAAGAAGTTATCGTTAGCCGGAACCACCGTACCGAGATACTGCTTCACCAGCTCCGGGTGTTCCTGAATCGCTTCGCCGAATGAACAGAAGATAATCCCCTGCTCCGCCAGCTTGCCGCGATAGGTGGTTGCCACAGAGACGGAGTCAAAAATGGCGTCAACCGCCACTTCCCGCCCTTCACGCACCGGCACACCCAACTGATTAAAAGCGTTCTCCACTTCCTGCGTCAGGTAGTCGCTGGCTGGCGCGCTGCCTGAAGCCTGCGTCACACCCGGCTCTGAGGCGCAGGTGTCATCGCAGTTACCGCACGAGGGCGCGGAGTAGTAGCTGTAATCCTGATAGTCGAGTTTTTCGTAGTGCGCTTTCAGCCAGTGCGGCTCTTCCATTTCAAGCCAGGCACGAAACGCTTTAAGACGAAACTCCAGCATCCACTCTGGCTCGTTACGCTTAGCCGAGATCGCCCGCACCACATCTTCATTGATGCCGTTGGCAAATTCTTCGGTCTGCAGTTGGGTAAAGAAGCCCTCTTTGTAGTTGAGCTTGCCTTCCCAGATTTGTACATCGTCAGATGTTTCGCTGTGTCGTGACATATTTCACTTACTCGACGCCAAAGCTCTCACCGCACCCGCAGGCGTGCTGAGCTTTAGGGTTATTGAATTTAAAAATCTGATTCAGGCCTTCGCGAACGTAATCCAGTTCAGTGCCATCAACGAATGGCATCGCCTGTAGCGGCACAAACAGCGTTGCGCCGTGGAATGAGAACTGCAGATCGTCTTCGACGGGTTCTTTCACCAGATCCATGACGTAGCCAAAACCGGCGCAGCCGGATTGTTTTACGCCCAGACGCAGCCCCTTGACTTCAGGGTCCTGAGCCGCCAGATTGAGAATTTGTTGCGCTGCGGTTTCAGTCAGCGTCAGACCTTTCCAGACAAAATCGTCGGGTGAGAAAGAGTCTGTATTAACAGATGCCATGTTGATACCTCTTGAGTCCGGACCTTTTCAGGCTATCCCCCTATGGTAGTGATCTGACCAATCACTTCAACCTCTTGTTTTGCAGGGATAATCATCTTGTGCTGTTTTATTCGCTCAATTATTAAGCATAGCTGCTTCCGTTCATCCTGTGTGAACAGAGTCAGTCTCAATAAGCCAGTGATAACCTATTAATAAATCACTCTATTTGAAATAACCATTTTTGATAAAAATGCTTATTGATAGGTTACGCCTTTCTCTGATGTAAACAGATTGTTATTTCCGATTATACCGACAGGCAGGATAAATCGATAAATTTTTCTCTCCTGCAATTGCAATCGCGCCCCAAATGAATATGATAATTATTATCATTAACATTGAGGGTGACGCCATAATGCTTTCTGTCTCCGCCTGGCTGCAGCATAAAATCGACGAGTACCAGTTTTCGGTGCGTGATATCACCGTCGACTTTTATATGGCGCAGGCAAAACTCGACCGGGCCGACTGCACGATTCATCAGCTACGTCAGTTTAACGATGCCTGCCAGGATATGGCAGAAGTCTGCCAGTTGAACGGTGACGATCAGAGTTACCTGCATGCGATGGGTAAACTGCATCACCGGTTGGTGCAGGAGATGGGAAACAACGATCGCGATCGCCTGTTTCGCCTTCAGGCCTATCAACTGGCGCGATTGTCCCTGACCCGCCTCTGCCATCAACTGGCTATGGTCGGAGAGTGGAACAAAGCCGCCGTGCTGCAAAGTGACTTCGTGCGTCACGCAGGCTGGATATTCTAATCCAGTCACGACGTGACGTCGCGCACAATTTTTTTACATTAGCGTTAACAATGCCTGTAGCGGATGGCGCATGCCGTTGCCTTCCACACGCTTGACCTGGCTGCGGCATGAATAGCCGGTGGCCAGACAGCGCTGGCGCGGCAGTCGCTGAAGCTGGGGATGCCAGGAGAGCGCATAGATCCCCAGCGAGTTTTCAAGGTTCTGACTTTCGTGCCCATAAGTGCCCGCCATGCCGCAGCAACCTACATTAATGTTCTCCAGCTTTGCGCCAAAACGGGAGAAAATCGCCTGCCACTGGTTGGGCGCTGAAGGCAGCGCTGTTACCTCAGTGCAGTGTGCAAACAGATACCAGGACTCCCCGCCCGTGGCCTGTACCTCACGTTCTGCCAGGGCACGCTCTAACCATTCATGCACCAGCAATACGTTGAAGTCGCCGCGCGATTCACCCAGCGTGTGACGATACTCATCGCGATAGCAGAGCACGGTAGCCGGATCGACGCCGACCATCGGCAGTTCCAGTTTTGCGACCCGATTGAGAAAATCGGCGGTACGGGCTGCCGTGCGTGCGAAACGTTGCAGGAAGCCTTTCACGTGCTGCGCTTTGCCGTTTGGCGAGAAAGGCAGCAGCACCGGGCGGTAACCCAGCTTCTCAATCAGCCTGACAAAATCGTTCACCAGCTGTGCCTCATAGAAGCTGGTAAAGGGATCCTGTACCACCAGCACACAGCTGGCGCGTTCCGTGGCTGTCAGTCCCTCCAGCTGTTCCAGCGTCATGTTCATGGCGGGATGGCCGCTGAGCTGCTGTTTCAGGTTAGGAGACGAAAGCAGCGGCAGATCGACCATGCCGATATGCGTTTTACTTAACTCTTTCACCCACGGCTGGCGCAGGAAGAAGTTGAACACTTTTGGTGCCTTCGCCATCAGAGGCGCATAACCTTCGACTGCCGCCACCAGATGATCGCTGACCGGGCGCAGATAACGGGTGTGATAGAGCTGCAGAAAGCGCGAACGGAAAGCAGGTACGTCAATTTTAATCGGACACTGGGTGGAACAGGCTTTACAGGCCAGACAGCCGGACATCGCCTCTTTCACCTCGTGTGAAAAGTCATACTCCCCTTTGCTGGCGTGCCAGCTGTTGCGGGTACGGGCGATCAACCCGCGTAGCGACAGGCTGTTTTCCGGCAGCTGTTTTTCGAGTACCAGCGGATCAACGCCCTGCCCGGCCAGCAGCCGCAGCCACTCCCGCGTCAGCGTTGCCCGCCCTTTTGGCGAGTGAATACGGTTGCGGGTGATCTTCATGGAGGGACACATCGGGCTGCGGGCATCAAAATTGAAACATAACCCGTTGCCGTTACACTCCATCGCTCCACGCCATTCATCCCGGACCGTTAACGGAATCTGCCGATCGTATGTTCCGCGCTTAACCGCATCAACCTGCATCATCTCGTCGTTGCTGTTAAAGGGCGTACAGATTTTGCCCGGATTCAGGCGGTTAAGCGGGTCAAACGCCGCTTTGATGCGACGTAACTCATTAAACAGCGTCTCACCGAAAAATGCCGGACTGTACTGGGCGCGGAACCCTTTGCCATGTTCGCCCCACAGCAGGCCGCCATAGCGCGCGGTCAGCGCCACCACTTCGTCAGAGATCTGTTTCATCATCATCTCCTGCTGCGGATCGCACATATCCAGCGCCGGACGCACGTGCAGGACGCCTGCATCGACGTGACCAAACATGCCGTAGCTCAGGCCGTGACTGTCGAGCAGCGCGCGAAACTCGACAATGTAGTCCGCCAGTTTTTCCGGCGGAACGGCGGTATCTTCGACAAACGGAATCGGCTTAGCCCGGCCTTTAGCATTTCCCAGCAGACCTACCGCTTTTTTACGCATGTTATAGATGCGCTCAATGCCCGCCAGATCGTTACAGAACTGATAGCCAATCACGCCGCCCTGCTGCTGCTGCATCAGCGCATCAAGCCGGGCACACAGTTTTTCGATCTGCTGATCGATGAGCGCGGCATTGTCACCCGCGAACTCAACGATGTTCAGACCCAGCATCTCTTTATCGGGTACGTCAGCAATCAATTCACGTACCGAGTGCCATACGATATCTTCCCGCGCCAGGTTCAGCACTTTGGAATCAACGGTCTCAACTGACAGCGCCTGCGCGTCCACCATAAAGGGCGCGTTACGCAGGGCAGAATCGAAGGAGTCATATTTAATGTTCACCAGCCGCCGCACTTTCGGCAGCGGGGTGATATCGAGACGCGCCTCAGTGACAAAGGCCAGTGTGCCCTCAGCGCCACATAGCAGACGTGTCAGGTCAAAGGTTTGCATATCGTCGCTGAAGACATGGCGCAGGTCATATCCGGTCAGGAAGCGATTCAGCCTGGGAAACTTTTCCACAATGAGATCGCGGTGCTCGCGGCAGCGTGTCAGCACCTGCTGATAAATACGGCCTTCGAGGGTTGCCGTCTGTGCCAGCGTTTCAGCCAGCGCGGTGGCCATCGGCCGCGTATCAAGAATATCGCCGCCCAGCAGCACGGCGCGCAGGCCCAGTACATGGTCTGAGGTTTTGCCATAGACCAGCGATCCCTGGCCCGACGCGTCGGTATTGATCATGCCGCCCAGCGTGGCGCGGTTACTGGTGGACAATTCAGGCGAAAAGAAAAAGCCGAAAGGCTTCAGCCAGGCATTCAGCTGATCTTTGATGACGCCGGCTTCGACGCGTACCCAGCCCTCATCGGTATTGATTTCCAGGATGCGGTTCATGTAGCGCGACATGTCTACCACAATGCCCTGATTCAGCGACTGACCGTTGGTGCCGGTGCCGCCGCCGCGCGGGGTGAACACCAGGCTGGCAAAACGTGCTTCTCCAGCCACACGGGCCAGCAGCGCAACGTCCGCCGTCGAACGCGGAAAGAGCGCCGCGTCGGGCAGCAATTGATAGATGCTGTTATCGGTGGAGAGTGAAAGACGATCGGCATAGCTGGTTGCAATGTCGCCGGTAAAACCCTGCTCTTTCAGCGACTCAAGGAACGTCAGCACCAGTTGAACGAGGCCCGGTGCCTGCGAAATCTGTGGGATCATGATTGTCTGACCGAAGGTGTTGTAAACGTTTGCGTTTATACGTGAGCGATTTCTCGTTTTATCATATTTTTTCTGCGACTGCCCTTTTTTCAGAAAAGACAAAAACCTTTCTCCGCGACGCTGTTTAAACCCTGGCAAATAGATCATGATAAAAACGGGCATCCGAATGCCCTGAAATGAAGGATTAAGACGAGGTTATGAGTCAATGATGAAAAGCCAGTACCGGGATATGGATTTACCGCAAATACTCTTCACCCTGATGTTCATTCTGCTGCTGATCGTCGCCTGCTTATGGGTGGTGCAGCCGTTTATTCTGGGCTTTGCCTGGGCCAGCATGGTGGTGATTGCGACCTGGCCATTGATGCTGAAATTCCAGCGACTGTTATGGGGGCGCCGTTCGCTGGCGGTGATCGTGATGACAATGCTGCTGCTGCTGCTGTTTATCATCCCTATCGCACTGCTGGTCAGCAGCCTGATCGATAACAGTGCCCCGGTTATCGCCTGGGTTACCCAGGGTCATACGATGCCGCAGTTGCTGTGGCTCAGGGATGTGCCGATGGTCGGCAAAAAGCTTTATGTCAGTTATGACACGCTGGTAGCGAGCGGTGGTGCCGGCATCATGGCCAAAATTCAGCCCTACATTGGCCGTACTACCGGCTTTTTTGTCGCGCAGGCCGGTCATTTTGGCCGCTTTATGATCCATCTGGGCGTGATGTTGCTATTCAGTGTGCTGCTTTACTGGCGTGGCGAACAGGCTGCCCAGGGCATCCGTCACTTTGCTTTCCGCATGGCGGGACGGCGCGGTGATGCCGCCGTGCTGCTGGCAGCACAGTCCATTCGTGCCGTGGCGCTTGGCGTGGTAGTGACGGCACTGGTGCAGGGCGTGCTGGGCGGTATTGGTCTGGCGATCTCCGGCATTCCCTATGCCACGCTGTTAACGGTGCTGATGATCCTCTGCTGTCTGGTTCAGCTTGGCCCGCTGCTGGTGCTGGTCCCGGCCATTATCTATCTCTACTGGAGCGGCGATACAACCTGGGGGACCGTGCTGCTGGTCTGGAGTTGTGTGGTCGGTACAATGGATAACGTTCTGCGCCCCATGTTAATCCGGATGGGTGCCGATCTGCCGATGATCCTGATCCTCTCTGGCGTAATAGGTGGCCTGTTTGCCTTCGGCATGATTGGTTTGTTTATCGGGCCGGTAGTTCTGGCCGTTTCTTACCGTCTCGTTTCCGTCTGGGTTCATGAAGCGCCAGCGCCAGATAATGACCCGCTGGCCGTGGCGGATGCGCTGGCCGATCATGAGGGAACCCCGCCTGCCGTCTGATGCGATGCAGTAACGCGTTTCGCCAATCCCCCTTTTGAGCATTGATTAGTGCGGTTAATGATGATTAACCGCACCTACTCTCACCAATCAGATAAATTCTGTTTTCCATTAGCGATTTTTAAGAAAAAAGCCATCTTTGGCCTTTATTTGACCTTTGCGGCCTAAAAAAGATTACTTTCTGCACTGTTTCTTAAGTCAAACGGCGAAGTAAAGGTGACAAAAGATTATCGGCTTTAAACTAATAAGAGGATTCTTAAAGACGCCAGCCAGCGGTATGAATAACATGTTTCCTATGTTCGAAGTCAAGCTATTGATTTTCAGACAACCTGATTCCCCTGAGTAGCGTAAAGAATTGCTGTGTGTAGTCTTTGCCCATCCCCTGTGATGGGCTTTTTTTTTGCCTGAACCTGACCAGCTATAACAGAAAAAGGCCCGCAGTGCGGGCCTTTCATCATTTCTGCAAGCGGTGTCAGGCGGTTTTGTTTAACTGTGCCAGACTCACCCACGTTTCCACTACGGTATCCGGATTCAGCGACAGACTATCGATGCCCTCTTCCATCAGCCATGCGGCGAAATCCTGATGGTCTGACGGTCCCTGCCCACAGATTCCAACATATTTGCCCTGCTTTTTGGCTGCTTTGATGGCCATGGAAAGCAGCGCTTTCACGGCTTCGTTACGCTCGTCAAACAGCGCGGAGACGACACCGGAATCGCGGTCCAGCCCCAGCGTCAACTGCGTCATGTCATTAGAGCCGATAGAGAAGCCATCAAAGTGCTGCAGGAACTGCTCTGCCAGCAGCGCATTAGACGGGATCTCGCACATCATGATGATCTTCAGCCCGTTCTCACCGCGCTTCAGCCCCTGACGGGCCAGCTCTTCCACCACGGCCTGCGCCTGATCCACAGTACGCACAAACGGAACCATGATTTCGACGTTGGTCAGGCCCATCTCGTTGCGAACGCGTTTTACCGCTTCACACTCCAGCGCAAAGCAGTCGCGGAAGTTATCCGCCACATAGCGACCTGCACCACGGAATCCCAGCATCGGGTTTTCCTCCTGCGGCTCATAGCGTTCACCGCCAACGAGGTTGGCATATTCATTGGTTTTAAAGTCGGAAAGTCGGACAATTACGCGTTTCGGTGCAAATGCTGCACCAAGCGTGGCAATTCCCTCGGTCAGACGAGCGATGTAAAACTCCACCGGATTATCAAATCCTTTCATCATTTTACGGATCTGCTGCTGCAGTTCCGGCGTCTGCTGGTCAAATTCAAGCAGCGCTTTAGGGTGGACGCCAATCATTCGGTTAATAATAAATTCCAGCCGCGCCAGGCCAACACCCTCGTTCGGCAGACAGGCAAAATCAAAAGCACGATCGGGGTTGCCCACGTTCATCATGATTTTCAGCGGCAGTTCAGGCAGTGAATCGACCTGCGAACTGGTGACGTCGAAGTCGAGCAGCTGATCATAAACGTAGCCTGTGTCGCCCTCAGCGCAGGAAACGGTAACCTGATGGCCCTCTCTTAGCCGATCGGTGGCATCGCCACAGCCCACTACCGCCGGAATACCCAGCTCACGCGCGATGATTGCCGCATGACAGGTTCGTCCGCCACGGTTAGTGACAATGGCTGACGCCTTTTTCATGATGGGTTCCCAGTCCGGGTCGGTCATGTCCGTCACCAGCACATCGCCTTTTTCAATGCGGTTCATTTCGCTGATATCGTGGATGACCTTCACCACGCCTGCGCCGATACGATGACCGATGGCTCGCCCTTCAACGACGACGCTGCCCTGACCCTGCAGCGTATAACGCTCCATTACCTGACCATTTGAGCGCACGGTTTCAGGACGCGCCTGAACAATAAACAGCTTGCCGGTATGTCCATCTTTGGCCCACTCAATATCCATCGGCCGCTGATAGTGTTGTTCAATCAGCACCGCCTGCTTCGCCAGCGCCTGCACTTCCTCATCGTTCAGGCAGAATCGGTCGCGTTCGGCCTCAGGCACATCTTCGATGCGTACCTGTTCGCCATGCGCCTGAGAATCGGCATACACCATGCGCACCTTTTTTGAGCCCATGTTGCGGCGTACGATAGACGGACGATCGGCCGCCAGCGTTGGCTTGTGAACATAGAACTCATCCGGGTTAACAGCGCCCTGCACCACCATCTCACCCAGTCCCAGGGCGGCAGTAATGAAGACCACCTGATCAAAGCCGGACTCGGTATCAATGGTGAACATCACACCTGACGACGCCAGGTCCGAACGCACCATGCGCTGTATGCCCGCAGAGAGCGCCACGCCACGATGGTCGTAGCCCTGATGCACACGGTAAGAGATAGCACGATCGTTAAACAGTGAAGCAAAGACATGCTTGACCGCCACCATCACGGCGTCGATGCCCTGCACATTCAGGAAGGTTTCCTGCTGGCCGGCAAAGGAGGCGTCGGGCATATCTTCGGCGGTGGCAGAGGAGCGGACGGCAAACGACGCGTCAGCATCATCGGCAGACAGTTGCTGATAAGCGTCCAGAATGGCGGACTCCAGCTCCGGCAGAAACGGCGTTTCCACCACCCACTGACGAATCTGTTTACCCGCTTTTGCCAGCGCATCGACATCATCAATATTTGTCTCATCCAGCAGCGCATAAATTCGCTGGTTCAGCCCGCTTTGATCGAGGAACAGGTTAAAGGCGTACGACGTGGTCGCAAAACCATTGGGCACGGAAACGCCCAGCGACGACAGATTCGTTATCATTTCACCTAAGGAGGCGTTTTTGCCGCCTACCCGATCAACATCATGCATACCAAGCTGGTTATACCAGAGCACCAGTGGCTGTTCTTGAGTGGACATCGCGCTTATCCTTAATCAATTATCAATGAATGGACACAGAGAGTGAGCTGTTTCCAGCCTGGCATATCACCCCATCAATAACGATCTGTTGAATCGTTAAAGCAGAATTTCAGCCGCAGTTTCGGAATTGTGAGCGGATTATTTTGCTGTTGCGCAAAGACGCTATTTTCCTCTAACTGATTGATGTGACAGGAAATGGAAGATTTTCAGCCACTTATGCATTCTGTTTTGTTGCGCAACAGACGCAGGGCTATTTGTAGCCCGATCACGGTTGAAAAGAATTCCGGCGAATCGAAACGCCTTTTCATTTTTATTAGTGTGATGAAACTGCAGACAAATAATCCGGGCAGACATTCCAGAAATTAAAATCAGAGATGATTTATTAAGTCGCATCGCGCATGCTGATGGCTCACTCCTGGCTGAGGCAGAATTCATTATGACAACTGACAGAAGCGTTTTCTATATCTCCGATGGTACAGCGATTACAGCTGAAGTCCTGGGCCATGCGGTGCTGTCGCAGTTTCCAGTCAATATCACCAGCCTGACGTTGCCATTTGTGGAAAACGTCCAGCGGGCGCTGGCGGTTAAAGCCCAGATTAACGCACTCTATCAGCAGAGCGGCGTACGGCCGCTGGTGTTCTTCTCCATTGTCACACCCGAGGTGCGCGACATTATCGTGCAGAGTGAGGGTTTTTGTCAGGATATCGTGCAGGCGCTGGTGGCTCCTCTTCAGCAGGAACTGGGCTTATCGCCAGCGCCAGTGGCACATCGTACCCACGGACTGGACGCCAGTAATCTGGGGAAATATGACGCGCGTATTGCGGCGATCGATTACGCCCTGGCACATGATGACGGCATCTCGCTGCGCGGGCTGGAGGATGCGCAGGTGATTCTGTTAGGCGTCTCGCGCTGTGGCAAAACACCCACCAGCCTCTATCTGGCGATGCAGTTTGGTATTCGTGCCGCCAACTACCCGTTTATTGCCGACGATATGGATAATCTTAAACTGCCGCCCGCGCTGCGCGCCCACCAGAATAAACTCTTCGGGCTGACCATCGATCCGGAACGCCTGGCAGCAATACGGCAGGAGCGGGCGGAAAATACCCGTTACGCCTCAATGCGTCAGTGCCGGCTGGAAGTAGGCGAAGTGGAAGCGCTGTTCCGCACCCATCAAATCCGCTATCTCAACAGCACCAACTACTCGGTCGAAGAGATCGCTACCAAAATTCTCGACATTATGGGCCTGACACGCCGCATGTATTGAAGGGAAATCAGATCGAAGATGTAAAGCGCCGCTGCCGTGGGTTTTGATTTCATTATCAAATCACGGGTTGAATTCGCAGACTAATGGTTTATTGTGACCACCATCACTTCCCGGTATTCCACCGCTGCGAAGAACCCTTTTCGAGATACTCATGAACAAAACCGACGAACTGCGTACCGCACGCATTGGTAGTCTGATTACCCCCGCCAGCCTGGCGGCTGAACATCCTGTCTCCGCGGCGATTGCCGACAACGTCACCGCTGCCCGTAAACGTATCGCCCGTATATTGACGGGTGAAGATCCCCGCCTGCTAGTGGTGATTGGCCCCTGCTCGCTGCACGACCCGAAAGCGGCCCTGGAGTATGCTGCGCGTCTGAACGCGTTGCGCAGCCGCTATGAAGATCGGCTGGAGATTGTAATGCGTGCCTACTTCGAGAAGCCACGCACCGTTGTCGGCTGGAAAGGTTTAATCTCCGATCCGGACCTGGATGGCAGCTACGATGTGAACCGGGGCATCGGCATTGCCCGCAAGCTTCTGATTGATATCAACGCGCTGGGCCTGCCCACTGCCACGGAGTTTCTGGATATGGTGATCGGCCAGTTTATTGCCGATCTGATCAGCTGGGGCGCGATTGGCGCACGTACCACCGAAAGCCAGATCCATCGTGAAATGGCCTCGGCCCTCTCCTGCCCGGTCGGCTTTAAAAACGGCACTGATGGAAACGTGCAGATCGCGGTAGATGCAATTCGCGCCGCACGCGCGAGCCACATGTTCCTGTCGCCGGATAAACTGGGCCAGATGACTATCTATCAGACCAGTGGCAACCCGCATGGTCATGTGATCCTGCGAGGCGGCAAACAGCCAAACTATCATGCCAGTGATGTCGCCGCCGCCGCAGAGAGTCTGGGGGCATTTAATCTGCCGCAGCAGCTGGTGATCGATTTCAGTCACGGCAACTGCCTGAAGCAGCATCGTCGTCAGATGGATGTGGCGGCAGAGGTGGCAGAGCAGATTAAATCAGGATCGCGAGCCGTTGCCGGTGTGATGATTGAAAGCTTCCTGGAAGAAGGCAATCAGAAAGTGGTGAGCGGCGAACCGCTGGTTTACGGCAAGTCGATTACCGATCCCTGCCTCGGCTGGCAGGAGAGCGAACAGGTGCTCGCCCTGCTGGCCGAGGCGGTTTCGCACCGCCTCTGAGTTCCGATTAGCTGGAGCAGCTGACCTCTAAGGTTTTGCCCCAGTCTGGCGGCCGCTGACGATACTCAGCGGCTGTTTCATCGCTAAAGGGTTGCTGTAACGCCTGATGCAGACGAGCCAGCGCCCCCTGCTCTCCCCGCTCCGCCTCTTCAATCACCTGCTGTGCCAGATAGTTGCGCAGAATCACCGCCGGATTGGCCGCCTTCATCACAGCCTGACGCTCCGCATCGCTGACCTGCTCGTCCATCAGACGGCTGCGGTAGCGCTGATACCAGCTATCAAACGCCTCACGATCGATGAACTCGTCGCGCAGCGGTGAGCGACGTTCAGTCTGCCGGGTCTCACTCAGCAGTCTGAACGTCAGGGTGTAATCACTGTGCTCCTGCGTCATCAGCGCCAGCAGATCGGTCAGAATCTGATTGTCGCTGCTCTGTTGTGTCAGCAGGCCGAGTTTTGCCCGCATCCTTTCACCCCAGACCCGCATCAGTTCAGGTTCATAGGCGCTCAGCGCCGTTCGCAACTGCTCAGTGGTCAGCAGCCCCGACAGCGCATGTGCCAGACGATTAAGATTCCACATGCCAATCATCGGCTGATTTTCAAAGCTGTAGCGCCCCTGATAGTCGCTGTGATTACAGATAAAGTGAGGCTGATAATCATCCAGAAAACCATACGGGCCATAGTCGATAGTCAGGCCAAGGATCGACATATTGTCAGTATTCATGACGCCATGCGCAAAGCCCACGCTCTGCCACAGCGCAATCAGGCGAGCCGTGCGTAACACAATGTCGGCAAACCACTGTTGATAACGGTCCGCTTCTCCTTCCAGATGCGGCCAGTGATGGCGAATGGCGTAGTCGGCCAGTTGCTGTACTTTCTCCTGCTGCTGGCTGTAAAAGAAATGCTCGAAATGACCGAAACGCAGGTGGCTCGGTGAAATGCGCATCAGCATCGCGCCACGTTCAGTGGTTTCGCGGTAGACCGGCTCATCGCCTATCGACAGAGTGAGTGCGCGCGTGGTGGGGATGCCCAGATGGTGCAGCGCTTCCGAGGCGAGAAACTCCCGGACGCTGGAGCGAATGACGGCACGACCATCGCCCATGCGGGAATAAGGCGTCAGGCCTGCACCCTTGAGATGCCAGTCAAGTTTGCTGCCATCATCAAGACGCTGTTCACCCAGCAGGATACCGCGCCCGTCACCGAGCTGACCCGCCCAGACACCAAACTGATGGCCACTGTAGACCTGCGCCAGCGGCTGCATGCCGGGCAGCAGTGCCGCACCGTGCCACACATCGTGACCGTGACCCTCAAAAAGCGCACTATCCAGCCCCATTGAGGTTGCAAGCGGTGCGTTGTGATACAGCAGACGTCCGCCTGCCAGCGGCGTGGGGTTCAGCGCGGTATAACACCCGGAAAGCTCACGGAACCAGGTGTTGTCAAAAGAGGCCTTGCCTGAGGACATTGTTTCTCCCATGCGATACTCAGCGATACGTAGGTTAGTCCTTTAGTGTAACGCTGATGGCGGGGATTAACAGGTCAGGTCAGCCAGGATGCTGAGAAGATGGCATGCGCTCGTCGGCACAGAGCAGCGAATGCAGCGCATCAGATTTTACCACCGGGAAGAGTGAACCCTGAAACTCAGCGCCATTCAGCTGACTCACTTTTTCGAACAGCACTTCATCGTCAATGCCGCAAATAATAAGGCGGTCACAATGCGTGCGGAAATTATCAATAATGCTCTGAATAAACGGCACGAATGATGCGCGCTTTGCCAGGGAGTGAATAAACTCTTTGTCGAGACAGATGCAGCTGAATAAATTATCGTAGACCGCATTAGAGGGTGTTTTGCCCGCGCCAAAATGTGAAAGTGCTAAATTAAACTCAGCATGCAGGCTCGCCAGCAGCGGATTATTGTTGCCCAGCTTAAGTTGCGGAAACGTTTCAGTGATATTCAGGAGAATGAACGGCAGCTGTTTTATTTTGCGCATGACTAATTCACTGGCAAGCAGCGTCCGGGCCATGCCTTCATCAATACGGATAAAGGCTGACACGGAATGCGCTTCAAATAATCCGCGATTCTGCTCCAGCAATCCAATCTGGCTTTGCAGCAGGCGCAACTGCTGCGACTCGTCAAGCTGGGGAAGCAGCACATCCTGTGGCAGGGTGATGGGCGCACTTTCATGCACAAACTGCGTAACCAGCTCGACAGCGGTCAACCGTCCGTCAACATCACAGACAGGATAAAACCAGATTTCCGACTGATAGTCGGCCGAGAGATGAATTTTCATTTTAATGCCAGAATATGCGGCGATGTTGATATCGTATAGTAATGGTCAGCTGCAGGCAATAGTGCCAAATCATTGAAGAGACGACCTTCTTTACGCTTCCATTGCCGTTTGACAACAGCCGATCACGCTTAAGCCAAATAAAGGTGATAAAACACCGGTTATTAGTGGAATTAAATCAGCCATTATTCTTTTTATTAAATCCTCACGCTAAACGTTCATTTAAAATAAAACTTTTACCCTTTGTTTTAACTCTATTTTAAATTGGACTTAAGTCTGATTTCGCAAACCTGCTGTTAAATACGGCGAGCCTGCCAGAACACTTTTCGCCAGTAGACATTGTCGAGTGAGGAGCGAATGACGCCCTGACTCGTCGAGGCGTGGATAAAAGCGTTATCGGTATCATAGATGCCCACATGCAGGCCATTTTCACCGCGTCCGGTTTTGAAAAAGACCAGATCGCCTGGCAGCAGTTCATCTTTGCTGATGCGGGTGCCAATATCGCTTTGGGCTGAGGTGGTGCGCGGCAGTTGCAGTGCAAATTTATCGCGGAAGGTCAGATAGACAAAGCCGGAGCAGTCAACACCGTTACGACTCATGCCGCCATAACGATAAGGGGTACCGCGCCAGTGACCGAGCTGATCGTTCAGTTCCGCTATCACGGTGATTGAATCGGAAAGACGACCATTAATCGGCGGAGCGTGATGACTGCATCCCGTCAGCAGCAGAACTAAAATCAGCAAACCCAGGCGCATCGCCAAATGTCCTTATCAGAAGTTGCAACCGGCATAATGTAGCGGTAAAGCCCGCCAGGTAGCAAGTATCAGGGCAGAACGGTCAGCAGCGTGCGTCCTTCAAGCTCAATCTGCCGGAATGCAATCTGGTAGAGCGGTGTCAGGCGCTGCGGCGTCAGAACCTTTGAAGGTTCGCCCTGCGCGATCACCTGCCCGCTATCCATCAGCCAGACCCTGTCTGCCTGTTGCAGGCTGTGGTTAAGATCGTGACTGCTGGCGATCACGCTGATCCCCGACGCGCACAGCGCTGCAATCAAATCGTCCACCGCTTTTTGCTGGGCGATATCCAGCGCCGTCAACGGCTCATCAAGGATCAGCAGCCGCCCGTGAGGATTGATGTGAGGATCAATCTGAGCACAGACGGCTGCCAGCCGGACGCGCTGCCATTCCCCGCCGGAGAGCCGGGTCAGTGAACGCGATAACTTATCCTGCAGCTGAAGCCGCTGCAGCAGCATGCTGAGACGGGCATCGGCCTGCGGCCCCGCCGATTTAAGATGAAGACGCAGATAGTGCCAGATCGGCATCTGACTCAGGGGTGCCTGCTGCTGTGGCAGCCAGCCGCGCACCCTGGACAGTGCCGCACCGTTCCAGTTACTTAGCAGCTGTTCATCCAGCAACACCCTGCCAGAGGCGGATTGCAGCCCCGCAATGACACTCAGTAAGGTACTTTTACCGGCTCCGTTCGGGCCTGCAATGTGAAGCAACTGACCGGCGGCAAGTTCGCCGGTCAGGGGCAGCAGCCGTCCGGGGACGGCGGCCTGTTGCAGGCGCAACAGCATCTATTTTGCCAGCGCCTGTTTAATCGTTTCCAGAATGATGGGATCTTCCGGCGTCATGTCTGGTGCAAAACGCTGGATCACACTGCCGTCACGGCCAATCAGGAACTTTTCGAAGTTCCACAGGATGTCGCCCTGCTCTTTCGGCGCGCGTCCTTTACTTTCCATACGCGCGTAAAAGCCGCTGCCTTCAGGACGCACCGCGTCAGGTCGGGCCGCAATCAGCTGTGCATAGAGCGGATGACGCGCCGGGCCATTAACCTCGGTTTTGGCAAACATCGGGAACGTCACGCCATAGGTGGTACTGCAGAAGGTTTTGATCTCCTCACTGCTGCCCGGTTCCTGCTCCAGAAACTGATTGCAGGGGAAGCCGAGTACGCTGAAACCCTGATCCTGCCAGGCTTTCTGCAGGTTCTCCAGCTCTTCGTATTGCGGCGTCAGACCACATTTCGAGGCAACGTTGACGACCAGCAGGACTTTGCCCTGCCACTTTAACAGCGTGGTTTTTTCCCCGTCGAGCGTAACCAGTTCAGTCTCATAAATGTTCATGCTTTTTCCTGTAATGGATGCGGTTGTGGATACAGAGTAGCCAGCCGAAGCTAGCGCGAAGATTTCACCAGTAAAATAATAAACAGTGGCGCGCCCAGTGTCGCCGTCACGACGCCTATCGGCAACTCCGCTGACGTCAGTGCCAGACGCGCCACGATATCGGCTGCCAGAAGCACCGCCGCGCCCGCCAATGCCGATGCCGGCAGCAGATAGCGGTGATCGCTGATGCCGCTCAGGCGCAGCAGATGCGGGATGACCAGCCCGACAAAGCCGATAGCGCCGGCCATCGCGACGCTGATGCCGACCAGCCAGCCCATGGCCAGCACCAGCAGGTTACGCCAGTAGAAGAGTGACAGCCCGAGCTGACGGGCGGAGGTCTCGCCCAGAGCCAGCAGATTGAGAATCGGCCCGGTCGCCCCCAGCGCCAGCATCACCGGCAGCAGTGCCAGCATCATCCAGCCATAGCGCCAGTCAATGCCGCTGAATCCCCCCATCATCCAGTACATCAGCTGACGCAGATCGAGGCTGGTGCTGAAGTAAACCGCCCAGGTCATGATGGCACTGCAGATAATCCCCAGCGCCACGCCGGTCAGCAACAGCCGGGTGACTGAGAGCTGACGATGAGCAAAATGCAGCAGGATTAGCGTAATAATCAGCGCACCGGCCATCGCCGCCAGCCCAAGGCTCCACAGCGAGCCGCTGCCCAGCAGCATGCCGAGCACCAGGCCGATACCGGCACCATTCGAAACGCCGAGCAGGCCCGGCTCCGCCAGGGGATTGGTAAACAGCGCCTGCATCACCACGCCGCATACCGCCAGTGACGCGCCCACCAGGACGACAGCCAGACTGCGGGGCAGCCGCAATTGCCACACAAAGAGCTGTCCGCTATCGCTGAACCACGCAGAGGGCGCGATCCAGCTGTCTCCAGCACAGAGGCTGAGACAAAGCAGTGCAGCGAGCATAAGGGCGAGCGCAATCAGCCACTTCTGGCCGCGTTGACCGGCCTGGCGTGCGAACGTGTCGAGCAGAGACATAAGCGGGATTAGCTGAGAAAACAGTGATTTGATTGTAGAGAGATTGGTGAAAAAAGAAAGGCTGAAAGGGGCTCTGCGCCAGGCTGGTGTGGGCATTGACGGGCGCGGGAAGCGGGATCCTGGCTTACTGAAACCCTGAAAGCTGCTTACCGGAACCATGAAAAAAGGCCGCTTGCGCGGCCTTTTTGAAACGCTGAAATTCAGTCAGTCTCTTTGGGTGTAGCGTTCTCTACGCGGCTTTTCAGCTTCTGTCCTGGGCGGAACGTTACTACGCGACGCGCAGTAATCGGAATATCTTCACCCGTTTTCGGGTTTCTGCCAGGACGCTGGTTCTTGTCACGCAGATCAAAATTACCAAACCCAGACAGTTTTACCTGTTCTCCATTTTCCAAAGCGCGACGTACCTCTTCGAAAAACAGCTCTACTAACTCTTTGGCATCGCGTTTGCTCAGCCCGAGTTTCTCAAACAGGTACTCTGACATCTCAGCTTTTGTAAGCGCCATAGGTTCAATCCCTCAAGGTTGCCTGGAATCGCTCTTTTAATGCCGCAACGCATTTGCCAACGGTCGCGGCAATCTCCTCTTCTTCGAGTGTCCGGCTGGTATCCTGCAAAATCAGGCTGATTGCGAGGCTCTTGAAGCCCTCAGAAACGCCCTTACCGCGGTACACGTCAAACAAGTTTACGCCAACTACCTGATTTACGCCAACTTTCTTACACTCCGCAATGATATCTGCTGCAGGGACGTTTTCAGCCACTACAACGGCAATATCACGGCGGTTCGCCGGGAAGCGAGAAATCTCGCGCGCGTCAGGCAGGACGCGGTCTGCGACCTTATTCCAAAGCAGTTCAAAGACTAAGGTGCGGCCATTGAGATCAAGCTTACGTTCCAGCTCAGGATGAACAACGCCGATAAATCCGATATGTTCATCACGTAAATAAATCGCCGCGCTCTGTCCTGGATGCAACCCCGGATTCGCCTCAGCCCGGAAGCTGATCTCATCCAGTTTGCCGGTTAAATCGAGCAGCGACTCTAAATCGCCTTTCAAATCATAGAAGTCAACTGTCTGACGCGCCAGATCCCAGTGCTCTTCAACGCGGTTGCCGCTGATGACGCCAGCCAGCATAAGATCCTGACGAATGCCCAAATCCGCCTGCGTATCTGGCACAAAGCGTAAGCCGCTCTCAAACAGACGTACACGGCTCTGCTGACGGTTCTGGTTGTAAACCACCGCACTGAGCAGACCGGTCCAGAGTGACAGACGCATTGTCGACATATCGCTGGAGATCGGGCTTGGCAGTAGCAGCGCCTCTTCACCTGGATGCAGCAGCTGCTGGATTTTCGGATCAACGAAACTATAAGTAATTGCTTCCTGATAACCTTTATCTACCAGCAGGTTTTTGGCGCGTTTCAGCGACAGATCCGCTTCACGGTGATGGGTCATCACCAGACCCGCCTGTACCGGCACATCAGGAATATTGTTGTAGCCATAAATACGGGCCACTTCTTCGACCAGATCTTCTTCAATGGCCATATCGAAGCGCCAGCTCGGTGCGACGGCCTGCCACTGCCCTTCACCTACAGTCACGTCACAGCCGAGACGCGTCAGAATGTCGGTAACCTGCTCATCTGCAATCACGTGACCAATCAGACGATCCAGCTTTTCGCGACGCAGCGTGATCGTGGCGGGTACAGGCAGCGCTGACTGATGAGTCTGATCGATAATCGGGCCCGCTTCACCGCCGCAGACAGACAGCAGCAGCTGAGTGGCACGCTCCAGCGCAACGTGTTGCAGTGCCGGGTCAACGCCACGCTCGTAGCGATGTGATGCGTCGGTATGCAGACCGTGACGACGAGCGCGACCAGTGATAGAGAGCGGATCGAAATAAGCACACTCAAACAGGATGTTCTGCGTTTCGCCGTTCACACCCGAATGTTCACCACCAAAGATACCGGCCATCGCCAGCGCTTTATGATGATCGGCGATCACTAAAGTATCACTCTGCAGGGCGGCTTCCGTACCATCCAGCAGCGTCAGCTTTTCGCCCTCTTTCGCCATACGCACCACGATACCGCCATCAACACGGTCAAGGTCGAAGGCGTGCATCGGCTGACCCAGCTCCAGCAGAACGTAGTTGGTGATATCGACGACCGGATCGATAGAGCGAATGCCGCAGCGACGCAGCTTCTCTTTCATCCACAGTGGCGTAGCAGCCTTAACGTTAATCCCTTTCACGACGCGGCCCAGATAGCGCGGGCAGGCTTCTGCCGCGTCAACCTGAATCGGGAACGTGTCGTTAAGCGTCGCCGCGACCGGCTGCATCTCCGGTACGTTCAGCGGCAGGCCGTTGAGCACGGCAACATCACGGGCGATACCGATCAGACCCAGACAGTCGGCGCGGTTAGGCGTAACGCTGATTTCGATAGTGTTGTCGTCCAGCTGCAGATAAGCGCGGATATCGGTGCCAACCGGCGCATCCGAAGGCAGTTCGATGATGCCGTTGTGATCGTCGGAAATACCCAGCTCAGAGAACGAGCAGAGCATTCCTTCAGAGGGCTCGCCACGCAGTTTGGCCGCTTTGATTTTGAAATCACCTGGCAGCACAGCGCCTACGGTCGCGACGGCGACTTTCAGTCCCTGACGGCAGTTCGGCGCGCCACAGACGATATCCAGCAGGCGATCGCCGCCCACGTTGATTTTGGTGACACGCAGCTTGTCGGCATTAGGGTGCTGGCCGCACTCGACTACTTCACCGACCACAACGCCGTGGAACGCACCGGCAACCGGCTCAACCCCGTCCACTTCCAGACCGGCCATAGTAATTTGTTCAGACAGCGCAGCGCTGTCCAGGGCTGGATTTACCCATTCGCGTAACCAGAGTTCACTGAATTTCATTGGATATCCTGCCCTTACTTAAATTGTTTGAGGAAACGTAAATCATTTTCGAAGAAAGCACGCAGGTCAGTCACGCCATAGCGCAACATGGTCAGACGCTCCATGCCCATACCAAAGGCGAAACCAGAGTAAACTTCCGGATCGATGCCGACATTGCGCAGCACGTTAGGGTGCACCATGCCGCAACCCAGCACTTCCAGCCACTTGCCGTTTTTACCCATAACATCCACTTCTGCCGATGGCTCAGTGAACGGGAAGTAAGAAGGACGGAAACGAATCTGTAAATCTTCTTCGAAGAAGTTGTTCAGGAAATCGTGCAGCGTGCCTTTCAGGTTGGTAAAGCTGATGTTTTTATCAACGATCAGCCCTTCCATCTGATGGAACATCGGCGTGTGAGTCTGGTCGTAATCGTTACGGTAGACGCGGCCTGGCGCAATAATGCGGATAGGCGGCTGCTGAGCCTGCATGGTGCGGATCTGCACGCCAGAGGTCTGAGTACGCAGCAGACGCGTGGCGTCGAACCAGAAGGTGTCGTGATCGGCACGTGCCGGGTGGTGCGCAGGAATATTCAGCGCATCGAAGTTATGATAATCATCTTCAATTTCCGGCCCTGTTACCACGCCAAAGCCTAACTCGCCAAAGAAAGTCTCAATGCGATCCATGGTGCGGGTGACCGGATGCAGACCGCCATTCTCAATACGGCGACCCGGCAGCGAGACATCAATGGTCTCTTCCGCAAGACGGGCATTCAGCACAGCGGATTCCAGGGCATCTTTGCGTGCATTCAGGCGCTCAGTGACCTGCTGCTTCGCTTCGTTGATTACCGCACCTGCTGCAGGACGCTCTTCTGCTGGCAGCTCGCGTAACGTCGTCATCTGCAGTGTCAGATGTCCTTTCTTACCCAGGTATTCGACGCGCACCGCGTCAAGGGCGGCGATATCCGTCGCCCCGTCGATGGCCGCCGTGGCGCTGGCCACCAGTTCTGCGAGTTGGGACATAATTTCCTCTTTTTCCAGTCAGGCTGGTCAGTTCTCGTTGGGACCTGCCGGTCCAATATGCTAGCGCCAGAAACAAAAAAGCCTCCACGAGGGAGGCTTTTAGCGCGGTTTTTCGTTTCTTCTCTTATGCGCAAAAGCCCCCGAATGTCAGGCGCTAAAGTAAAAAAAGAAACGGAAAATAGCAGCATTCATGCTTGCGGTTACCTTGTCATGCGATACAGGGGGTCTATTGAAAAGCTCTGCGACGAAAATGTCAATCTTTTGCGTAGGTTACAGGCAATAAAAAAGGGAGCAAGCTCCCTTTTTCATCTGACTTACGCCAGGGCTGATTTCGCTTTTTCGACCAGTGCAGAGAATGCCACTTTGTCGAATACTGCGATGTCGGCCAGGATCTTACGGTCGATCTCAATGGCTGCTTTTTTCAGACCATTGATGAAACGGCTGTAAGACATGCCGTTCTGACGTGCCGCTGCGTTGATACGCGCGATCCACAGCTGACGGAACTGACGCTTACGCTGACGACGGTCACGGTAAGCATACTGACCAGCTTTGATAACAGCCTGGAAAGCAACACGGTAAACACGTGAACGTGCACCGTAATAGCCTTTAGCTTGTTTTAAGATTTTTTTGTGACGTGCGCGAGCAACTACACCACGTTTTACACGAGCCATTTAGCTCTCCTGTTTAATATTCTGAATTAATGAAAAAAATTTACTTATGCGTACGGCAGGCAGGCAATAACCAGACCCAGATCGCCTTTTGACACCATGCCTTTAGGGCGCAGGTGACGTTTACGCTTAGTAGATTTTTTAGTCAGAATATGACGCAGGTTTGCGTGTTTACGCTTGAAGCCGCCAGAAGCGGTCTTCTTGAAGCGCTTAGCCGCGCCACGTACAGTTTTAATCTTTGGCATTTTAAAAATATCCACTTCGCATTGTTAATAACATGACCCAGACAGGCGAACAGATAACCGCACGGCGCGAACGCTGCGCGGCTATTGCTACTTGAAAGCCTACTGTTTCTTCTTAGGAGCGAGCACCATGATCATCTGGCGGCCTTCGATCTTCGAAGGGAAGGATTCGACAATGGCCAAATCCAGATCTTCACACAGGTCTTTACGGACGCGGTTAAGCACTTCCATACCGATCTGCTGGTGCGCCATCTCACGACCGCGGAAGCGGAGCGTGATTTTGGCTTTATCGCCATCTTCCAGAAAGCGAATCAGGTTGCGTAGTTTGACCTGATAGTCGCCATCATCGGTTCCAGGACGGAATTTGATTTCCTTAACCTGAATAACTTTTTGCTTCTTCTTCTGTTCCTTAGAAGATTTGCTTTTTTCATAGAGGAACTTGCCGTAATCCATAATACGGCAGACCGGCGGTTCGGCATTCGGGCTGATTTCGACTAAGTCGCCGCCCGCTTCCTCGGCTTTTTCCAGAGCTTCGCGTAATGTGACAATGCCAATCGGCTCGCCATCCATGCCCGTTAAGCGCACTTCAGTTGCGCGGATTTCACTGTTAATTTTGTTCGGACGCGTCGGTAGTACTCGTTTTCCGCCTTTAATACTTTATTCCTCCAATTGGTGAAGATTTCGGCTGCGAACCTCTTGTTGCAACTTCTCAACAAACAGATCGACATCCATCGTTCCCAGGTCTTTACCACGGCGGGTGCGAACGGCAACTTTGCCTGATTCCACCTCTTTATCACCGCAGACCAACATATAAGGGACGCGACGTAGTGTGTGCTCGCGGATTTTAAAGCCTATCTTCTCATTTCTCAAGTCTGCCTTCACACGAATGCCAGCATTCTGCAGCTTACGCGTCAAAGACTCAACATATTCCGCTTGTCCGTCGGTAATATTCATTACCACAACTTGCAGCGGTGCCAGCCAGGTTGGGAAGAAACCGGCGAACTCTTCGGTAAGAATACCGATGAAGCGCTCCATCGATCCCAGAATCGCACGGTGAATCATCACTGGCGTCTGACGGTCGTTGTTTTCACCTACGTAGGTTGCTTCAAGGCGTTTTGGCAGGGAGAAGTCTAGCTGAACTGTTCCGCACTGCCAGGCGCGATCAAGACAATCGTACAAAGTGAACTCAATTTTAGGGCCGTAGAACGCGCCTTCGCCAGGCTGGAACTCAAACTCAATGTTGTTTTCGTTCAGCGCGGCGGCCAGGTCTTCCTCGGCACGATCCCACATCTCATCTGTACCGATGCGCTTCTCAGGACGGGTGGATAACTTCACCACAATCTTTTCAAAGCCGAAGGTGCTGTACATGTCATAGACCATGCGGATACAGCTGTTCACTTCGTCACGCACCTGCTCTTCTGTACAGAAGACGTGTGCATCATCCTGGGTAAAGCCGCGAACGCGCATCAGACCGTGCAGCGCACCTGATGGCTCATTACGGTGACAGCTACCAAACTCTGCCATACGCAGCGGCAGGTCACGGTAGGATTTCAGACCCTGATTAAAGATCTGAACGTGTCCAGGACAGTTCATCGGTTTGATGCAGTATTCACGGTTCTCAGATGAGGTGGTGAACATGGCTTCTTTATAGTTTTCCCAGTGCCCGGTTTTTTCCCACAGGACACGGTCCATCATGAACGGACCTTTAACTTCCTGGTACTGGTACTCTTTTAATTTGCTGCGGACAAACACTTCCAGCTCGCGGAAGATGGTCCAGCCGTCATTATGCCAGAAGACCATACCGGGGGCTTCTTCCTGCATGTGATAGAGATCCAGCTGCTTACCAATCTTACGATGGTCACGCTTCGCCGCCTCTTCCAGACGCTGCAGATAGGCTGCCAGCTGCTTTTTGTCGGCCCATGCGGTGCCATAAATACGCTGCAGCATTTTATTGCTGCTGTCGCCGCGCCAGTAGGCACCGGAGATCTTCTGCAGTTTAAAATGATGGCAGAACCGCATGTTCGGCACGTGCGGACCGCGGCACATGTCGACATATTCTTCGTGATGATACAGGCCAGGCTTATCGTCATGGCTGATGTTTTCATCAAGAATGGTGGTCTTGTAGATTTCGCCGCGCGCCGCAAAGACGTCGCGTGCTTCCTGCCAGCTGACTTTTTTCTTCACCACATCGTAGTTGGTTTCAGCCAACTGATGCATGCGTTTTTCCAGCAGGTCGATATCTTCCTGGGTCAGGGTACGATCGATGTCGACATCATAATAGAAGCCGTTATCAATGACCGGGCCAATCGCCATTTTGGTATCCGGCCACAGCTGTTTAATGGCGTGCCCTAACAGGTGCGCACAGGAGTGACGGATAATTTCCAGACCCGCTTCATCTTTTGCGGTAATGATCGCGACAGCGGCATCGTCGGTGATGGGATCAACAGCATCAACCAGTTCACCGTTAACGCGGCCAGCGATACAGGCTTTCGCCAGACCTGGACCGATGTCCAGCGCAATATCCATGACACTGACAGGGCGGTCAAACACGCGCTGGCTGCCATCAGGAAGCGTAATTACAGGCATTTCATGTCCTTATTTGCAGTGGTAAGCCACACGAAAGCTTACATGCAACGTAATGTAAAATGAGTGACCTGGCGTGATATCAGACCCACATTGTCGGAATGTCGCCAGGATTGCAGTGCGTAGCGGATGATAGCAGTTTTCGCCGACGAGAAAAACCATCCCCTTTTCGCTAAGCCATGGAGCGAACAAAAAAAAGCGGCCTGACACACAGTGTCAGACCGCCAGGCATGCCGCAGTTTAAAATGCGCTTACATTGCGTAAGAGAGCATGATTGAGGTTTTGGTGTCGGTACGATCTGGCGCAGACTCAGCCGGATTGTTGTTCCAGGTGACGTTGTAAGCCAGCTTCAGCGCGAAGTGGCTATTGATAGCGACCTGCAGGCCGGTTTCGGAGTTCACTGTGGTGTCTTCACCAAAGCTGCTCAGCACGGATACGCCCTGAATAAATTTGGTGGTGTCGGTCAACTGCCACTGATAGCTCACTGCGCCATAGCCCAGCGCCTTGGTCTGATGACCGCCAGCGTGGTAATCGTCATAACGCACACCCGGACCCAATTCCGCACGCAGCGAGTGCACCGGACCATTCAGAATCTGACGACCGTAACCGGCAGTCAGCACGTCACGTGAATCATAACCATTGAAACGATCGCTTAACCAGCTCGCCTGCCCAAACAGGTAGTCATAGGAGTTGAGGTTATAGCGTGAACGACCACCGATGTTGTACGTCTCTGAAGAGCGTTCATCATTTGACGAGGTGTTCGCTGCGTTACCCCACAAGCTGTAGGCCATAGATGACTGATACCAGGTCATATTGGTCTGAGCCGTCATTGATGAACTGGTGGTGTTACCGGTTTGCGCCAGGTATCCCGCAGCAGCAGAGCCTTCAAATGGCTTCTTAGCCGTGGAAGGGTCATCCATTGAGGTGAATACGGCGTTATCGGCCAGTGCCTGGTGACAAAACGCTCCGGCGGAGAGCAAAAGAACAGCAGACAGCTTGTTATAGGCTTTCATTAAATGTGATCCGTGCGACTGTTTAAAAAACGGAGAGTCTGAAGCGTTTTGCCCGGCATTCAATGCAATTTACGGTAAGTTTTGTAAAAAATTATTAACTTACACAAAATGCCTGGAATCACCCTGACAACCCATGTTAATTGGGACTCATCTTATTAACGTCGCGCATTATAGTGCTGCCCAGATGAAAAGCCAGACGTAACGGCAGAAAGATTTTTACGTCAATGGCAGGGCTCCTGACACTGATTTACGTTATGCGTCACGACAGACATTTAGCATCTCTTTCATAATTCGCCTGAATTTTCACCATAGTCTACGCTCAGTTCAGTTTCTCTTTCCCGGAGGTGCCTCATGAGCAATACGGCCTTAACCCGTTATATCGTGACCTTTCATTATCAGGAGTCGGGATTAAGTGACATCCTGGAGCTGACCAGCGCGATGACCGCCGCCGGTTTCACCACCACGCTGGCTGATGAAAACGGCCATCCCCATGAACTGGGCACGAACAGTTATGGCATCGTCAGTACGCTGGACGCTGAGGATCTGCGACAGCAGGTTGCGGCTGCCGGTGAAAACGCACTGGGTCAGAAACCGGATGTGACTGTCATGACCTTTGAAGAGTATCTGCGGGACACTGCCAGTCATCGCCCCGCCACCTCCGCGCCAGAATAAAAGGTGCAATCACGCTGGTTTTGGTGAATATTCAGGCATCAGCATCGGACTTACGCAGCGAACAACGAGGATAGCCCTATGTGGTCAGCCATCAGTCGTCTGTTAAGCGAGCAGTTAGGCAACGCCGAAATCACTCAACGTCACGCCCTTGCGGGTGGTGATATCCATCCCACCTGGCATATTCGCTACGGTGACCACGATATCTTCGTCAAAAGTAACAGCCGCGAGATGCTGTCGCTTTTTACCTGGGAAGCCGACCAGCTTGCCTTGCTGGCGCGCACCGGCACGGTTCGAGTGCCAAAAGTGTATGGTGTGGGTCATCATCGCGAGGAGAGCTTTCTCTTGCTGGAGTACATCAGGCCACAGCCGCTTGATGAGCAGCGTGCATATCAGCTGGGTCAGCAGCTGGCGCACCTGCACCAGTGGAGCGAACAGACGCAGTTCGGCCTCGATTTCGACAACAACATCACCACCACGCCCCAGCCTAATAGCTGGCTGCGACGCTGGTCGGTCTTTTTTGCCGAACAGCGCATTGGCTGGCAGCTGCAGCTGGCGGCCGAAAAGGGGATTCAGTACGGGGATACCGAGCTGATAATCGCCTCCGTGCAGCGGGTGCTTGCGTCACATCATCCGCAGCCATCGCTGCTGCATGGCGATCTCTGGCCCGCTAACTGCGCCAGCAGTGACAGTGGCCCCTGGCTGTTCGATCCCGCCTGTTACTGGGGTGACCGTGAGTGCGATTTAGCCATGCTGAGCTGGTACCCTGACCTGCCCCGCCAGATTTACGATGGCTATCAGGCGGTGTGGCCGCTACCGGATGGTTTTTCGCAGCGTCTGCCGGTCTACCAGCTCTACTATCTGCTGAATCGGGCTAACGTGTTTGGCGGACACTGGCCTGGCGATGCGCAGTTCGCCATTGGCCAGTTGCTGGATGAAGATGCGCTCGGCACCCGTCAGGCCAGACCGGCCTGACGGCGTTCACGGTCAGATAAAGCCCAGCAGCGACAGCGCAAAATATCCGGCTATCGCAATCACCACTGGCAGGACGTAAAGCGGGAAAATCTGCAGGAAGATGGTGTGGCGAGGAACGCGCACCTTCTCTTCCAGTTGCTGACGGCTGCGTCCTTCACTGCCCTTTGCCTGCTCCAGAATCATCTGATCTTCAATGCCCTCTTTGACGTGACGTGCCTGCCGTCCCATCCGCGCGCCTGATGACTCCAGCGCCAGTCCGACAAAAATCAGAATGTAGATCAGCCAGAAACCCAGGTTCATCTGACCATTAAATTCCGGTACCGGCGAGTTATGCCAGAAAACGTTCAGGAACGGCGTGTTGAAGCGCAGCATATCGACAATGACATGCACGAAATCAAGCATAACGGCGTCAATACCTGGCTGCTTCTCGCTGTGCTTAAACATAAAGCTCAATACTGAGATAATGGTCGACAGGAGTGCCACTAAAAAGAGCACCCAGCCCACCACGCGCTTAAGGATGGCGATACGGCCAGCCTGTTGATAGGTCATAATATCTCCTGAACCTGGAATCCAATTTGCCGTCAGTCTACCTGCCAACGGAGAAATTTCCCAAATAAAGCGTGGTCAATAGGATGAAGCAGGCGTCACCAGAGAATGATGTTATGGTTAAACCGACTTTATTTATAAGGAGACCGCTGATGGCCTGGCACCGCCCTGTCCTTGCTGCCCTGTTTGATATGGATGGCTTACTGATCGATTCTGAACCGCTATGGGATCAGGCTGAGCTGGATATCTTTTCAACGCTGGACGTTGACCTGTCACGCCGCAGTGAAATGCCCGATACCCTTGGCCTGCGTATCGATCAGACTGTGCGGATGTGGTACGAAACGCTGCCGTGGCATGGCCCCTCTCAGCAGGAGGTCACTGAGCGGATTATTACGCGCGCCATGACGCTGGTGGATCAGACGCGGCCACTGCTGCCGGGCGTGGAAACGGCACTGCAACTGTGCCGGGAACATGGGCTGAAAATCGGCCTGGCCTCCGCATCGCCGCTAAAGATGCTGGAACAGGTGCTGGAAATCTTCAATCTGCGCCCTTATTTTGATGTGCTGTCTTCAGCAGAAGCGCTGCCCTACAGCAAGCCCCATCCGCAGGTCTATCTCAACGCCGCCGCCAGCCTTGCGATCGATCCGCTCAACTGCGTCACGCTGGAAGATTCGTTTAATGGCATGATCGCGACCAAAGCGGCCCGCATGCGGTCGATTGTGGTACCCGCCGCTGAACACCGTGACGATCCGCGCTGGGCGCTGGCGGATGTCCGGCTGGACAATCTGACACAGCTTAGCCTGCAGCATCTGCAGGGATAATAAACAGCCCGCGCATAGCGGGCTTTTTTTTGCCCACTGCGCCTGCCAGTTGATCTACCCCGCAAAAAATAAAACAACGTTTCATTTTTATTGAATTCCCCTCCCGCTCTGCCTAAGATGCCCGAAGCGTCCCCATTCGGGGCATGAATAACCTGACCTGCAGAGAGGCCTGAGATGGACATTCGCCAAAGCATTCACAGCGATCACGCTAAACAACTCGACACTGACGCGCTGCGCCGCGAGTTTCTGATTGAAACGATTTTTTCCGCTGACAATTACACCCTGACCTACAGCCACATCGACCGCATCATCATTGGCGGCGTGATGCCGGTTAATAAGCCAGTCATTATCGGTGATGAGATGGGAAAACAGCTGGGTGTCAGTTACTTTCTTGAACGCCGCGAGCTGGGCATGATCAACATTGGCGGCCCGGGTCTGGTCGAGGTTGACGGTAAAGCCTGGGAGATCGGTCACGAAGAGGCGCTTTACATCGGCAAAGGTGCGCGCAACCTGCAGTTCCGCAGCCTGAACCCTGCACAGCCGGCCAAATTCTATTACAACAGTGCGCCAGCACACAGCACCTTCCCGGATAAGAAAATCACGCTGCAGGACGCAGCAACCGCGACGCTGGGTGATGCCGCGACCTCTAATCGCCGCACCATTAACAAATTTATCGTGCCGGATGTGTTGCCCACCTGCCAGCTCACCATGGGCTTAACCAGACTGGATGAAGGCAGCCTGTGGAACACCATGCCCTGCCACACCCACGAACGCCGCATGGAAGTCTATTTCTACTTCGATATGAGCGAAGAGTGCGCCGTCTTCCACATGATGGGGCAACCGCAGCAAACCCGCCATCTGCTGGTACACAACGAGCAGGCGGTGATCTCACCCAGCTGGTCAATTCACGCCGGTGTCGGCACCCAGCGTTACACCTTTATCTGGGGCATGGTGGGTGAGAATCAGGTCTTTGATGACATGGACCACGTCAAAATCAGTGAACTGCGCTGAGCAGAGGAGAAATACCATGGTACTGAGTACGTTTAACCTGGAAGGTAAAGTCGCGCTGGTGACCGGCTGTAATACCGGTTTAGGGCAAGGTATGGCGCTGGGCCTGGCCCAGGCGGGTTGTGATATCGTCGGCGTTAACCGTGATGGCCCGGATGATACTCACAGTAAAGTGGAGGCGCTGGGTCGCCGGTTCTGGCCGGTGCAGGCCGATCTGATGCAGACCAGCGTGGTGGCCTCAGTGGTTGAACAGGCGCTGGCCGCTGCCGGTAAAATTGACATTCTGGTCAACAATGCCGGCATTATCCGCCGTGAGGACGCACTGAATTTCAGCGAGCAGGACTGGGATGACGTGATGAATCTTAACAGCAAGAGCCTGTTTTTCCTGTCGCAGCAGGTTGCCCGTCAGTTTATCGCGCAGGGTAATGGCGGCAAGATCATCAATATCGCCTCCATGCTCTCCTTCCAGGGCGGTATCCGGGTGCCCTCTTATACGGCGTCGAAAAGTGCCGTGATGGGTCTGACCCGTCTGATGGCGAACGAGTGGGCAAAACATGGCATTAACGTCAATGCCATCGCTCCCGGTTACATGGCCACCAACAATACGGAACAGCTTCGCAATGATGAGTCGCGTAGTGAAGAGATTCTGGGGCGTATTCCGGCAGGCCGCTGGGGCGTGCCTGATGACATGATGGGGCCGGTAGTTTTCCTGGCCTCTTCCGCATCTGACTACGTGAATGGCTATACCCTGGCGGTAGATGGCGGCTGGCTGGCACGTTAATCTTTCTGGCAGAACGGGCGGGCAGTGTTTCATCGCTGTCCGCCTTGTTAAAAATATTCATGCTTCGTTACAGCGTCACATGTTCTCATTTACTGGATAAATCCCTATACTGGATGCATCGACAGCTTTCTTTGCAACCAGGTTCTATCATGACGGGCGAAGGCCACATTATTTTTGCCATTGCCAGCGCTATCTTTGCGAAGCGTGCTGAGCTGACACCCGTACTGGCGCAGGCCGACTGGTGGCATCTTGTTCCCTCAGCCCTGCTGACATGTCTGTTGCCCGATATCGACCACCCCAAATCTTTGCTGGGACAGCGACTACGCTGGCTTTCTCATCCTATTGCGCGCGCGTTCGGTCATCGGGGCTTTACCCATAGCCTGCTGGCGGTGGCCGCCGGTTTATGGCTTTTTCAGATAAACCTGCCCCAGTCGTCGCCAATACCGGCAGACGTACTGCAGGGTCTGACGCTGGGCTACCTCAGTCATATTGTGGCCGATATGCTGACACCCGCCGGTGTTCCGCTGCTATGGCCCTGCCGCTGGCGCTTCCGCCTGCCGATTCTGCGCAGTCAGAAAGGAAACCAGCTTGAGCGGGCATTGTGTCTGGGACTGGTCGGCTATGCGCTGTGGTTCCCGGTCGGCATGCCATATTTTGGTGCAAACGGCTGGCCGGCTCAGCTGTTTGATACGCTACAAAATGGCGTCAGTCGATTAATTTCCAGTCATACTGCGCAATAAATCCGCACAAAACACCATTAAGTTATAAACCATGCCATTTGGATATAAGGCACCCTCTGCACCTGCTGTTACCATTCCTGCTGTCTTAATTCGTGATTAACATTATGCGGCTTTCCCGGGTGGGAAAGCCGCATTACTCTGGAGTTTCAGCATGGACCTTCCTCTTACGCTTAATATCGTGGCCTTTGTGGTGCTGCTGGTATTACTCTCCCGCTTCAGCCGTCAGAACTGGAGCCTGTCGAAAAAAGTGCTGACCGGTCTGGTGATCGGCGTGCTGTTCGGCCTGGTTTTGCAGTTGATCTACGGCGAAAACAGCGCAGTGGTAAAAGAGTCTATCAGCTGGTTTAACATCATCGGTAATGGCTATGTCCAGTTGCTGCAGATGGTGGTGATGCCGCTGGTGTTCGTTTCAATTCTGAGCGCGGTTGCCCGTCTGCATAACGCCTCGTCACTGGGGAAAATCAGCGTACTGACCATTGGTGTACTGCTGTTTACCACCGCGATTTCGGCGCTGGTTGGCGTGTTCGTGACCGGCCTGTTTGGTCTGAGCGCGGAAGGTCTGGTACAGGGTGTGCAGGAAACCGCGCGTCTGAGTGCGATCCAGAGCAACTATGTCGGCAAGGTCTCTGACCTGAGCGTGCCACAGCTGGTGCTCTCCTTTATCCCGAAAAATCCGTTTGCCGATCTGACCGGCGCCAGTCCAACCTCCATTATCAGCGTCGTCATCTTTGCCGCCTTCCTGGGTGTCGCTGCCCTGCAGTTGCTGAAAGATGATGAAGTGAAAGGTCAGCGCGTGCTGGTCGCAATTGATACGCTGCAGTCGTGGGTTATGAAGCTGGTTCGTCTGGTAATGAAGCTGACCCCCTACGGTGTGCTGGCGCTGATGACCAAAGTGGTTGCCGGTTC
This sequence comes from Pantoea sp. XY16, assembly GCF_025153065.1. Classification (NCBI taxonomy): domain Bacteria; kingdom Pseudomonadati; phylum Pseudomonadota; class Gammaproteobacteria; order Enterobacterales; family Erwiniaceae; genus Pantoea; species Pantoea sp. XY16. The sequence goes on along the minus strand of NZ_JANZNP010000003.1, from coordinate 320,152 downwards.
TAACCTGCAGGACATCATCAAGCTGGGCAGCTTTGTGGTCGCCTCTTACCTGGGTCTGGCCATCATGTTTGGTGTTCACGCCCTGCTGCTGTCGGTGAATGGCATCAACCCGCTGCGCTTCTTCCGTAAAGTGTGGCCGGTGATCACCTTCGCCTTCACCAGCCGCTCCAGCGCAGCGAGCATTCCACTGAGCGTAGAGACGCAGACCCGTCGTCTGGGCGTACCTGATTCGATTGCCAGCTTCGCGGCCTCCTTTGGTGCCACAATTGGACAGAATGGCTGTGCCGGCCTCTATCCAACCATGCTGGCCGTGATGGTTGCGCCAACGGTTGGAATCAACCCGTTTGATCCGCTGTGGATTGCCACCCTGGTTGGGATAGTGACGCTGAGCTCCGCAGGCGTGGCCGGTGTCGGCGGTGGTGCCACCTTTGCCGCCCTGATTGTTCTGCCTGCAATGGGCCTGCCTGTCACCCTGGTGGCGCTGCTGATCTCCATTGAGCCGCTGATTGATATGGGTCGTACGGCACTGAACGTTAACGGTTCCATGACCGCCGGTTCCCTGACCAGCCGCTGGTTAGGTCTGACCGATAAGCGCGTACTGGAAAGTGACGACAACGCCGAGCTGGCGCATCGTTAATCTGCTGTAAACCTGGCGCGCCCGCGCCAGGTTATTTCCGCCCTGCCTCTCCATAATCCTCCCCATTGATGGCGACGCCGTTAAGAAAGCGTTAAGCATGGTAAACAGGCGAAAAATCGCCGCTTTAATGCTTGTCTTTGCCCGGCAAAAAGCGAATTCTGCATCCAGTCTTATGAGGAGGACATCCGATGAAAAAAATTATTGCCTCGCTTCTGACGCTGGCGCTGTTGACGCCCGCGCTGGCTTTCGCCCACCCTGGCGACTGGGGCCCGGGTGGATGGGGTCGACATGGCGGACCCGGCCCCCACTGGGGCGGTCCTGGCCCGGTGCGTTTTTTACCTGAAGCCGCTACCGCGGTGCTGATTGGCGGACTGACCTACTACCTGCTGAACGGCAGTTATTATCAGCGTCACGGGGATGAATATGTGGTGGTCGAACCGCCAGCCGGGTCGCGGGTCAGCAATGAAATGCGGGTACTCGACTTTAATGGTAAACGTTTTTATGTGCAGGATGGCCACTACTACCAGCGGCAGATAGACGGTGATTATGTTGAGGTGCCACGTCCGGCAGGATTGTAATCCGCGCCACAACGAAAAACGGCCCGTCATGACGACGGGCCGTTTGCTATTCAGGAGTGCTACGTGTTACTGCTGAACCTGCGGATCGGTGTCATATTCCGCACAGCTCTGGAAGCCGTAGTTCATCACACGGCCAGTATCGTTGTAGCTCACGAAGTAAGTCTGTGCTTTACCGTCGCGCTGGCCCAGTACGTAAGTCTGGCAGGTGCCGCGCGCGTGAACCATGGTGATTTCAGTAGACGGCGTACCGGCGATCTGACGAACCTGATCACGGGTCATACCTTTTTTAACATCCTTAACAACTGGCTTAGTCACGTAGCTTTCAGCACGATCGTAAGTCGTACAACCAGACAGTGCAGCCAGCGTCAGCGCCGCAGCGATACATCCCATCACTTTATTCATCTTGTTGTTCCTCATTTATTGTCCATGTGGAAACAAGCCTGGAACATAAATGCTGATTTATCAAGTTTATGAGTAACAATTCGTGGCATGGTAAACGTCAGGATATCGTAAAGAAGGCTGTTTTGCTGTCAACGCAGACGTATACTTCCCCGCAAAACAGACACGCCGTAACGACCCGTTTTCAGACTCATCGGCCATCATCTATGAGGGCGTTGATCAGTGTGATAGCTGCGTAACGGGTCTCTGTAATTTACTGACTTACCTGCTTTCTGTTCACCCCATCGCTGACGAATCCGAGGATAAATGACCCCTGTACACGCCAACCGCCTGGTTTACGCCATTACGCTCGGCCTGCTGGCCGCACTGGGCCCGCTCTGCATCGATCTCTATCTGCCTGCCCTGCCACAAATGGCGCAGGATCTGCACACTGAAACCGCAACCGCGCAGCTGAGTCTTACCGCCGGTCTGTTGGGTCTGGGCGTTGGACAGCTGCTGTTTGGTCCAATGAGCGATAAGTTCGGCCGCCTGCGTCCGCTGACCCTGTCACTGGGGCTGCTGTTTATCGCCTCGATGGGCTGTGCACTGGCGCAGGATATTAACCAGCTGATGCTGGCACGACTGTTCGAGGGACTGGCCGGTGCAGGTGGTGCGGTATTGTCACGGGCGATTGCGCGAGATATGTACAGCGGTCATGAGCTGACGCGTTTCTTCGCGCTGCTGATGCTGGTCAACGGCCTGGCACCGATTGGCGCACCGGTACTGGGCGGTGTGCTGATGACGATAGTCAACTGGCGCGGCATCTTTATGGTGTTGGGCGGCATAGCCATTCTCCTGATTCTGCTGGCACGCTGGAAGCTGCATGAAACGCTGCCAGAAGAACGGCGCAGTAAAGGATCGATTTTCTCCGCCTACGCAGCGCTGGGTCAGGTGATAACCCATCGCCCCTTTATGGGCTTCTGCCTGACCCAGGGATTTATGATGTCCGGCATGTTCGCCTACATCGGTGCCTCACCGTTTGTCCTGCAACAGCTTTATGGCCTGTCGCCTCAGGCCTTCAGCTTCTGTTTTGCGGCCAACGGATTTGGTCTGATCATTGCCTCGCAAACCAGCGCCCGCCTCTGTCCACTTTGGGGCGAGTATCGGGTGTTGAAAGGCGGGCTGACGCTGGCCTTTGTCGCCTCCAGTCTGCTGCTGCTGGCCGCGCTGTTACATGCCCCGTTAGCGCTACTGCTGGTGGCACTGTTCTTTACCATCGCCAGTAATGGCGTGATCGCCACCACCGCCTCATCACTGGCGATGCAGAGTCAGGGCCACCGCGCGGGCAGCGCCTCCGCAGTGATTGGCGTCACCATGTTCACCCTGGGCGCGGTTACCGTGCCGATCACCGGCATCGGCGGTACCTCGGTACTGAGCATGTGCGCCACCATTTTTGGCTGCTTTATGATGGCAATTCTGATGTTCAGCCTGCTGGCCAAAAAACCGCTGCCGCGGGTAAAAACTCACTGATTTCGCAATGTTAAGCCTTAATCAGTTGCCGCTTAAGCTTGTTGTTTTGGCGAAGGCACGTTAGCTTTATTAAAACGTTCGCATTAAGCCGACAGGCCACTGACCTGAGGAGAAGTTCATGTCACTGCAGCAGGAAATTATTGAAGCACTGGGTGTGAAACCCGCTATCGACGCCGACCAGGAAGTGCGCGTCAGCGTCGATTTTCTTAAAGCCTACCTGAAACGTCACAGCGGACTGAAAACGCTGGTGCTGGGAATAAGCGGCGGCCAGGATTCAACCCTGGCAGGCAAGCTGGCGCAAACGGCGATTACGGAACTGCGTCAGGAGAGTGGCGATAATGACTACACCTTTATTGCCGTGCGTCTGCCCTATGGTGTGCAGGCGGATGAGCAGGATTGTCAGGACGCGCTGGCGTTTATCGGGCCTGACCGTTCACTGGTGGTCAATATCAAAGAGTCGGTGCTGGCCAGTGAGCGCGCGCTGAAAGAAGCCGGTATTACGCTTTCCGACTTCGTGCGCGGTAATGAAAAAGCGCGCGAGCGAATGAAAGCGCAATACAGCATCGCAGGCATGACCAAAGGGGTAGTGGTCGGCACCGACCACGCGGCAGAAGCGGTCACCGGATTCTTCACCAAGTATGGCGATGGCGGCACTGATATCAACCCACTGTTCCGCCTGAACAAGCGCCAGGGCAAACAGCTGCTGAAGCATCTTGGCTGCCCGGAGCATCTCTACCTGAAGAAACCGACTGCCGATCTGGAAGACGATCGTCCTGGCCTGCAGGATGAAGTGGCGCTGGGTGTCACCTACGAGATGATCGATGATTATCTGGAAGGGAAAACCATCAATCCTGATAACGCCCGCATCATCGAAGGCTGGTATCTGAAGACCGAGCACAAACGTCGCCCGCCGATCACGGTATTTGACGACTTCTGGAAGTAATTCCACGCCTCCTTTGCCCCGACAAGGGAGGCTTCTCTCACTCACCTTGTTGATCGCTGCATGCCTGCCACTGTTTCGCGCGCCACTTTCATCGGACTTATTGCCATTCTGCTATGGAGCACCACCGTTGGCCTGCTGCGCAGCGTCAGTGAAGCCTTTGGTGCCACTGGCGGCGCGGCGCTGATCTATACCACCACAGCGATCCTGCTCTGCCTGACCCGCGGCCTGCCAAAGCCCGGCGCAATGCCTGCAATCTATTTATGGCTGGGCGGGACCCTCTTCGTGGGCTATGAAATCTCTCTGGCGCTGGCGATCGGGCTGGCCAGCGATCGCAGTCAGTCGCTGGAGCTGGGAATGATTAACTATCTCTGGCCCTGCCTCACCATCGTGCTGGCTATTCCATTTAATCAGCAACGTTTCCGCGTCTGGCTCTGGCCCGGACTGCTGCTGTCGCTGCTGGGGATCGTCTGGGTAATGAAAAGCAGCGGCAGCGGCTCGCCTGCGCTGTTATGGCAGAACATGCTGCGTAATCCTGTCGCCTATGCACTCGCCTTTATCGCTGCCCTGACCTGGGCGATCTACAACAACGTTACCCGCCGCTGCGCCCGGGGTTCGAACGGCGTCACGCTGTTTTTTATCCTGACCGCGATGGCGCTGTGGATTAAATATGTCTTTAGCGATCGTGCCGCGCCGATGACCTTTGCACTGGTTCCACTGCTGGAGGTGCTGTTTGTCGGACTCTCTACCGCTATCGCCTACTCCGCCTGGAACCACGGGATTCAGCAGGGCAACCTGACGCTGCTGGCCACTGCCTCGTATTTCACGCCCGTGCTGTCGGCCCTGCTGGGATCGCTATGGCTCGGCCTGACGCCACCGCTGGTCTTCTGGCAGGGGGTCGCGATGATTACCCTGGGTTCGCTGATCTGCTGGCTGGCGACACGGCGTCTTTAACCAGACGGCTGGCGATCATTTCGCCTGCCTGTTATGCTGTATGGACAACCAGTAAGTGGAGTTCATTTTGGCCAGACGTGCTGCCATTCTTCGTCCCGAACCCGACGCGAATAAAATTTATCAATATCCTGAACACCTGCGTGAATGGCTGGAAGGTCTGCCGAATCACCCTGGTGTCTATACCTTTCACGGCGAGAGTGAGTCACTGCCGCTCTACATCGGTAAAAGTGTCAATCTGCGTTCGCGGGTAATGTCCCATTTTCGCACCCCTGATGAGGCGAAAATGCTGCGTCAGTCGCGGCGAGTAAGCTGGATCCCTACCGCAGGTGATCTCGGCGCACTGCTGCTGGAAGCGCAGATGATCAAAACCCAGCAACCGCTGTTTAATAAGCGGCTGCGCAAAAACCGGCAGCTCTGCTCGTTACAGATTACCGATGGCAAACCGAATGTGGTTTACGCAAAAGATCTCGATTTCAGCCAGTCTCCCAACCTGTTTGGCCTCTATCGCAGTCGCTTTGCTGCGCTTGAACGACTGAAGCAGCTTGCGGATGAGTATCAGCTCTGTCATGGCCTGCTGGGTCTGGAAGCGCTGAGTGCGGGTCGGGGCTGCTTCCGTTCGGCACTGCGCCGCTGCGCCGGTGCCTGCTGCGGTAAAGAGCCGGTCAGCGATCATCAGGATCGTCTGCTGGAAGCGCTGGAGAATGTCCGGGTCTTTTGCTGGCCCTGGCAGGGTGCCGTAGGTCTGGTGGAGGAAGGCAAAGAGATGACCCAGATTCACGTCATCGACCACTGGTTCTATCTTGGTTCGGTGAACAGCATGGATGAGGCCAGAAAACTGCAGCGGCCCAAAGGCGGTTTTGACCACGACGGCTACAAAATCCTCTGCCGCCCGATTCTGTCGGGTGCCTACCCGATTCTTCCGCTATAAAAAAACCGCCGATGCTGCCCACTTACTTCAGTGGACAGCGTCGGCGGTCTCAGACCGGTGGCTTAGCTAAGGTTATTCAGCCGGTTCTGCTGGCGGTGCCATTTTTCCATCATGCGGGCCTTTCTCAGTCAGACGCTTTTCAAAGTTCGCGTTGTACTGTTTTTTCTGTTCCGGCGTCAGCACGTTATAGAGCTTGTTCTGAGTTTCCAGCATCTTCAGCGCATGCTCTTTCGCATTTGCGGACATTTTTTCTGCCTGCGCTTCTGCTTTGCTCTGGTCGAAGCTGTCAGAGGCAATGATGCTGTGGGCTGCGCGACGCTCATCCAGCGACGGACGCTGCATATCTTTGTGGCTCTCTTTCATGATGTCACGCATCTGCGTTTTCTGCGCGTCGGTCAGGTTCAGACCTTTAAACATCATCTCCGGGCCATGACGCATTGGCGGTTTATGCAGTGCTTTTTCGCTGCCTGCTGGCGGTGGAGTCAGGTTATCTGCAGCAGCATGGACGGCGGTAGCTGCACCAAACGCCAGCGAAGAAGCCAGTAAAAGGGAAGTCAGTTTGCGCATAATCGTATCCTTATAATTCATGATAATGACGACAGCACTCTGTCGCGTCTTCGGAAACAAGCATACGACGCTGAACGTCAACTACTCAGAGCCTGAGTAAAGCCGTGAAAGCATAAAAGATAAAAATCGGGCAATCATGAAGAGAATAAGAAGAAAGGCGTGAGAAATTGAAAACGTTTATGAATTTACTGCGAATTTCGCAGAAATCATGGAGGAGTGTAATGGTTACGACAGGAAAGCGGAAGGCTCTCTCGCGCTTTTCCTGCCGATTTTTTAGCGCCATGAACAGCGCTGGTAAGTTCAGCCATCAGACCGGCAGTGCCTGAGTCTGTTCGCCCTCTTCTATCAGCATCAACCCGGCACGCAACCCGGCTGCTACGTTGGGGTTTGGGAACAGCACATATTCCCGTGCCTGCTGCACGTAATAGCGGGTGTTGCCATCTTCCGCCAGTAACGTCCCCTGTGGAAAGGCGGTAAAGTTCAGCGTTTCCGGCGACATATGGAGCGTGAAGTGCTCACTCAGCCGGGTGATCTGCTGCGCAACCCGATAGTGGCGCGGCTTAACGGTAGTGACGGGCATGGCTTCACCATAGAGTAAAGATGCCAGCGCCTGCTGTGCTGCACTGAACTGGCTGAGATCGTTCTCGCCAAACGGCAGCGCTTTGCCCAGCTCGAGGGTACAGCTGGCCGCACCGAAGTGTTCGCAGCTGAAGTGAGTAAAGGTGCCGCCCGGCGCGCGATGGAAAACCAGCGCTTCCAGCCCGGCAGCGGCCAGCCAGTCAAGAAACGCAGGCGGCCAGGGGCGCTCGTTGTGCGGCATCACGCCGAACTGAGGATGATAAGAGCCGCGAATCGCCGTGTGCATGTCGAGATGCCAGCGCGTCTCATCGCACTCGCCCAGCTGCCAGAACGTTTCCAGCGTCTGCTCCAGCCGCAGCACGCGGCGGGCCTCATCGCCATCGTCAATCTGCTGCCAGCGTCCGCCAAACAGCCGGTTGATGTCATAGCGCACATAGCGCTTACCCGCCCGCAGCGCTGTGGGATTACCCAGAATCACCAGCATGCGCTGCTGCAGCGATTTTTCACCGCGCAGCAGGGGATTAATCAGCTGGTTCACGATTTCAACCGGGGCGGTTTCATTACCGTGGATCCCGGCGGAAAGAACCAGCGCCTGTTTAACCGGCACCGTTGGCTCCATTAACAGTATGCCGTGATACAACCACTGCCAGCGAAGATGCGCCGTTTCACCACTGCGCTTACGCGGCACCTCGCCGGAAAGCGTTTGCTGTAAAAAGTCCTGCATCATTCCTCCTTTGCGCCTGAGCAGATGGCAGACTCTTCTACCTCCTGCTTCACTGCTGAAATGCGTATACATTTCCTAAGTCTAGCAGCTTCGTCAGTTCATCCAGCGCGTCCCGTCCCTCACGCAGCAACTGCGGGTCGACCAGATCGGCCTGCGTCAGGCGATCGCGGTAATGGCGGTCAACCCAGCTATTCAGTGTGCTAAAGAGTTGATCGTTCATCAGCACCGCCGGATTCACTGCCTGCTGCTCCTCTGGTGTCATCACGACCCGCAAACGCAGGCAGGCTGGCCCCCCTCCGTTATACATGCTTTCGCGCAGATCAAATACCTTCAGGGCTTTCAGTGGCGAGTCCCCTTCGACCTGTTCGCACAGGTAGCGCCAGACGCCCGCATGCTGACGTGACTCTTCCGGCAGCACCAGCATCATCGTGCCGTCGGGACGGCTCAGTAGCTGGCTGTTAAACAGATAAGTCTCTACCGCCTCTTTCACTGACACCCGATCTGCCGGCACTTCCAGTGCCACAAAACCGGGGACGCGCGCCCGAAGCTGCGCCAGCAGTTCAGGCTGATCAACAAAGGCGTGCTGATGACAGAACAGCATCTGCTGGTTGCTGACCGCAATCACATCGTTATGAAACACACCCTGATCGATCACCACAGGATTCTGCTGGGCGAACAGCACGCGTTCGGGTGAAAGCTGATGCAGACGGGCCACCGCCTCGCTGGCCTCACGTGTCTGCCGCGCCGGGTAACGTTGCGGAGCGTTGCCCTCATGGCTGCTGTCGCGGCCATAGACAAACAGCTGCACGCCGCGCTCACCATAGGCGCCGCCGAGCCGGTTGTGGTTAGCCGCGCCTTCATCACCAAACATCGCCACCTGCGGCAACGCATCATGCACGGCAAAATGGCGGTCGTCGCGGAAGATGGAACGCAGCAACCAGACCGTTTCCGGCGCTTCCATCGCCCGGTGGAATTTGTTGTTAAGGTTTGCCACCGTCAGGTGAACCCGGCCATCCAGGCTGTCTGCTGACGGCGAAACCGTAGCGGCATTGGCGACCCACATTGCCGACGCGGAGCTGCAGGCGGAAAGTATTCCCGGCGTAGTTTTCCCGGCCGTCGCCAGCACCTGCTCATCGCTGCCGCTGAATCCGAGCTGACGCAGCACCGCAATATTGGGCCGCTCATGTGGCGGGATCACCCCTTGCACGTAGCCCATATCGGCCAGCGCTTTCATCTTCAGCAATCCCTGCTTTGCCGCCAGACGGGGATTCGAGGGCTGCAGCTGGTTGCGGGTTGAGGCTTCGTTACCAAACGACAGCCCGGCATAGTGGTGTGTTAATCCCACCAGCCCATCAAAGTTGGCTTCGGTTGCCTTCATGATCTCGTCTCCGGTGCGGAGAAATCGAGTCCCGGCGACAGCGTAGCGGGTAACGTAAGGTCTGGCGTCTCCAGTGAGGCCATCGGCCAGGCGCAGTAATCCGCCGCATACCAGGCACTGGCGCGATGGTTGCCCGACGCCCCAATGCCGCCAAATGGTGCGGTACTGGCTGCGCCAGTCAGCGGTTTGTTCCAGTTGACGATGCCGGCGCGTGCTTCCAGCAGCAGCTGATCAAACTGCTGGCGCGAAGGCGAAATTAATCCGCACGACAGCCCGTAACGCGTCTGGTTCGCCAGCGCAATCGCCTCATCAAAGGTGTCATAGCGGACGACGCCCAGCAGCGGACCAAAGACCTCTTCATCCGGGATGCCCTGCACGCCGGTCAAATCGATAATGCCTGGCGTCAGAATGGCGCTGTGGCGATCCGGCCAGCGCATCGCCAGCCGCACCTCACCGCCCGCCTCAACCCGACGTTGCCACTCACTCATAATCTTCTCTGCCGCGCCGGTCGAGATCACACTGCCCATAAAGGGTTGTGGCTCCGCATTCCACGCGGCCGGTTGAAGTCGCCCCGCCACCTCCACCAGCCGCTGCAGAAACGCATCACCCGCCTTGCCGCGTTTAACCAGCAGACGCCGGGCGCAGGTGCAGCGCTGTCCGGCGGTAATAAAGGCGGACTGCAACGTGATGTTGACGGCCGCATCCAGGTCAGCCGGATCTTCTACAATCAGAGCGTTATTGCCGCCCATCTCCAGCGCCAGCATCTTCTCAGGCTGACCGGCAAACTGACGATGCAGCTGATAGCCGGTATGGGCGCTGCCGGTAAACAGCAGGCCGTCGATCTGGCTACAGGTGGCCAGCGCCTGCCCGGTTTCACGTCCGCCCTGCAACAGCGCCAGTACGCCAGCTGGCAAGCCCGCGGCCAGCCAGATCTCAACCGTTTTTTCGGCAGTCAGCGGCGTCAGTTCGCTGGGTTTAAAGACCACGCAGTTGCCCGCCAGCAGCGCCGGGACGATATGACCGTTTGGCAGATGACCGGGGAAGTTATAGGGACCAAACACCGCCAGCACGCCGTGGGGACGATGGCGCAGCGAACTTTCGCCTTCATGCTGCTCACCGGTGCGGCTATGGTACGCCTTTACTGAAAAGCCGATTTTATTGATCATCGCGCCGACTTCGGTCAGCGCTTCCCAGCGCGGCTTGCCGGTTTCACGGGCAATGGTTTCTGCCATTTCTGTTTTGTGCGCTTCAAGCCCGGCCGCAAATTTCTCTATGATCGCCTGCCGTTCCGCCAGCGGGCGTCTGGCCCAGACCGGAAAGACGCCGCGCGCCGCGTCACAGGCCACCGTGACCTGCGCGGCCGATGCCGCCTGGCCCTGCCATAGCGTCTCGCCGCTGACCGGATCCGCTTTGGTCAGGACCTCCGCGTCACCGTCTACCCATTCTCCCTTTATCAGGTGCGTCATGCTGTTTTCTCCTCTTTGCAGAGCGTCACCACGCGCAGGCTGTCGCCCGGCTGGCAATGGAGCGCCCGCATCTGTTCATCCGTAAGCTGTACGCTGTCGCTGTCGGCATGGGCCGGGATCAGCGCCACACGGAACTGGCGGTAATGGTTATTGGCAACCAGGCAGAGCGGCGCATCAGCCGGGTTTTCACCCCGATCTGCGCTGCGCAGACGGCTTTTGCGCACAGCACGGATATGGTCGATATCGCACTCCAGCGTCGGGCCGCCATCAAAGATGTCAACATAGTTGAGGTAGCGGAAACCTTCCGCCTCCAGCACGGCACGGGCAGGGGCAGTTTGTGGATGCACCTGCCCGATGACCGCCTGCGCCTCTGGCGTCAGGTAGTCGATATAGAGCGGGTGTTTCGGCATCAGCTCCGCGATAAACGATTTCTGGCCGGTGCCGCTGAGGAAATCGGCTTTACTGAATTCCATTGAGAAAAAACGGCTGCCCACGCTCTCCCAGAACGGCGAATGGCCCTGCTCATCGCTGACACCACGCATCTCAGCCACCACGCGGTCGGTGAAGCGTTCACGGAAGTTCGCCATAAACAGGAAACGGGACTTCGAGAGCAGATAACCATTTTTGCCGTCACGGTAATCGGGATCGAGAAACAGCGTACACAATTCACTGCTGCCGGTGTGATCGTTACTCAGCGACAGCGTTGGCAGCGCGGCGTAGACATTCAGCTCTTTCGAGGCGTGCACCTGCGTGCCGACGCGAAAGTTGTACCAGGGATCCTGCAGGCCGACCGCCACCTCGATAGCGCAGATGCCGACAGCGCGATTATCTTCACTGTCCGCCAGTACAAAGACATAGCCCTGTTCAGCGCGCGGCAGCGTATCCTCCCAGGTCTGCAGCGATCGATCGATACGCGCCTGTAAGGTGGCGCTATCAACGGGCAGCGAGGTCAGCCCACCGCCGGTTTTACCGGCCAGCGCCATCAGCTGGCTTAAATCATCGCGTTCAACCGGACGGATTACCATCATGATGCGGACCCTCGAACCAGGCGTGCACACACCTCAGCAAAGCGTGCCATGCCGAGCTTCACTTCCTGCTCACTGATATTCAGCGCGGGGGCAAAACGTACCACGTTGGCCCCGGCAATCAGCACCATCACGCCCATCTCAGCGGCGGCAAGGTTGATTTCTTTGGCTTTACCGGCAAAGTCGTCGCTGAGCACCGCGCCAATCAGCAGACCCAGACCGCGCACCTCTTTAAACAGATGCAGGCGCTGATTGATCTCATCAAGGGCCGCGACAATCCACTCGTGGCGCTGCGTGACACCTGTCATCATGTCAGGCTGGTTGATCAGCTCCATCACTTTACCGGCAACCGCGCCCGCCAGCGGATTGCCGCCATAGGTGGTGCCATGGGTACCGACGCCCATCACCAGCGCCAGATCGTCACGGGTCAGCATCGCACCTATCGGGAAGCCGCCACCCAGCGCTTTGGCGCTGGTGAGGACATCCGGCGTGACGCCATAGTGCATATAGGCGTAAAGCGAACCGGTACGCCCCACGCCGCTCTGCACTTCATCAAAAATCAGCACGGCCTGATGCTTATCACAGAGTTCACGCAGTCCGCGCAGGAACGCTGGATCGGCAGGCAGCACGCCGCCCTCACCCTGGATCGGTTCAACAATTACGGCGCAGGTATGGTCATTAATCAGTTCGGCAGCTGCAGCCAGATCGTTAAACGGTGCATGCTGAATCTCAGGCGGCAGCGGCGCAAAATCTTTTGAGTAGGCGGGCTGACCACCGGCTGAGACGGTAAACAGGGTGCGACCATGAAACGCATTTTTAAACGCCACAATGCCACTTTTATGCGGGCCAGCACGATCATGCGCGACTTTACGCGCCAGTTTCAGTGCTGCTTCGTTTGCCTCCGCGCCGGAGTTACAGAAGAACACCCGGTCTGCAAAGGTGGCGTCGATTAACTGCTTCGCCAGTCGCAGAATCGGTTCGTTGGTGTAGCCATTACCGGTGTGCCATAACCGTGCGGCCTGTTCCTGCAACGCCTGCTGTAACGCCGGATGCGCATGCCCTAACGCATTGACGGCGATGCCACCGGCAAAGTCGATATAGTCTTTACCGTTTTGATCCCAGACGGTCGAGCCTTCTGCGCGAACCGGTATAAAGGTCGCTGGTGCATAAACCGGCATCATCCATTGATCGAAATCGTGACGCGAAACGTGCAGTGCCATAACCCACTCTCCTGCTTTACTTTACCGGCCGGGTAAAGCTTATGTTTTAAAATTGTTAAAAGATGTTGTAGTGCAGCCCTACTGTAGAGTGCAGTTAACGTGCCAGCCAGAGAATTAATGCATAAAATGGTTACCACAACGCAATATCAATGAGTTAGGTGGTTACAATATTCACTTAATTTGCATATATAGTGAATAATTTTCTGACTGAAGCGGCAAAGCCGGGTTTTAAACAGCAGAATTATGCATTCGCGGGATGAAATATCGCTTTTGTGATCGCTGATAAATTATCTCTCCATAAAAACCCATTCTTTGCCCTTTTTTAGCGCAGTTTGCCTCTCACTGGTGCAGCCGTAGCTGCGGGATTTCGTCTGGCAAAAGAGGGTTTAATGGCAAAACTTAACAAACTATTTTCATTTATCACGCCAGGCGAATTAATTTCCCCGCCTGTTATCGTTCAATTAATGATCAATATGATGACGCTTTAATCACTCTCGTGCGGATTATTTCTGACGTGATTATCGGGCGGGAAATAATATTTATTAAAAGATGCACAGATATTAATATGCAGACTAATGGTTAGAAGTGAATCCTTGTGGAATTATCACTATCAGAATACTCACTATAATTAATGCAGAGCTTTATCTGATTAATTTATATACTTTAAAGTTATGAATTTTAGCGAAAAAAGGCATTTAACTCATTGATTAAAAACCATATCTATACAGAAAGTTCAGGCATTTTATTAGAAGAAAATCTTATTACCTTGTCATTTAATCTTCTGTTGTCCGATGATATCCATTAGCTGAATATAGACATCACATTTTGTTACTTTTATTGCACTTTGTAATTTTAACTTTTTGTGTCATTTTCATTTCACCCCGCATCAGGGGAATAATAATTAATGAATACAGGGTAATAATTAAATGATGAAGCGCACTTTACTGGCGGCTATTATGCCGTTACTGATCGGTCTTTCCTCCGCACAGGCCGCAGAAATTTATAACAAGGATGGCAATAAGCTGGACCTGGTCGGCAAGATTAACGTGTCACACCTCTTTTCTGATGACGATAACAACAACGGCGATACTTCTTCGTATGCCCGTTTTGGTTTCAAGGGCGAGACGAAGATTACCGATCAGCTCACCGGTTATGGTTTCTGGCAGTATCAGTACAGCCTTCACAACTCCGAAGGCAGTGACGCACAGGCTACCAACCGCACCCGTCTGGGTTATGCTGGCCTGAAATTTGGCAAGGCCGGTGCGCTGGATTACGGACGTAACTATGGCCTGGTCTATGACGCGCTGAGTTACACCGATATGCTGCCGTTCTTCGGCGGTGATTCCGGTTATACCGACGCCTTCCTCTCTGGCCGCTCAACCGGCGTGCTGACCTGGCGTAACAGTGATTTCTTTGGTCTGGTAGACGGGTTAAACCTTGCTGCACAGTATCAGGGCAAAAACGACCGCAGCAGTAACATCGACGGCGTGCGTCGTTCCAATGGCGATGGTTTTGCCCTCTCCGCGTCTTATGACTTCGATTTCGGCCTGAGCTTCGCTGGCGCATTTGCCAGCCTGGATCGCACCACGGCGCAGAACGCAGCCGCACGCGGTGAAGGCGATAAAGCCCAGCACTGGGCGACCTCAGTCAAATATGATGCGAACCAGGTGTATCTGGCCGCGATGTACGGCGAAACTCTGAACGCCACGCCGATTAGCGGCGGCTTCGCCAACAAAGCGCAAAACTTTGAAGCCGTGGCGCAGTATCAGTTCCTGAACGGCTTGCGTCCATCCGTGGGTTACGTCTCATCGAAGGGCAAAGAGATTGAAAATATCGGCGATGCCGACATTATTAAGTACACCGCCGTGGGTGCCACCTACTACTTCAACAAGAACATGTCGGTCTATGGTGAATATCGCATCAACCTGTTGAAAGATAACAACCCGCTCGGTCTGGCGACCGACGACATCACCGCGCTGGGTCTGATTTACCAGTTCTGATGAGACAGCAGGCCCGGCGCTTCCTGCCGGGCCTGTTGACTGACTCACGCCAGGCATAATCTGTTCTCACGCCGGTTTCAGCCCAGCGCCCTGACTAAGTTAACCGCCACGGCCTCTTCCTCCATCAGCTCTTCCACGTTGGCCGAGGCCAGCAGCGTGGTTGCCTGCCCGGCAGGTACCGGACGGCTGAAAAGATACCCCTGACCATAATCACAGCCGCGTTTTCTCAGCCACCGCAGCGTGGTGACGTCCTCGATCCCCTCTGCCGTAATCACCACATTCAGCCCCTGACAGAGCGCCAGCAGCGTTTCCACGACTTTCCGCTGCTCCGACCCGGTCACAATTCCGGCAATAAACGTCTGATCAATTTTGATTTTGGTAATACCCAGCCCCAGTAATACGGAGAGATTGGAATAGCCGGTACCGAAATCGTCCAGTACCACGCCGATACCGTCCTCTTTCAGCTGACGTATCGCCTCACGGGCATCATCAGAGATGGTCATGACGTTCTGTTCCGTGATCTCCAGTTCCAGCATAACCGGTCCGGCTTGCTGCATAATGCGGGACAGACAGGTGGTCAGCGACGGTCTCAGCAGCTGCTCCGGGGTAATGTTCAGCGACAGGCAGAGCCCGGCAGGCCATGCCCGTGTTGCACTGACCGCATCCTGCAGCAGCGCCACGGTCATGCTGTCCATCAACCCCAGCCGTTCCACCACCGGCAAAAACTCGGCCGGTGAAACCGTCTGCCCCGACGCGGTGATCCAGCGTGCCAGTATTTCAAAGCCGGTAATATTTCCGCTTCGCAGCGACACCAGCGGCTGCAGAAAGGGAACGATAGCGTGGCCGCTGACGGCGGCAACCACCTCCTGCTCCAGCCTTTCGCGCTGGCGAAAACGCAGTTCCATATCTGGCGAGAAGCGCGCCAGATAGGCGCCCTTATCCTGCTTCGCCTCGTATAACGCCAGATCGGCTGCCCGCATCACATCAGCCTGCGCCGTGCAGGTTGAGCTGGCAATACCGGCTGAGAGACTCAGGAAGGTGTGGGGACCGGTGCGGATGGATGTCGCCTGCTGACAGAAACGCCTCGCGGCATCAAGCGCCTGATCCGCCTGAGAAGCATCGGCAACAATGGCAAACTCATCCCCACCTACGCGGAATACCTGGCTCCCGCTGTCGGCCGAGGCAGTCAGCAGACTGGCCAAAGCGATCAGCGTGGCATCACCCTGACGATGACCGTTCAGATCATTGATACTTTTGAACTCATTAATGTCGAGCAGTGTCAGGGTATAGGGCACCTCACCAGCATCAAGTTCTGCAATATACTCATTCAAGGACCGGCGGTTCAGGACCCCGGTCAGCGCATCGGTTCCGGCCAGCCTGAGCGCATCTTTTTCCGCTCTGAGTGCTTTGCGGATCAGATTCGCGATAAACAGCGCCGGAATAATCATCGCCAGCCCGGCAAATGAGGTTGAGGTCACGATAAACCGCACCCGCTCACTGGTTTCAAAATCGGGATCGTAGCCCAGGCCCAGCAGGCTGGAAATCCGTGCCTCAAGCCCGAATTCCCACAGTGTTGAGAGTAAAATGATGGTCGCAATATTCAGCACTGCGAGCCAGAAAAGTTTCAGGCGCATGCGTTCATTCCCGGTGATGGAGAGTGTCAGAGTGTTGTTTTAATTATCAGTAAAAAACCGGGGTGTATTTCTTATAGCCTGTCAGCTTAACTACCGACGATAATCACCCCTCCGCTATTTCTTTTTATAGAAATCACGCGTTCTCACCCGCCTCGCGCCAGCACAACAGAAGAGCTGCACTGAGCGGCGCGTGCCGGTTACGTCATCAATATCGATGAGTGTTCTATCGGCAGCGGCGGCGAGATTAACAGGCCGGTCCGGTTATATTTGTGCATTACAAGGGTTCCGACGGGTTATGCATCCGGGATGGTGCACCACCGCACAGCGCGTCAGAATGCACCATGCCAGCCATATTAAATTTCTAATTAACAATAAGTTGATGTGTCATTATCGCCGCAGGTCGTTGCGCAAATTTGCGTTACAAAGCCTGAGAATATGACACTTTTTTATTTTTTTACTGTCGGTCCAATCACGCGGGGCACACTCCGGCAGAACGGACTTTTGTTGTACAAAACTAAATAGCGATCAATTTAGTTGAACCCAACCCTACAGAACCCTCTCCGACTGCCGATACCGGATTACCCAACGAACGCTTCTGGAAGATCGATGAAAATCTCAACGCGCCTTAGCGCAGGTTTTGGCCTGCTGATTTTGCTATTTATTATTTGTGCCGGTACCGCGATTCAGGCGCTTAATAGCGCCCGTAATAGCATGGACGAAGTGGTCAATGTCCGGCTGAAAAAGTACCAGACCGTACTGGATATGCGTGGCGGCGTGCGGGATATGGCTATTGCAGTGCGTAACCTGGCCCTGATGACCGATCCTGTTGCGATGAAGCCAGAATGGGAACGTCTGCAAAAACAGCAGGCGCTTTACATCAGCAATCGTGAAGCGCTGTCGCACATGATGCAAACTGACGCCGGCCCCGCGGGACGCGAGGCGATGGGCAGAATTGAATCTGCCGAAGGGGCCGCGCTATCCACCCTGATGAACGCCGGGAAACTCGGGCTGGAAAACCGTCAGCAGGAGGTTACCGACTATCTGTTAACCGTAGCGCGTCCTGCGCAGCAGACTCTGCTTAAAGCGATCAACGATCTGACGGAGCTTGAGATGCGCAACAGCCGGGATGCGGTGGTGGAAAACGGTAACGCGATCGCCCGCACCACCTGGATACTGATCATCCTGGCAGCAATCTCCGTGCTGGCTGCGGTCGCCACCTGCGTGTTTATTGTGCGTATGCTGATGCGTCAGCTGGGCGGCGAACCTGTTCAGGCACAGACGCTGGCTGCCGCAATTGCCGCTGGCGATCTCACCTCCGCAGTTACGCTACGCCGTGGCGACAGCACCAGCCTGCTTGCCTCGTTAAGCGGTATGCAGACCAATCTGCGCGGGCTGGTGTCGCAAATTAAAGAGGCTTCCGCTTCGGTGGCGCTGGCGGCCGATGAGATTTCTCAGGGCAACAGTGAGCTGTCATCCCGTACCGAGCAGCAGGCTGCTGCGCTGCAGGAAACCGCAGCCAGCATGGAGCAGCTCACTGCCACCGTAAAAAGCAATGCGGCGGGCGCGCATCAGACGGCGGGTTCAGCACGCGAGGCTGCCACGCTGGCTCATGCGGGCGAAGTGGATGTTCAGCGCCTGTCAGAAACCATGCATGACATTTCGCTGAGTGCCGTGCGGGTGCGTGACATTACCTCTGTGATAGAAGGTATCGCTTTCCAGACCAATATTCTGGCGCTTAACGCTGCCGTAGAAGCAGCACGTGCCGGTGAAGACGGTCGCGGATTTGCTGTGGTCGCGGGTGAAGTCCGCTCGCTGGCCCAGCGCAGCGCCACTGCAGCGCGCGACATCAAGCAACTGATTGAGCAGGCGGTCACGCAGGTTGAGGAAGGCGTCACCGTGGCGGCAGGAACGGGTGAGCGCATCCTGGAAATTGTCAGCCGCGTGGGCGAACTGGCCGATGCCATGGACAACCTCTCACTCTCCTCCGGTGAACAGATGCAGGGCATCTCCCAGGTCAGTATTGCAGTCAGTCAGATGGACGGCGTCACGCAGAATAACGCTGCGCTGGTGGAAGAGTCCTCTTCCGCGTCACAGTCCCTGCTGGCGCAGGCGCGCGATCTGCGCGGCATGGTGGGGACCTTCACCGTATGAACCCTTCCGGCGGACAACTCTCCGTCGGCACGGCTGACCTTATCAGCCGGATCGGTGGCCTGAAACAGGATGTGGATATTCTGCTTCAGCAACTCAGTGAAGGCGAGTATCTGAGTGTGGATACGTTCGCCAATAACTGGATACATCTGACCCAGCTTTACAGCCGGATTCAGGCGCACATGAGTGATCGCGCCCTGATGGACAAACTGGTACGCAGCGACCTGTTGCTGGCCGCTGACCTGCTGGCGGTGGGAAGAATGATTGCGGTCATGGATAACTTTCTGCGCTGCGCGGTCATTACCCGATGACCGGATCAGGGCGCTGACAGTGCACGGCATTCACTTCTGCGTTAAATGCTGAAATTTTGCAGCAAATCTTCGCCGTTTTGCCCCTGGCGCACGTTGTGCGCCAGGGGCTGCGCCCGGTTATATTGACTTCAATTTAATTTGACTCAATACTGAGCCACCTTTCAACCGGAGGCGTAGCCAACGGCTTTTCCTCTCGCCGCGAAAGCGATTGAAAGTTGGGTTTCTGACACCCGAAAAGAGATGCTGCTGCAGTCAGCATCTCCCCGATATACACTTAGCAAGACTTCAGGGCTGATAAGCCGCCGGTGGTCTGGCTCTCCTGCCCCGGACTCAGAATGAGTAAAAATATGAATGATGAAACCGTGGGGATCGCTGATACGTCTCCCGCCAGTGCCGCGCCAGAAACCATCGACCAGTTTCTCTGCTTTGCGCTCTATTCCGCATCGCTCGCCATGACAAAGCTCTATCAGTCGCGGCTGAAACCGCTTGGGCTGACCTATCCGCAGTATCTGGTACTGCTGGTGCTGTGGGAAAAAGATCGCCTGACCGTTTCTGAGATTGGCGCGCGCGTCCGGCTGGATTCCGGCACGCTCAGTCAGCTTCTGAAGCGGCTGGAGAGCGCTGGCATTATCTGTCGGCAGCGTGACACCGGGAAGGATGAGCGTCGGGTTGTGGTCTCACTGACGGAACAGGGCCACCAGCTTAAAGTCGCGGCGGCGGGTGTCCCGGCAGATATGATCTCAGTAATGGATACCGCCTGCAGTGAGCTGGGTGAACTGACGACCCAGGTTGCCACACTGCGGGAAAAACTGCTTAAGGCTCTGCCATAATGCTCGCTTTCGATAAACAGACGGGCAGGCTGAATCACCGACGCGTTGCCCATTCAGATGCTGTTCAGCAGAATTGCTGCCCTGGAGTTTCTTTTGAGCATCGATAAACCGGCGGATATGGATGATGTCCATGCCGTGGTAGGACAGGCTGTTTCCAGCCTGCTGAAGTCAGGTAAGACAGCAGGAATCCAGGAAATCATTGCGTTTCTGAAACAACAGGAAGCGCGGTCTGTCAACGGTCAGAGAGAAGTCTACGCCAGAGCCGTTCGTGTCGTGACGAAACTGGTTAACTGACCATGCCGGGCTGAGCGGCGCTGTTCAGATAAGCGTCACAACCGCCGTTCCTTATTCTCCTGTTCGTACCCACGCCGGACCTGGCCCGATTCATCCCTGCTCTTCCGGGCCACGCCTTCACCGGCCCTGTTTACCCGGCCGATGAAGGCGTCGTTATTCGCTATGTGCCGCGCGGGCAACGTCTCTGACGGCGCTTTCAACCCGCTCTGAATCCTTCTTAATACTGGCAATCACGTCTCCTGCCTCACGCATCAGCAGTACCCCCTGACCGGTGTTCGCCAGCGAGGTTTCAATTCCCCGCAGCACCTCTCTGGCCAGTTGATTATTCCCTGTGGCTACCCGCTCAATCTCCTCGGTCGCACTGCTGACGCTGGCCGCCAGGCTGCGGACCTCTG
This sequence comes from Pantoea sp. XY16, assembly GCF_025153065.1. Classification (NCBI taxonomy): domain Bacteria; kingdom Pseudomonadati; phylum Pseudomonadota; class Gammaproteobacteria; order Enterobacterales; family Erwiniaceae; genus Pantoea; species Pantoea sp. XY16. The sequence continues at coordinate 299,636 of NZ_JANZNP010000003.1, read as the reverse complement.
CCGCCACAACGGCAAAGCTGCGGCCTGACGTGCCCGCCCGCGCCGCTTCAATGGCGGCATTCAGTGCAATAAGGCGGGTCTGCATGGCAAAGCGTCGGATGGTTTCAACCATGCCATTAATGCTGTCAGACTGGCTGTTCAGGCGCGTCACATCTGCCGAGACCACGCTCATCTCTTCAGCAATCCGGCTGATCATCTGAATGCTGTTGTCGATAACATCCGCACCCGCCTGTGCACTTCCCCGCGTCTGTACGGCCATGTTCCAGGCATTTAATGCCGCATCATATTCCTGCTGATTACGTAGCACCTGTTCCGTCACATCGGTGGCGAATTTAACAATTTTAATGAGCTGTCCATCGCTGTTAAAAACCGGGTTGTAAGTGGCCCTGAGCCAGAGCGGTTCGCCACGCCGGTTAAGACGGGGAAACTGGCCCGAAAAAAACTCGCCCTGATTCAGCCTCACCCAGAACTGCCGATACTCCTCACTCTGAGAGAGCGCATCCGAACAGAAAAGCCGGTGATGCTTTCCTGTTACTTCAGCAGCCTGATAGCCGGTAGCCTTAAGGAAGTTATCATTTGCCTCCAGCACGTGGCCGTCAGGACTGAATGCGATCACGGCCATGGAGCGGCTGATCGCATTGATGATGGACTCCTGCTCCAGTGATGACTGCATTCTTTCTGAAATATCAGCCGCTATTTTCACGATTTTGAATACCCGTCCGCGCCGGTCAGTCACCGGAATATAGCTCGCCTCCAGCCAGACCGGTCGCATGCCGTTCGCCAGCCGCAGATATTTATCACTGAAGCTTTCGCCTGCCGCCAGACGCTGCCAGAAACGTTGGTACTCTGGCGAGTTCACCAGCGCGGGCGGGCAGAACATGCTGTGATGCTGGCCGACAATGTCGTCCGCCCGGTATCCCATGGCGGCCAGAAATAGCGGGCTGGCTTTCTGAATAATGCCCTCAGGCGTGAACTCAATCACGGGCATAGCGCGCCCCAGCGAGCGGAAAGACGCGGCGGCGTGCAGATCACGCTGACGAAGAAAAGCAGGGACAAGATATTTCAGTAAACTCAGGCGCATAAGCAAGACCAGTAAACGATGGAATTGCTCTTATCATCGGCATTTTGCCAGCGTCCCTTACGCATCGCTGCGATAGTTGCGACTGATGATTGCAACATGATGTTACTACTGACACATAAGCCTGACGGCCGCACAGCATCGGTACAGTGGTCAGATGAATCCGGGCGGACGGGTCATGCATCACGCTGGTCAGATTTACCCGCCAGAGCGCAGTGCTGGCAGGTTCCCGCTACAGCGCCGTACCGGTAGGCGCCATTAAATCGTAACGATCGGTCTGCGGAGCCGCGTCCATCGCCATCGGTGGCTCAACCTTCAGGGTGATCCAGTTAGAGGTGACACGCTGCTGCTTGCTGTCCTCCAGCGTTACCGACAGCCGGTATTCGTTGCTGGCGTCTGGCGACGGATCCCATTGCGGTAAAATCACACTCCAGCCCTGCGGATCGGCGTTATTGGCCGGTGGCGTCAGGCTCAGCGCCTGCGTGTCACCCTGCCAGCTCACTGCCCTGATGTCATTGCTTGCCCGCACCTGTAGCTTCAGCGGCAGACTCTCGCCACTGCTTAACTGCCAGGGCGGTGTCGCCAGAAATACCGACAGGGTTTTGCGCTGACGGAATGAGAGCACCGGCGTATCGCTGCGGGTCACGGTATCGTAACGGCTGCCACGCAGAGAGCGCGCTTCCGCGACGTTACCAGCGTCAAGCTGACGGCTCAGCGCCACGCCGAAGCGATAGTTCAGTTTCAGCCCCAGTTGATCCTGGCTTTCACCAGCACTGCTGGTTTTGTGAGTAGCAGACAGCGTTACCAGCGGCACCGGTGTGTAAGAGAGGCCAAACGACATGGCAGAGGGATTGTGATAGCGGTTGCCGCTGTTAAACAGATCGACATTTTCACCCAGATATTGCTGATAGCTTACCGAGACGCCCAGCTGACGATAAAAGGGCAGATAGCTCTGGCTGGTGATGTCATAGCCGCGCGCCATGCGCTGCTGCTGCGAACTGCCAAGATTTTTCCAGCCGGAAAGTGGCTGATAGTAGTTGGCAGAGAAACGCATCGAATCACTCCAGGCTTCAGTTCCCACCGAGGCGCGCTGCAGGCCGCTGCTGAAGACGTGATCAACAAAGCCGTTGTAGCCCAGCAGCCAGTTACCGGCGTCCCACCGCTGTCCCAGTCCCGCATTGCCGACCAGACCCTCACCGGTATCATGCAGGCCAAGCTGGCTGAAGGTAAGCTGGCTATTCTCGTCGGCCAGTGCGCTGAAGAGATCGCCGCCAGTGCCGGTGAAGTTTCCGTTCATGTCGACTTTCAGGTCCAGCTGCGCGTTACCATAAGGCGACAGCAGTGACTGCCCTTCGCTCTCAACCCGACCGGCCACTTCATCACGCAGATGATTGAACGCCCAGACGCCCGCCTGCTGGCCAAACGTCACATTGCTGTCGCTGTTGTTACTCGCTTCACCGATGCTTTTCGCCACAGCCGCCAGCTTTTTGCTCCACGCTTCATCCTCGTCGCGGGTGCTGCCGAGCGTCGGGAGCGAATCACTGTAGCGCGCAGGATTGTCGAAGGGCGTTTCTGACACTGTTGTTTCAGTCTGGAACGCGTGAGCGCTCTGCAAGGCAGAGAGCGACAGCGCAATCAAAGAGAGAACCCCTGTTTTCCGTATCATGTCACCTGGCACATTGATTAATTTGTCACTGCGATAAAAGTCAAATTCATTCACAGTTACCTTAACATATTGTGACGGCGATGCAGGACAGCAGAGGCAAATTGTGCATATACCAGAAAAGTCTGGCAGAAAAAAAGGCCTGCTATGCAGCAGGCCTGGATCATCTCTGGCGTCATCAGGAGAAGATTAAGCCGCCATCGACATTAATAGTCTGTCCGGTGATATAGCGCGCATCTTCTGAAGCCAGAAACGCCACCAGCCCGGCCACATCCTCCGGCTGACCGGCACGCTTCAGCGGAATATTTTTCACCCACTCGGCCATCAACTCACCTTTGCCGTAGGTTTTCTCCTCGCTGCTGAGGATCTCGCCCCAGACGCGATCGTTGTAATCCCACATCTCACTCTCAATGATGCCGGGACAGAAGGCGTTGACCGTAATGTTCCACGGTGCCAGCTCCAGCGCCAGACTCTGAGTGATGCCGATGACCCCCATTTTGCTGGCGGCATAGTGCGGCGTGTAAATAAAGCCCTGCCGTCCCTGCCCCGATGAGGTGTTAATCAGACTGCCGCTGCCCTGCTTCACCATATATTTCGCGGCTTCACGACAGCAGAGCCAGACGGCGGTGGTGTTCACAGCCAGAATCCGCTCAAAGTCGCTTTTCGGCATGGTGTCGAAACGGTCAATGGTGATCACGCCCGCATTCTGAATCGAGACATCAATCTGTCCAAAGCGTTCAAAGGCCTGCTGATAGAGCTGCTGCACCGCCGCTTCATCCGTAACGTCGATCCGCAGCGCCAGAATCTCACTGCCGTACTGCTCTTGAAGCTGGTCAGCGGTGGCAAAGACCCGATCGGCATTCGACACCATCACCAGCCTGGCCCCGTCGCGGGCGAAACGCGCCGCGATCCCGGCACCGATGCCGCGACAGGCACCGGTAATCACCACTGTTTTTGCACGTTGTTCGCGGCTCATAATTGCTCCTGTTAACTGTGACGAACATCAGTGAGAGGCGCTGCCTGCTGCTTTTTTTCATGGCGACGCAGCAGCACCACTTTGCTTTGCAGACGCTGCTGGAACTGGTCGATCACGACAGCTGTGACAATCACCAGACCTTTAATTACCATCTGCCAGAAATCGCTGACGCCCATCATCACCATGCCATCCGCCAGGAAGACGATAACGAACGCGCCAATAATCGAGCCGGACACCCGCCCACGCCCGCCCGCCAGCGCCGTGCCGCCCAGCACGGTGGCACCAATGGCATCCATCTCAAACATGTTGCCGGTCATCGGATGCGCAGTCTGCAACTGAGAGGCCACCACCAGTCCGACAAGCCCCGCGCAGAGGCCGGAAAAGGCGTAGACAAAGACTTTCACCTTGATAATCGGCACGCCCGCCAGCCGCGCGGCGGACTCATTGCCGCCAATGGCGTAGATGTAACGACCCAGCGGGGTTTTGCGCGTCAGATAGAGGCCGAGCAGTAAAAAGCCGAGCATCAGCCAGATTGGCAGATAAACACCCATTACGGTGCCGGAGCCGAGCAGCGAAAAGCCGGTGTTGCCCAGCGCGGGCACTCCCACCAGGTTAGCGTAGGTGCCGCCGTCGTTGAACAGCAGTGCCGCCCCGCGCGCCACATACATCATGCCCAGGGTGCAGATAAAGGGGGCCACGCCCAGTCGGGTGATCACCGTGCCGTTAATCAGCCCCACCAGCACGCCAAAGATCGCCACCACCAGAATCACTTCAGGCACGTTGAGAAACAGCGTATTGCCGCCCCATAACGGAATGCCACTGGTCAGCAGCGCGCCCGCCACCATGCCGCAGATCCCCGCGACCGCGCCCACCGAGAGATCGATACCGCCGGTGAGGATCACCAGCGTCATGCCAATCGCCAGCAGTCCGGTAATGGCGACGTGCTGCGTCATAATCAGCAGGTTAGAGGGCGTCAGAAAGTTCGGCACCATCACGCTGAAGAAGCCGACTACAATCAGCAGCGCAATAAAGGTGCGCGCCTTGAGGAGGTACATATAGAGCAGGTATTTTTGGTTCATGACATTCTCCGGCCAGCTTAGCCCAATGGGTCAGGCGCTTAATCCTGCGGGGTTGATGCCGCGATCAGATGTTCTCTCGTTGCCGCTGCGCGGGGCAGATCGGCCGTTATCCGGCCATCGGCCATCACTAAAATGCGGTCCGCGAGCGCCATCACCTCATCCAGTTCAGACGATGAGAACATGACGGCCAGCCCCTGCTGAGCCAGATTGCCAATCAGGTGATAGACGTCGTTTTTGGCACCGACATCGATGCCGCGCGTCGGCTCATCCAGCAACACCACCTGCGGCCCGGTCATCAGCGCTTTACCCAGCACGACCTTCTGCTGATTACCCCCGCTTAGCGCCGTGACCGGCAGATCGGGATCGCTGACTTTGATCGCCAGATGGCCGATCATCTCATTGACCCGCTGCTGCTCCCGGCCGGGATTCAGCAGCCCCAGCGCCCGGCGAAAACCGCGCAGGCTGAAATCAGAGAGTGTCATGTTGGCGGTGATCGACATCAGTTCAATCACCCCTTCGCCTTTGCGATCTTCCGGCACCAGCGCGATGCCACTTTTCAGCCGCTGCTGGAAGCTGCGCTTTGCCAGATCCTTACCGGACAGCCGTACCCGGCCCGACTGACAGGGCATCAGGCCAATCAGCCCCTTAAACAGCTCGGTGCGCCCGGCACCCAGCAGACCATAAATGCCGATTACCTCGCCCTTGCGCAGGGTAAAACTGACCTCATTCAGCTTGTAGCCACCGTTCTGATGCAGCGCGGTCAGCCCCTCGACCTCCAGCACCGTTTCTCCTTGTGGCGCAGGCTGATAGTCGAACTGTTTTTTCTTATCGCCCACCATCTGGGCGATAATCCACGGCACGCTGGCGTCGCGCACCTCGCGCTCACTGATAAAACGGCCATCGCGAAAAATGGTGATGTGATCGCCTATCTCCATCAACTCTTCCAGCCGGTGTGAGATGTAGATAATGGTGACGCCGCGTCGCTTCAGCTGGTCGATGACATTGAACAGCACTTTGACTTCCGACTGACTCAGGGCACTGGTGGGTTCATCCATGATCAACACCCTGGTATCCTTCGACAGCGCTCTGGCAATCTCCACCAGTTGCTGATGCCCGATGCCCAACTCGCCCAGCGGTGCATAGGGATCGACATCGAGCTGCAGCCTTTGCAGCAGCGACTTCGCCAGCGCGTACTGATACTTCTCATTGATGACGCCGCGCTGGAAAAACTCGTTGGCGATAAAAATGTTGTCCATCACGTTCATGTTGGGAAACAGATTCAGCTCCTGAAAAATGATGCTGATCCCCTGCTTCTCCGCCTGATGGGTGGAGTTCAGCGACACCACCTTGCCATCCAGCAGAATCTCGCCCGACGACGGCGTTTCAACCCCGGCCAGCATCTTCATCATGGTGGACTTGCCGGCCCCGTTCTCCCCAATCAGGACATTCACTTTGTTGCGGTAGACCCGATAGCTGACCTGATCGAGCGCGGTCACGCCGGGATAGAGACGCGACACGTTGCGCGTTTCGATAATCACGTCGCCGGACGTTTGCGGTTGCGGATTTTGCATCTGCCGCTCCTTATTGCCGGGTGATGGCAGCCGGGGTGATATCCGGCAGCTGTTGCGGAATGTCCCAGCTGCTGAACACGCCGCTGACCATCACTTTGTCGCCCACTTTTGGCGCGAACTGTTGCATCAGGGCTGAGGCGTGCTGGTTAATCGCCTTACCGTAATCACCAAAAAGCACCTGATCGTTAAAGTCCTGATAACTCGCGCCTTTATAGACATCGCGCAGCGCCGTGCCCCGGATGATCGGTCCCACCTGAATAGTGACACTGTCACCTGATTCATCCTTTACGGTCATCTTTCCGCTGCGGGAAGTGGTATTGACAGCCGTTACCTGACCGCGAACGGAGACGCTGAAAATACAGGGGTTCTCAGCCTGACTGCGATAGCCGTAGGTCTGACAGGCGCTGTCAAAGTCTTTGGCAGACTGGAGCGACGTCATCAGCGCTGCCAGCGGTTTCGCCTCCGCCTGGACCTGCGGCACCAGCTTCTGTTGCCAGAGCTGGTCGATGTTGGCCATCTTCGGATTGGGGGGATTCTTCAGGTCAGCCAGCTCCTGCTGCGACACAATTTTGCAGCCGCTTAGCAGCATGACCACCAGCGTCAGCCAGACTCTTCGGGACATCTTCTTCTCCCTGGCGCCCGCTCGCGCAGGCGCGGCAGCGGTTAATTACGACTTGTAGTTAAAGTCCTGGACGCCTTTGGCGTTTTCCGGAGTAATCAGAATGCCGCGGAACATGACACGCTGTTTCTCCGGCTTCACGCCTTTCTGAATGAAGTTATCGAGATCGGTCACGCCTTCAGCGGCAATCGCCTGCGCCTGCAGCATCACCGTGGCTTTCAGCGTACCCGCTTTGACCGCATCGCGTTCGTCGTTGCTGCCATCAATCCCCACCACGATGACATCGTTGCGACCGGCTGCCTTGAGCGCCGCAATGGCACCCAGCGCGACCGGACCGTTACCACAGATCACGCCTTTCACATCCGGGTGCGCCTGCAGGATGCTGTCCATAATGCGCTTGCCATCGATCAGGGTGCCTTTGGCATCCTGACGCGCCACGCTCTGCATATCGGGATACTGATCCAGCACCTGATGGAACGATTTAGAACGGGTCACGCAGTTGTTGTCGGCCAGGTTACAGGCCAGCTCGGCGTATTTGCCCTTTTCCCCCATCTTTTCGACAAAGACGTTGGCCACATCTGAACCCGCCTGGAAGTTGTTGTGGGTAATCTGCGCCAGCGCCACGTCATCTACCGGGATTTCACGGTTGATCAGCACCACCGGAATGCCGGCATCTTTGGCTTTTTTGATCGCCGCTACGCTGGCGGTGGAGTCGGCGTTATCCAGCACGATACCCTGCACTTTCTTACCGATAGCGGCATCGATCAGTTCGCTCTGCTTCTTCACATCTTCGCCGTGCGACAGCACCGTGGTTTTGTAGCCCAGCGACTGCGCTTTGAGGTTGGCCCCTTTGGCTTCGGAGGCGTAGTAAGGATTATCGAGTGAGTTAACCAGAATCATAATGGTGCCTTTTTCGGCGGCAAACGCCGCCTGAGAAACCAGACAGGCAGCCACGGCAGTACACAGCAGGGTACGGTTTTTCATGATGTTCTCTCTTATCGTTATGGCAGGGTATGAAGTCCCGGGTGTTGGGTTGGCCTTACCAGATGGTGAAGCCACCATCGATCATCAAATCTGCGCCGGTAATCATGTCGCTGCCGTTGCTGGCGAAGAACAGCACGGCGGCGGCGATCTCATCGGTATAGGCAAAGCGACCCAGCGGAATCAGCTTTTTCATCTGCTCGCCTTTCTCGCCGCGCCAGGCTTTCTCGCCCATCGGCGTGAGCACCACGGTGGGCGACAGGGTATTCACGTTGATGCGATGCGGAGCAAACTCTTTGGCCATCACTTTAGTCATGCCCAGCAGACCCGCTTTGGCGGAGGTGTAGGCGACATGATTGTCGATCGCGATGGACGCCGCCTGGGAGGCGATGTTAATAATCTTGCCGCCCGCACCGGCACGAATCATCAGCCGTGCGGCCGCCTGCGAGCAGAGGAAAGGGCCGGTAAGATTCACCGCGATCTGCTTCTGCCACTCAGCAAAATCAGTCTCAATCACCGGCTGCAGCATCACGTAGCCTGCGCAGTTGACCAGAATATCGATGCGGCCATAGTGGGAAACCACCGCGTCAAACGCCTTTTCCACCGACGCGGGATCGGTGACGTCACAGCAGACAAACTGTACCCGATCGGCCGCGAAGTCCGCCTGCAGACTGGCAACTTTCTCCGCTTCAAACGGCGGATAGAGCAGTGCCAGATGCGCGCCCTTCTCCAGCAGCATGCCATTGGTTGCCATGGCGATGCCGCCCAGCCCGCCGGTCACCACCGCCACCTTACCGGCCAGATTCATTGCAGTATCCACGCCGTAGCGCAGGTTTACGTCATATTCACCACTCATCCCACTCTTCCCCTGATTTTTGCTGATGCCGTTGACTCAATCATTTTCGAACAAAAATATAAGCTATCGAAAAGAAATGATATGTGGAGCAGATCAAATTTCGACCATCTGCTGTACAAAGCGGCTTATCTGATTGAAAAGACGTGATCTGGGTTCCAGTCCCGAAATAAAGCTGCTCTGCGGCAATCGGGAAAGCCTGGGAGATTCAATAACCTGCTGATTATTTATTTTCGTTCGAAAATCACAGACCTGTCAGGTCATCTCGCATTCATAAAAATGGCGCGTTAAACTCAGCCACAGAGACCTTGTCCGCCCAAGCCATCAGGTTACTGAAAAAGGGAGCATTTCGATTGAAAAGCAAAAGTGAGCAGTTCGCTGACATGCAGCAACGCCGCGAGAAAATTCTGGAGATGATCCGTGAGGATGGTACGGTCACGGTCAAAGCGCTGACCGAGACCTTTGGACTGACTGAAGCCACATTACGCAGCGACCTGCGCATGCTGCAAAAACAGGGGTTTGTGCAGCGCTACCACGGTGGCGCAACGCTGATGACGGGCAAGCAGAATACCGGCGCGATGCTGCTGGAGCGGCAGACCCATCTGGAAGAGAAAGAGGCGATTGGCCGACTGGCGGCGCAGCATATCGAAAATGGCGACACGGTGATTTTCGATTCCGGCACCACCACCACGGCGATTACCGACGCCATCAGCCACATCCGCCGTTTGTCCGTGGTGACCACGGCAGTCAATATCGCCCTGAAACTGGGCGGCGAGCCGGGGATCAATATCCTGCTGACCGGCGGCACCTTTAAGTTTCCGACGCTCTCCACCTCGGGCGAGAAAGCGGCCAGCTTTTTCGAAAATGTGCTGGCCGAAAAACTCTTTCTGGCCACCGCCTGCATCTCACCGCGTCTGGGCCTGAGCTTCCCCAGCGAAACGGACATCAAGGTAAAACTGGCGATGATCAAATCTGCCAGCACGGTTTACGTGGTGGCAGACTCCAGCAAAATCGACAAGGTGTCCATGTTCGCGCTGCCCTGTGACTGGAGCAACATCCACTACCTGATTACCGACAGCGGCATCAGCGCCGCGCAGGTCAAAGCGTTTGAGGCCCTGGGCGTGAAAGTGCTGGTGGCTCCGCTGCCGCTGAAGCGGGCGATGTAATTGAACTTCCGTACCGAAGTGCCGTGAGTGATTCCAGAGCACGGAGAAACGAGAATTTCAGGCGCAGGAAAGCGCGGGCATGCCTGCAAACCATCAAAACCTCCACACTCATGCCAACCGTGCAGGAATGGCCTGCCTGAAAAAGCAAAGTGTGCGAGCCAGGGATGGCGAGCCCAGTCCGCAGGGAGGCGAAATTCCTTTGCGATCAGGCCGGTTTTTCCTGCACGACGCACCGTACTTCCACTCCATTGCAACAAATCTGCAAAACCCCTCACCCATGCCAGCCGTGCAGGAATGGCCTGCCTGAAAAGCAAAGTATGCGAGCCAGGGATGGCGAGCCCAGTCCGCAGGGATGCGGGATTCCTTTGCGATCAGGCAGGTTTTTCCTGCACGACGCACCGTATTTGCACTCCATTGCAACAAATCTACAAAATCCCTCACCCATGCCAGCCGTGCAGGAATGGCCTGCCTGAAAAGCAAAGTGTGCGAGCCAGGGATGGCGAGCCCAGTCCGCAGGGATGCGGGATTCCTTTGCGATCAGGCAGGTTTTCCCTGCACGACGCACCCTACTTCCTGCACATCGCTCCGGCTCACCGTCACATCATCCCGCACCTGCAAATCCGCCCGATAGAACCGCACGACCTCACCCACCACCAGCAGCGATGGCGAAACCGGCTTTTCCTGCGCCACCGTCTCCGCCAGCCCTCCCAGCGTGGTAATCAACACCCGCTGATCCGGCCGGGTGCCGTTCTCTATAATCGCCACCGGCGTCGCCGTATCCCGTCCCTGTGCCTGCAGCTGCGCACTGATCGACGCACTCCAGCTTAGCCCCATATAGAACACCAGCGTCTGATTCACCGCCGCCAGTGCGGCTGCATCCAGCTGCGGCTCGCCACGCCGGCCATGCCCGGTAATCAACCGCAGCGACTGCGCACAATCCCGATGCGTCAACGGAATCCCGCTGGCGGCCGCACAGCCCACCGCCGCCGTAATTCCCGGCACTACCTCACAGCGGATCCCGGCCTGTTGCAGACTCACCATCTCCTCGCCACCGCGCCCAAAAATAAAGGGATCGCCCCCTTTCAGCCGGATCACATTGCGCCCGCTGCGCGCCAGATCCCCCAGCAACTGATTAATCTGCGCCTGCTTCAGCCCGTGCTGACCCGGCTGCTTACCCACGTCAATGCTTAACGCGCTCTCCGGCACCTCCGCCATCACCGCTTCACTCACCAGCCGGTCATACACCACTACTTCAGCCCGCTGCAGCAACCGCAACGCCTTTACTGTCAGCAACTCCACATCGCCAGGGCCTGCGCCCACCAGCCACACCGCACCCTGCGGCTTTGCCACACCGACCGGGGCCAGTAACTTATCCAGAGAATTAATTGCTCGCGTCATCATTCCTCCACAACCACATCGGACAGCAAAAGCTGCTTCAGCTCCGGAATACAGGAGCCACACTGCGTGCCGCACTTCAGCTTCCGGCCAAGCGCCTGAGTGGTACGACATCCCTCCGCCACCGCCTGCAAAATCGTCTGTTCGCCTACCCCCATACAGCTACAGATAATCCGGCCTGCCGCGCTGCCCTGCATCGCCTGACCCGCCAGCACGCTGTGCCGCCCGGCAGCATCCTGCGGCGCATCCGCAAAGGCCGCCGCGACAAATGCGCTATCCAGCGATGGCAACGCGCTACCGGCATAAAACGCCAGCTGCAACTCACCGTCGCGCCATGCCAGCAACCGGTAATCACAACCGCTGCCGGAGGCGACCTGCAGGTCATAACCTGACAAATCAACCTGTCCGGCCAGCCACGCCTGCGGCACTCCCTCGCCCGCGACCGCATAGCGCTGCGCCGCCGGATAGGGCGTACGCGACCAGTAGCGCAAGCCTGCGGGCTGCGTCATTCCACGCTGCCACAGCCAGCCCTGCCAGCTCACCGTCAGCGGCAGAATCCGCACCGGCGTCTGCTTCAGCGCGGGTTGCCCTGAAAACGGACAGGCGCGGGCGGCGACCAGCATATCGACGTGACTCTGCTGGCTGAACTGCCGGTTCCAGTGCATCGGCACAAACAGCTCGCCGCGCCGCATCCCGCTATCACCCCGTACCCGTACAGTGATCCAGCCCTGTACTGACTGCACCCGCGCCAGCCCACCCGCCGTCACGCCATACTGCACGGCATCAGCGGGATGCAGCGCCACAAACGGCTCATCACAATGCTGCATCAGACGCGGCACCAGCCCGGTGCGCGTCATGGTATGCCATTGATCGCGCACCCGACCGCTGTTCATCAATAGCGGATAAGCCGCATCACGCGGGGTTAAGGCAGGCGTAGCCGGGACACGCAGCCGGGCTTTCCCGTCCTCGTGGAAAAAGCGGCGATCGCCAAACAACCGCGCACAGCCCTGCGGATGAGCAGCATTAACCGGCCACTGAACCGGACGCAGCGCATCCCATGCAGCCTGGCTCAACGGCGCCAGCCCGCTGATATCAAACGCCCGCTGACCGTCGTTCTCAAACCCCGACAGCGCCGCATGTTCGCAGAAAATCTCCGACGGATGCTGCCAGTTAAAGCCCTCTCGGAACCCTAGTCGCTGCGCCACCTGCGCCAGCAGCCACCAGTCAGGCCGGGCATCCCCCGGCGCGGCGGCAAAGGCGCGCTGACGCGAAATACGCCGCTCTGAGTTCGTCACGGTGCCGTTCTTCTCGCCCCAGCCCTGGGCGGGCAGCAGAATATCGGCAAAGGCGCTGGTGTCGGTCTGCGCCATCACATCCGAGACAATGACCAGCGGACACGCCGCCAGCGCCTGCGCCACGCGGTTGCCTTCCGGCATTGACACCGCCGGATTGGTGCCCATAATCCACACTGCTTTCACCTCACCTTCCGCAATTGCCCTGAAGAGATCCAGCGCGGTCAGTCCCGGCTGGCGGGCCATCGACGGGCTGCGCCAGAAACGCTGCACCCGATCGCAGTCCGCTTCCGTAAAACTCATGTGCGCCGCCAGCTGATTCGCCAGGCCACCCACTTCGCGTCCGCCCATCGCATTTGGCTGTCCGGTCAGCGAAAAAGGCCCGCAGCCCGCACGGCCTATTTTGCCCGTCAGCAGATGCAGGTTAAGAATCGCCTGGTTATTGTCGCTGCCGGTGGCGGACTGATTAATCCCCATGCACCACAGCGTCAGCATCCGATCGTGCTGGCTGACCAGCCGGAAAAAGTGCGTCACCTGCTGTTCCGTTAAATCACAGGTCTCTGCAACCCGCGCGACATCCCACTGCGCGGCGGCCACCAGGGTTTCACCCACGCCATTCAGATGCGGCAACATGCTGGCATCCAGGCCATCGTGCTGCGCCAGCCAGTGCAGCAGACCGGAAAGCAGCGCCGCATCACTGCCAGGGCGCAGCGGCAGATGCAGATCGGCCTGGTCACAACTGGCCGTGCGGCGCGGATCAATCACCACAATGCGCATCGCCGGTCGCTGCTGCTTCGCCTGCATCAGCCGCTGCCAGACCACCGGATGCGCCCAGGCGGCATTGGACCCTACCAGCAGTACCAGATCCGCCTGTTCCAGATCGTCGTAACAGCAGGGCACCGCATCCGCCCCCAGCGCCCGCTTATAGCCGACCACCGCCGACGCCATGCAGAGCCGGGAATTCGTATCGATGTTGGCGGCACCGATATAGCCCTTCATCAGCTTGTTGGCGACGTAGTAATCCTCGGTGAGCAGCTGCCCGGAGCCATAAAACGCCACTGCCTGCGGACCATATTGATCGATTACCGCGCGCAATCCTGCCGCCGCCGCATCCAGCGCCGCATCAAGGCTGACCGGCTGGCCGTTAACCTGAGCGGTAAGAAGACGCCCCTGTGGCGTCAGCGTCTCGCCCAGCGCCGCGCCCTTAACGCACAACCGGCCTGCGTTAGCGGGATGATGCGCATCGCCGATCACCGTTGCCTGATGATTACCCTGCGGCGTGACGCAGACGCCACAGCCGACGCCGCAATAGGGACAGGTGCTGTTCATGATGCCTGCGCCAGCCGATTTTGCGGACGGTTTGCCAGCCAGATCTGCCCCGCTTCCAGCTTCACCGGCCAGCAGCGCAGCTGATGCTGCGGATTATCCAGACTCTGCCCGTCACGCAGCCGTACCCGCTGCTTGTAGAGCGGAGAGATCACCACCGGCTCGCCGCCGACATCGCCCAGAATCCCGCGCGACAGCACGCTGGCGTCGCTGCCGGGTTCACGATCTTCCAGCGCATAGAGCGCATCGCCAAAGCGGAACAGGGCAACACGCTCGCTGCCGAGTCGCGCCCCGATCCCGGCTTCGGGCGGAATCGCCTCCAGTGCGCAGACTGCGCTCCACGGCTCGGCGGGCAGCTGTAGCAGCGGACGCGCAGCCACGGATTCAGGCTGACGCTGACCGCGTACCCGGCTGTAGTGCAGGGTTTCATCGGGCTGCTCGCTGTTGATCGTCGGCGTAAACAACGCACGTCGCGATGGGTCCGCCAGCGTGGTCTGCCACTCGCACTGCCAGGCGTCAACCACCCGCTGCATCTCCTGCTCCAGCGTTGCACCCAGCCCAAGGCTGTCCTCAATCACCACCTGACGCAGGTAATCGAGACCGCCTTCCAGATTGTCCAGCCAGACGCTGGTGCGTTGCAGACGATCCGCAGTACGGATATAGAACATCAGCAGACGATCGACATAGCGCAGCAGCGTGGCATCGTCGAGGTCGCTGGCAAACAGATCGGCGTGCCGCGGCTTCATGCCGCCGTTGCCGCAGACATAGAGGTTCCAGCCCTTTTCAGTGGCGATCACGCCGATATCTTTACTCTGCGCTTCCGCACACTCGCGAGTACAGCCCGAGACCGCCATCTTGATTTTATGTGGGGCGCGAAGTCCCTTGTAGCGGTTCTCCAGCGTGATGGCGAAGGCGGTCGAGTCCTGCACGCCGTAGCGGCACCAGGTGGATCCGACACAGGATTTCACGGTGCGCAGCGACTTGCCGTAGGCGTGACCGGTTTCAAAACCGGCCTCAAGCAGCGTCTGCCAGATAGCGGGCAGCTGATCGAGCCGCGCGCCAAACAGGTCGATACGCTGCCCGCCGGTGATTTTGGTGTAAAGGTCATAACGCGCTGCCACTTCACCAATGGCGATCAGCCCCTGTGGCGTAATTTCACCCGCCGGGACACGCGGCACTACCGAATAGGTGCCATCTTTCTGGATGTTGGCGAAGTAGCGGTCATTCGTATCCTGTAACGGCAGGTGCGCCGGTTTCAGCAGATAGTCATTCCAGCAGGAGGCAAGAATCGACCCCACCAGCGGCTTGCACACTTCACAGCCCTGACCCTTACCGTGTGAGGCTAGCAGCGCATCAAATGTTCTGAACTCACCCGCCCGCACCAGGTGATAAAGCTCCTGCCGTGAATAACTGAAGTGGTCGCAGACATCTTTTTTCACCTCGACGCCGAGCGTTTCCAGCTGAAACTCCATCACCTGTTTCACCAGTGCCACACAACCGCCGCAACCAGTGGCTGCTTTGGTGCAGCTCTTGATGCTACTCATCTCACCGCATCCGCCTTTCACCGCTGCGCAGATGTCGCCTTTGCTGACGTTGTGACAGGAGCAGACCTGTGCGCTGTCGGGCAATGCCGCGACGCCCGGCGCTTTTGGCGCACCGGCCAGCGCAGGCAGGATCAGGCTCTCCGGCGCGGCAGGCAGCGGCAGGTCGTTGAGCATCATCTGCAGCAGCGTGGCGTAATCGCTGCTGTCGCCGACCAGTACGCCGCCCAGCAGTCGTGTGCAATCAGCACTGACCACGATTTTTTTGTAAACGCCTTTTGGCCCGTCGGTCCAGTGATAGTGCTGACTGCCCTGGGTGCGGCCATGGGCATCACCGAACGACGCCACCTCCACGCCCAGCAGTTTCAGCTTAGTGCTCATGTCCGCGCCGCTGAAGGCGGCAGGTTCAGCCGCCAGATGTCCGGCCAGCACCCGTGCCATCTGATATCCTGGCGCGACAAGGCCAAAAATCTGGCCGTTCCACATCGCGCATTCCCCAATGGCAAACACATCGTCATCGCTGGTCTGGCAGCGATCGTTAATCTCAATGCCGCCGCGCGGTCCCAGCGTCAGGCCCGCTTCACGCGCCAGCTCATCGCGCGGACGGATACCGGCGGAGAACAGCACCAGATCGCCGGGTAAACTGCTGCCGTCGGCAAAGCGCAGTACCACGCTGCCATCGGGCTGCTGCTCGATCAGCTCGGTCTGTTTTGAGGTGTGGACGGTGACGCCCAGCGCGTCGATCTTCTGGCGCAGCATCAGCGCCCCGCCCTCATCAAGCTGCACCGCCATCAGGCGCGGCGCAAACTCCACCACGTGCGTTTCAAGCCCGAGCTGCCGCAGCGCATTCGCCGCCTCCAGACCCAGCAGGCCGCCGCCAATGACGATACCGCGCTGGCTATGGCGGGCGCAGGCGGCAATGGCATCAAGATCGTCCAGCGTGCGGTAGACAAAGCAGCGGTCGCCATCGTGGCCCGGCACCGGCGGGACGAATGCGCGTGAGCCGGTCGCCAGCACCAGCTTATCCCACGCCAGTTCACTGCCCGCGCTGTCACGCAGGCTGCGCTGCTGGCGATCGATGGCCACAACCGTGCAGCCACTGCGCAGTTCGATACCGTGCCGGACAAAGAAGTCCGCGCCGACCAGCGACAGATCGCCGGCCGTTTTGCCATTGAAATAGTCCGACAGATGCACGCGATCGTAGGCCTGCTGACGCTCCTCGCCGTAAACCACGACGTGATAGTGCTGATGCAGTTCGCGGGCAACCAGCTGCTCAAGAAAGTGGTGACTGACCATGCCGTGACCAATCACGGCTAAAACCGGTTTACTCATCTCAGGACTCTCAGCAGCCTGCGGCTGCGGTTCAGGTTGATGGTGATCGAACAGGGTATCGAGCGTGACAGGTTCGGCACGCTGCAGACGTTCAAGCCACGCCGCACCCTGCCGGGTATCGCCAGAGAGCAGCACGCCACAGAGGCGGCCCTGACGGAGAAAAAGGCGGCGATAGTCGCCGGAGATCGGATCAAAACTGCTGATGGATGGCGCCTCACTGACATCACCGGCGCTGAACAGCGAAATGCCGCTAACCTTAAGCCGCGTCGCCAGCGGCTCACTGACGAAATCCGCCAGCGGCGATCCCGCCAGCTGCGCCGCCAGAATCTCTGCCTGCGCCAGGCAGGGCGCGACCAGGCCAAAGGTTTCGCCCGCGATTTCACAGCACTCGCCCACGGCGTAAACATCGGGAATGGCGCTGCGCAGCTGACCATCAACCATAATCCCGCGCTGACACGGCAGACCCGCCGCCAGCGCCAGCTTCACCGCAGGCTGAACACCGATGGCAATCACGACCTGCGTGGCGGCGCAGTGACGCCCGCAGGTCAGCGTTACGCCCGCCTCGTCAATCGCCGTGAGTCCACTGCTGAGTTCGCAGCGAATGCTGCGCTGCGCTAATGCCGTCAGCAACAGCTCGCCCGCTTTGGCATCCAGCTGGCGGTCCAGCAGCCAGGGTTTGTGGTGCACCAGCGTGACCTCACGGCCACGGGCGCGGAGTGCCGCCGCCGCTTCAATGCCGAGAAAACCGCCGCCCAGAATCACCACCGGCCCCTGGCCCGTCAGCAGTTGCCGGACGTCGGCGATGCTGCGAAAACCGAGTACGTGGCGGGCATCAATACCGGGAATCGCGGGCAGACGAGGCTGTGAACCGGTGGCAAACACCAGCCGATCCCAGCCGAGCTGGCGCTGATCGGTCTGCACCGTACGCGCGGCCAGATCGACCTGCTGCACGGTTTCCCCGGTCAGCAGCGTGACGCCATGCCGCTGATACCAGTCGCGATCGTGGATCAGGGTTTCACCAAAGGACTTTTCACCGGCCAGCACCGGCGACAGCAGCACGCGGTTGTAGTTGCCGTGCGGCTCGCGGCCAATGACCGTAATGGCGTAGCGCAGCGGCGCACGCTGCAGCAGGCTCTCCACCATCTGCATCCCCGCCATGCCATTACCTATCACCAGCAACCGTTGCCTCATGGTCTGCTCCTTATGCGGCCGTGGTCTGTTTTTCATAGAGGAAATGCAGCACTTTCTGGCGCAGCTGGTGGTAGCGCGGCTCATCCGCCAGCGCGACCCGCGAGCGCGGACGCGGCAGATCGACGGTGAGGATTTCGCCGACCTGCGCTGCCGGGCCGTTGGTCATCATCAGCACCCGATCGGAGAGCAGCACCGCTTCATCCACGTCATGGGTGATCAGGACAATGGTGGTGTTCAGCTCCTGCTGAATACGCATCACGCTGTCCTGCAGGTGGGCGCGGGTTAAGGCATCCAGCGCGCCAAATGGCTCATCGAGCAGCAGCACGCGCGGCTTCATTGCCAGCGCCCGGGCAATGCCGACACGCTGCTTCATGCCGCCGGAGATTTCGCCAGGCCGCTTGTGCATGGCGTGGCTCATCTGCACCCGATTGAGGTTGTGTTCGATCCAGTCGCGCATCTCCGCTTTGCTGAAGCGTCCTTTAAACACCTGCTGCACCGCCAGTTCGACGTTCTGAAACGCCGTCAGCCACGGCAGCAGCGAATGGTTCTGAAATACCACCGCACGCGCCGGGCCGGGTCCGGTGATTTCGCGGTTATCACATAGCAGCACGCCGCTGCTGGGACGGGTTAATCCGGCAATCAGGTTCAGCAGCGTCGATTTGCCGCAGCCGGAGTGGCCGATCAGGCTCAGGGTTTCCCCTTCGTGGATATCAAAACTGACGTTGTCCAGCGCCAGAAACTCGCCGCTGGCGGTGTTGAAACGCTGACTCACCTGCTGAACGCGAATAATGTGTTGCTGCATGATGTTCTCCTTATTTTTCCCAGCTGAAACGACGCGCCAGCAGCATCAGACCCTGCTCCAGCAGCAGCCCGACGACGCCGATAATCAGAATGGCGATCAGAATGTTTGCCACGTTGAGGTTGTTCCACTCGTTCCAGATCCAGAAACCGATCCCCAGCCCGCCGGTCAGCATTTCGGCGGCCACAATCACCAGCCAGGCGATGCCGATAGAGAGACGCACCCCGGTGAGCACCGCAGGCAGCACGGCGGGCAGCAGGATCCGGCGCATCACCGTCCATTCAGAGAGCTGTAACACCCGCGCCACGTTGAGGTAATCCTGCGGAATGCGCTGCACCCCTTCGGCGGTGTTGATGATCATCGGCCAGATCGAACAGATGAAAATGGTCCAGCTGGCGGCCGGCTCGGCGCGCTGAAACAGCAGCAGCCCAATCGGCAGCCAGGCCAGCGGGCTGACCGGGCGCAGTAAGGCAATAATCGGATTGAACATGCGCGCCATAAAGGTGAAGCGCCCCAGCAGAAATCCGGCAGGAATGCCCACCAGCGCGGCGAGGCCGAATCCGATGGCGACGCGCTGCAGCGAGGCCAGCACATTCCAGCCAATGCCCTGATCGTTGGGACCATTGCTGTAGAACGGGTCAGCGAACAGTACCTGCGCGGCCTGCCAGGTCACGTAAGGCGAGGGAAACGAGGGTTCGGACAGGGCGGCGATCTGCCACACCAGCAGCATCAGCAGCAGGCCGCCCGCAGCCGGAATGCAGTGCTGCAAAAACGGACGCAGCCGTGCCGGCCGAACGGCGGCTTTGGGGGTGACCTGTAACGGAATAACGGTGGCACTGCCGGGGGTTTGCTCCGGCTGCGCCAGGGCGCGCGCATCAGTTTTCATAACAACCTCTCTTAACGTTTGATGGCGAAACTGGCGGCATAGGCGGCAGGATTGCTGCCATCCCAGACTTTGCCGTCGATCAGGGTGCTGCTGCGCATCTCACTGGCGGGCAGTGCCATCTGCCCGACGGCGCTGGCGGCCTGTTTGTAGATGTCGATGCGGTTGATCTGGCGGGCCACGGCGAGGTAATCGGGATCGCTGGCCAGCAGTCCCCAGCGTTTCATCTGGGTCAGGAACCACATCCCGTCGGAGAGCCACGGAAAACTGACGTTGCCGTTGTCGAAGAAGCGCATCGGATGCGCGTCCTGCCACGACTGTCCCAGCCCGTTCTCGTACTGGCCGAGCATCCGCCCCTGCAGCGTCTCCACTTTGGTGTTGATCCAGGCACGACCGGCTAACACCTGCGCGGTTTCACGGCGGTTATCGTCTGAGGCATCGATCCAGCGCGCCGCCTCCAGCACCGCGGCAGTCAGCGCGCGGGCCGTATTGGGGTTCTCTTTCACCCACTGCGCGCGGGTGCCTAGCACTTTTTCCGGATGCTCCGGCCAGATCTGCTGGCTGGTCGCAGCGGTAAAACCGATGTTGTCGCTGATGGCACGCTGGTTCCACGGCTCACCGACGCAGAAACCGCTCATGTTGCCAATCTTCATGTTCATCACCATCTGGGGCGGCGGCACGACCACGGTGCGCACATCGTCAAACGGATGAATGCCGGCATTGGCGAGCCAGTAGTAGAGCCACATGGCGTGCGTACTGGTAGGAAAGGTATGGGCGAAGGTCAGGCTGCCTTTCGGACTGCCATCAACGGCTTTTTTCAGGCTGGCCGCATCGGTGACGCCGCCTGCCTTGAGCTGGTTCGACAGGGTGATCGCCTGGCCGTTGTGGTTAAGCGTCATCAGGTTTGCCATATCGTGCTGCGGCCCCGCCACACCCAGCTGCAGCGCGTAGATCATGCCGTAAAGCACATGCGCCGCATCCAGTTCGCCGGAGGTCAGTTTGTCGCGCACCGCTGCCCAGCTCGCCTCTTTGCTGACCTGCAATGTCAGGCCATACTTTTTGTCGAAGCCTTTTACTGACGCCATGACGACCGGCGCGCAGTCGGTGAGTGGAATAAAGCCGACCCGCACCTGCGCCTTTTCTGGCGCATCGGAGCCGGCTGCCCAGACTGCATTTCGTAATCCCGGCACGATCCAGGCCGCACCCAGCGCCGCACCGGAGATCAGCGCCTGACGTCGTGTCAGTGAAAATGGCGTTTTGCTCATCATGTTGCCCCTGAACAGAAATAAAAAAAGGCATCCTCCGACAAGCCGAAGCCTGCGGATGGACGCCTTTATCCAAAGCACCGACCCCACCGCCATTGGCGGGAGCAATGCGTACTCTCTGTAGGGTTAAAGCAAAGGGTGTGCCAGATCGCTCAAGCCGTGTTAATGCCAATCTGCGGGGGGCAGCCTGGTGAGAAATTAACCTTTTTTGCACGTTTCTGACGCAGATCACGCACAAAGGCTGTGCAGCTACCTCGTCCGGGTTAGTTGCTCAGGGTTTTCGCCACCGCCAGCACCGCCTGCGCGATCTCCAGTACCCGTTTGTTCTGGTTCATCGCACTTTTGCGCAGCGCCTGCCAGGCGGCCTCTTCGCTGAAACCCTGCTGCTTCATCAGCCAGTGCTTGGCCTGATCGATCACCCGTCGCTCGTCAAGTGAAGCGCGCATTGATGCCAGCTCATCCGCCTGCTGCTGCAGGCGCTGTGACTGCTCACCAATCAGCGACAGCACCGACCGTCCAAGTTGCGGGGCCAGACCGTCACTGTTGAGCGCAGCCGCGCCGGGCAGCCAGTCAGCTCCCGAGACGTAGAGCGAGAAGTTGCTGTCGCCCCGAACGACCGGCGATGCCGCCTGCTGCTGCGCCTGCTCAATCGCCTCACGACAACGCTGCATCAGCGTGGCCGTCAGGGCATCCTCCAGGGTTTTCATCTGGTCCAGCCGATCGGAGAGCAGAGAAAACCACTCCAGTGCGCCGGTTTCATCATACTGGCTACCGGTGCAGGCGATGCGCCGCAGCCGTTCGATATCCCGGCTGGCCTGAGACAGCGGCTGCCAGCTTGCACAGGCGACGCCGTCGGCAAACTCCCGGAAGGTGGTAAAGCTTTGCTCCTGAGCCGCAATCAGCGCCACCATCTGGCTGCGCTGCTCAGGCGTGAAGTGCCCCGCCGCAAAGCCCGCGGAGCCGATGGCCCGCTCCTGTCCTGCCAGCTCTTTGCCCTGCATAAAACTGAACAGCGCGATAAGTGCACGCGAGATACCGGGATCGCTGGCGGTGTCGGCTGCCTCAAACACCAGATTGAGTAAGGTGCGGATCACCTGATTAAACGCCGCCATCGCCGCAGCCTGATCCCGCTCATGCTGGCTGATTTGCTGACGCAGCGCGGGCAGTCCCTCCAGTGCCTGCAGGGCGGCGGCAATCAGGTTGCAGAAACGACTGAAACCGGGCTGTGCTATGGCGTGCGGCAGCGCCTGGTAAAAATGGTGCAGGCCGGCGCTGACCTCCTGCTGACGGGCGTGGCGCTCGGCGCTGAAGAGCGTGCCACCGGAGCAGATCCAGAGATTGTTTGCGCCGCGTTCCCGCTGCAGCCGATGAACCAGCTCACTGACGGCGGCCATCAGCTCGCCGGTTTCAAGCAGCCGTTGCAGGCTGGCAATATCGCTGTCACGCGAGGCCTGCAGCCAGGTCAGGGCATCCATGTTTCACCTCTCCGCCGTTAAAACCTTTCTGAAGCAAAAGGCGTGCCGCTTTCCGGAAAACAGGCAGGCGTATCCGGCGCGTAAATTCTGATTTTGATAAGATTGTTTAGCTGAAGAGATAAATTTTTTCGGCAGCAAAATATTAGAAAGACTTAATAGTTTCCAATCGAATCCATTGCATGCCAGAATGCGCGGCACTGTTCTCAACCAGTTTGTCCCCGCGATAATTCAGTTCGCTTTAACTATCGCATTGCCTGGCGCTTTTCTTATATCGCAGCCCGCCCAGAAAGCGTCTGCTATCACGCATCGGCAGCGTGTGCAATGGTTTGAATTCTCAAAAGTCTTAGGTAGACTAAACGCGTAACTATCCTGATGTAATCTGAACTTTTTTTGAAAAACAGACTTTCGGCACGATGCGGCGCGAAAAACAGTGCCTCCTGCATCGGGCCTGGCAATATGCAGATACTTTGATGAGATCACGAGGAACATGGTGAAAAAGAGTCTTGCGTTAACGCTGCTGGCGGTGCTTACCCTGGCAGGCTGTAAGGCCCCGCCGCCGCCCGTCACTGACGATACGCTGGTCACCAGCGAAATTAACGGCGTTAAACTGGTCCATCGACACGCTGTCGCAGCACCGACTGAATTTGAGCCGGTCAATCAGACCTGGCGGGCGCTCTATGGTGCCTCGGTTATGACCTCGCCGGATTACGGCGGCAAAGTCGTTCGCTATCTCGAAACGGGTAAACCGTTTGAAGTATTAGGTAATGTGGAGCACAGCTGGCTGGCGATTGCTGACCAGGCCGATGGCCCATTGATTGGTTATGTACCGTTAAAAGCGGGTGTAGAGAGCAGTCGTTACGATGCCACGCTGCAGAGCGATCGTCCCCGTCCGCGGAAAGCGAAACAGGTCTGCGTGGCCGTCGGGGGCGCGAGTAAAGCCTGTCGGACTAATGATACCGCGACCTGGATCTTAGACTGAATATGAAATCCGGCGCATATTGCCCGCAGCACCGTCCTGTGCTGCGGGTAAAGGGATTTGCCATTGGCTGGAAGATCACGAATTAATGACTGTGGAATCCCCTGCGCGTGAGGCGACCCCCTCGGGCAATGAGAATCTATTACTTCAGGCTGCGGCGCCACTGCTGAATGCGGTGGTGCAAATTCGTCAGGCAGCCACCCATGATGACCCTGCGGGTCTGCGCCAGTCTCTGATCGATGAAATTCGCCAGTTTGAACAACGCTGTAAACAGGCAGGGCTGCCGTTTGAGATGATTATCGGCGCGCGTTACTGCATCTGCAGCGCGCTGGACGAAGCCGCGGCGCAAACCCCCTGGGGCACGCGTGGCGTCTGGTCGGGCAACGGCATGCTGGTGACCTTTCACAATGAAAGCTGGGGCGGCGAGAAATTCTTTCAGCTGCTGTCGCGCATTTCACAAAGTCCGCAACAACACCTCTGGCTGCTGGAAGTGGTGCAATATTGCCTGCTGCTGGGCTATGAAGGCCGCTATCGCGGCAGTGAAAATGGCCGCGCCCAGTGCGACGGTATCCGTAAGCGCCTGAAAAGCCTGATTGACGAGACGCGCGCCCAGCGCCAGACCCCGCAACCCCCGCTGGTCGAGGTGCATCCGCTGGTCAGTACCCTCGCCCGCCCGATGGTGCCGCTCTGGGCCTGCGCCATGCTGGTCGCGCTCATCGGCTGCCTGATCTACAGCGGCCTGAACTGGCGACTCGGCAACGCTGCCGAACCGCTGCTGCGCACCATCTATCAGACCCCGCTGCCGCAGATTACTGCGGGCCGCCGTCCCTCTTCTCCGCAGGCGCTGCTCGATCTGCGTCAGCGACTGAACGATGTGATCGCTGCCGGACAGCTCGAAGTCAGCGATGGTGCCTTTGGCAGTAAAGTGATTATTCCCGCAGACAAATTGTTTGCCGAGCAAGGCACGGTGATTAACCCGGTGGGCCGCGCGCTGCTGGCCCGCGTCTCAACTGCGATGAAAGATGTCAAAGGCACCATTCTGGTGTCCGTGTTTACCGACGATCATCCGGTGGATAACAGCCGTTTTGCCTCCAGCTATGAGTTCTCATTCGCCCGCGCCCGTGCCATCACCCAGCTGCTGCAGCTGCAGCTGGAGGACGGTCATACGGTACGCTCTGAAGGCCGTGGTGACAGCGACCCGCTGCTGCCCAACGACAGCAGCGAAAACCGGACCCGCAACCGCCGCGTTGAGATCACCCTGTTTGCCGCGCCTGAAACGCTCAGTAATCATCAAGGAGCACAATAATGCGCGCTTCCCTTCGCCTGCTGTTAACGCATCGCCTGCTGTGGAGCTTTATTGGCGTCACGGCGCTGAGCTGTCTGGTCTGGATGCTGGGGCCGTTCTGGACATGGGGCGAGTCGCGTCCCCTGGAACCGGTGCTCCCTCGCCAGCTCACCGTGAGCGCGCTCTATTTTCTCTGGATCCTGTTCCAGCTAATCCCGTCGCTTTATCGTGCCTGGTTTAACAGCCGCTTACTGACCCAGCTTCAACTGGCGGGCAACGACGATCCGGCGGAACGCCAGATGACGGAGGAGCGGCTTAATCAGCGCTTCAGCGAAGCGGCGATGCAGCTGAAACGCACCCAGTTTGGCCGGCGTCACAGCGGCAATCTGCTCTCGCGCTTTAATGCCAATTACCTCTATCAGCTGCCCTGGTATCTGGTGATGGGTGCGCCCGGTGCCGGTAAAACCACCGCGCTGTTTAATGCGGGCCTCGATTTCCCGCTGACCGATACGCTGGGTAAGCAGGCGATTCGTGGCGTCGGCGGCACCCGCAACTGCGACTGGTGGTTTACCGACAGCGCGGTGCTGATTGATACTGCAGGGCGTTATGCGCTGCAGGAGAGCCAGCGCGTGCGCGATGCCGCGGAGTGGCACAGTTTTATCAATCTGCTGAAACGCTATCGTACCCGCCAGCCGATTAACGGTGTCATCATGACCATCAGCGTGGCCGATCTGCTGAGCGATTCTGCCGAAGCGCGTTTTGCCCAGGCCAGTGCGCTGCGTGAGCGCATGGCGGAACTGCATCAGCAGACAGGCATTCACTTCCCGGTCTATGTGATGGTCACCAAAACTGATTTGCTGAAAGGCTTTATGAGCTACTTCGGCAACATTGATAAAGCGCGGCGTGACGCTATCTGGGGCTTTACGTTTAACCGGGAGACGACCAGGCCGCACAGAGATGACTGGCATCGTCATTTTGGCCAGCAATTTCAGCGGCTGGAAGAGCAGCTACAGCAGCAGCTGGCGGAGCAGATGACTCAGGAGCGCGACCTGAATGAGCGCGCTGAATGCTTCCTCTTCCCGCAGGAGTTCGCCTCACTGCGCCCGCTGCTGAACGAGTATCTCGATATCGTCTTTTCTGATCATCAGGATGCCGTCGCCTGGAGCCCGCGCGGCCTCTTCTTTACCAGCGGCACGCAGGAAGGCCTGCCGTTTGATCGGGTGATGGGTGAACTGAGCCGTAAACTGCAATTACGTCAGGCGGGCGAACATTCGATTGCCGCCTGGGACAGCGTTAATCGCAACAGTCCGATTCCCGGCAACAAAGGCCAGAGCTTCTTTATTCGTGACCTGTTGAGCGATCTGGTCTTTAAAGAGAGCGGGCTGGCGGGCAGTAATCGCCGCTGGGAGTATCGCAATCAGCTGTTCCACTGGATTGGCTACGGCGTGCTGGCAGGCGCGCTGTTAATCGCCTCCAGCCTGTGGGGCATCAGCTACTACCAGAATCAGCACTATCTGCAGCAGGTGGCCGCGCGCGTACCCGCCATTCGTGAGCAGAGTCAGCAGGTGATTCATCAGCCTGCTGATAATATTTTTGATCTGCTACCCTTTCTTAACAACCTGGTGAAGCTGCCGCTGTCGGAACGTTTTTCTCTCGATAATCCGCCGCTTACTATGCGGGCTGGCTTATATCGCGGCAGTCAGGTCAGCGATGCCGCCTGGGTGCTTTATCAAAATGCGCTTAAGTCTTTGCTGCTGCCGCGCGTGGCGCAGCAGATCACCAACATTCTGCGCAACGATCCGGGTGATGATAACGCCTACAGCCGCAATGCGCTGCGCGCCTATCAGATGCTCTATCAACCGCGCAATTACGATGGCGAATTTTTACGGGCATGGCTGCTGCAAAACTTACAGCGCTCGCTGCCCGATACGGTAAGCGCCCGCGATCTGCAGCAGCTCGACTGGCACCTGAGCCAGCTGCTGGATCAGCAGATTCAGTCATCGCCTTATGCGCGTGACAATGCACTGATGATGCGCAAGCTGGCAGACAATCTTAAAATCGCGGGCCAGGCGGGCAGCGTGCTGGCGGCAGCACCGCTGCAGCCGGCCGCGCGATCACACTCGCAAAGCGAGTAATGGTGAGGTGAACATGGCTGCTTACACCGCCCCCGGCTGGTATGGCAAGCTGCCGTCGACCGGTGACTTTCTGCACCGTCGTCTGAGTGAGCAACAGATTAGCCCGTGGAATCACTGGTTCCAGCAGGGATTAATGCACTGGCATCAGCAGGCCTGGTCATACAGCGCGAACTTTCTTCACGCGCCGGTATGGAACTTTGTCCTGCCGGTGACCGCGACCCGGCCACACGTACAGATGGGCTGTCTGTTGCCCTCCTGTGACCGCGTCGGGCGCGCCTGGCCGCTGCTGGCACTGCACAGCTTTCCGCTGGCACAGTGGCATCCGGCTCAGCTGACCATCTCCGGTGAATGGTTTCAGGATCTGGGCGTGACCCTGTTACGGGCGGTTCAGACGCCGCTGAACGGCGAGCAGTTAGAGCAGCAGATCCAGGCGCTGCCGCCGCTGCTGGTGCCCGCCAGGAAGCCCTCTGAGATTATGGATGTGATCGGTTTTCAGGATCTGCCCTGCACGCTGAGCTGGCGTGAAGTGGCCGAACGTTTCGACCCTCAGCAGCATATGAGCTACTGGTGGAGTAATCGCAGTGATGGTTTTGCCCATGCGACCCACAAGCACAGCGGCAACCTCACGGCGCAACTGTTTTCGTTACTGTTTAACCCGGCGGCAGGTGCACAGCCGGGACGTAATGGCCTCTATCCTCCGATGTTCGAGTGAGGCCGGATGCGTTTGCCGTTCAATCTGGGATAACTCATGCAATTTACCATCGTGCAATGCACTACGGATGTTCCGGTCAGAAGCGTCGCGTTTCAACCGCCTGGCGGCACCATCGGCCGCAGTCAGGACAACGATCTGGTGCTGCCGGATGAGACGCGGGCTATTTCGCGCCTGCAGGCGCTGGTTCACCTGTCGCATGACGGGGAGTGCCGGCTGACCAACCAGGGCAGCGTAACGCCGGTCGAGCATAACGGCATTACGCTGGGTCGCGGCATGCAGGTGCTGCTTAAGCACGGCGACGCATTGCGTATCGGTGAGTATGCGCTCGAAGTGCGCGATCCCGCCTGCCAGAACGCGCAGAGCGATCCGCTGGCGCTGTTTGCGGGTGACAGCGCCCAGCCCGCGAATCCTTTGGGCATTCACGAACATCATGAGGTTGAGGATCGGCTGCTGGTCAACGACGTGCCGCCTTCACGTCACGAGCGTCACAGTGATGCGCGGCTGGCGATCGAGCCGCAGGCCAGTGAGCCACGCCGGGCGCTGGCGGCACAGCCGGTGGATCAGGATCGGCTAATCGCCGCCCTGCTGGACGGCATGGGGCTGAGCAACGGCCACGCCACACCGGTTGACGAAGAGCAGATGCGCATTACCGGCCGGATGCTGAGCCTCTTTTCTCAGGGCACCGTGGCCCTGCTCTCATCACGTTCCATTCTCAAACGGGGCGTGAAAGCGGACATGACCATGATTCTGAATGAGGCCAACAACCCGTTCAAAATCCTGCCCTCCGGCAAAACCGTGCTGATGCAGATGTATCAGAGTCAGATGCCCGGATTTATGCCGCCGGAACAGGCAGTGCGCGATGCGCTGGTCGATCTGCAGGCCCACCAGCTGGGCATGATTGCCGGCATTCGCGCCATTATCGCGGCGATGCTGCAATCCTTTAATCCGCAGCGGCTGGAGGAGCAGGCGCGCGCCGATGGTCTGGTGTCAAAACTGCCGTTTTCCACCGCGAAGAAAGCGGCGCTATGGGACTACTTCATGCGTAATTACCAGCGTACTGCCGGTGAGATCGAAGATGATTTCCATACGCTGTTTGGCGAAGCTTTCCTTCATGCCTATGACATGGAAGTGAATCAGTATAAAGATTCTCAGACGCGGGTGGACGACGCATGAAAATCGTTTTTGCCAGCCGCTGCCAGCAGGGGCTACGCGATGAGAATCAGGATCGCACGGGTGCCGAGCTGGATGAGCGAAAAGCCTGTTTTGTGGTCTGCGATGGCGTGGCCGGTCTACCCGGTGGCGAGATGGCGGCACAGCTGGTGCGCGACACCCTGCTGAGCCAGATACAGGCGCACACCGACTTTACGCCGGAAATCACCCATCAGGCGATCGAGCAGTGCCGCTTAGCGCTGCATGAGGCACAGGGTAAAAATCCGAAATATTCCCGCATGAGCACCACGCTGGCAGCCCTGTTTATTGACCGCCAGAAACAGCGTGCATGGTGGGCGCATGCCGGTGACAGCCGGGTTTACCACTTCCGACGGGGCGTGCTTCACGAGGTGACCCGGGACCACAGTCTGGCCCAGCAGCTGAAAGAAGCGGGCTATGAAAATACCGGCATTAACAGTAATTTACTCTATAATGCGCTCGGCGCTGAGCCGCCTCGCTTAGTCAGCTTTTCGCAGGAGATTGCGCTGGAGGATGGGGACGCTTTTCTGGTCTGCACCGATGGCTTCTGGCTGAATCTGACCAGTAGTGAAATGGAACAGGCGCTGCGCATGGTAAATGCCTGCGAAGAGTGGCTGGCTCTGATGGAACAGGCGGTGAGCCGCAACGTTAAAAAAGATAATCTCAGCGCACTGGCGGTCTGGATTGGTGAGCCGGAGGAGGCAACACTGCTCTATTCACTGGCTGATTCGGCGCGCTTTCTGCCGCCTCGTTTTTGATTCCAAGGATCCTTATGAAACTGTGGTTGCCCGGCATCATCACTCTGCTGATTGCCTTTAATGCCCAGGCTGAAAATTATCGTGTGGTCTACTCCCCCAGCCTGGCGCTGGAGGTTTATATCGATAATGTGGTGAGTAAAGCGCCTGACGACTGGTGTAAAGAGACGCTGCCGCTGCGTATCGTCTCCGGCAAAAGTAAGGATTCGGCCGTACTGACCACCTTTTTACCGCGCGTGGGCACCCTGCTCGCAAATCAGTGCGGCTTACTGGACGAACTGCCCTGGCAGATGACCAATAAAGAGGGTGGCGTACTGGCCAGCGGCAGCGCCAGCAAGTTGCAGAACTGGCGGCCGATTGTGATGGCGGATGCGACAGCCAGCGCCAGTGACAGCAATGCTGCCCCACTCGACCTGTCACGGCCCGCCAACAGCACACCGCTGCAACATTTTGATCTCCCCAGCGGCTGCCATTTCCGCACCGCCTGGGATGACAATGCACAGACCCTGTTTATTCCGGATGTCAGCAAGCAGCAGTGCTCGCCGGACGGCTGGGCAGAAGGCAAAAGTGAACTGACGCTGGCGACAGCGGATCATCCGACGCCGGTTGCGGTCACCTTTTATCAGGGTTACCCCATCGCCAACCTGACGATTCCGGACAGCAAGCTGGAAGTCATTGCTGCCAATAATCAGCGCATGATTGTGACACGCCAGGATACGCCGGATAGCTGGCTGGTGCTGCCTTTTGATCCCCGGCAGCATGTCTGGCGCTTCAATGGTGCGCTGTTAATAAAGATGGATAAGAATGCTGCGCAGCAGGATGCTGACGCTGTGAAATCGCGAGTCGATACATTGCGCAGCCAGTGGGCGCCCTATTTCATGCCACAGCAAAAAGTGAATGTGTTACTCATCGACACCCTGCACGCGGATCTGGTTGATCCTGCCATTGGTGCCTGGCGTAACATCAATTAATTACCGCGCAGCCTGACGACCAGGCCGTGTACAGAGAGTTCACTATGTCGGCTAATGATAATCCGAAAACCGTTCCGAATGCCCTGCCTGACGGATACCGTTTCAATGAATTTGAGATCAAGGAAGTGATCGGAGGCGGCGGCTTCGGCATCGTCTATCGCGCGTGGGATCACCAGCTTGAACGTACTATTGCCATTAAAGAGTATATGCCTGTGTCGCTGGCTGTCCGTGCCGCCGACTTAACGCTGGAGCTGCGCGGTGAACGTTTCCAGAAGCTATTTAATGCCGGGCTGACCAGTTTTATTCAGGAAGCGCGTCTGCTGGCCCGCTTTAATCATCCCGGCCTGCTGCACGTGCTGCGCTTCTGGGAACAGAACGGCACGGCCTATATGGGCACGCTTTACTACAGCGGGATGACGCTGAAAGAGTGGCAGCTGACCAGCCCGGCCTCGATCTCTGAAGCCTGGATCCGTCGCCTGCTGCCGCCGCTCCTTGGGGCCATCAGCACTATTCATCAGGCCGGCTATCTGCATCGTGACATCTCGCTCGACAATATCCAGATTCAGGAGAACCAGCTGCCGGTACTGCTGGATTTCGGCTCGGCGCGTAAAGAGATTGGCAACCTCTCTGATGAAACCGAAATCATGCTTAAACCTGGCTTTGCGCCGATTGAGCAGTACAGCGAAGAAGGTGAAGTCGAACAGGGACCGTGGACCGATATTTACGCGCTGGGCGCGGTGCTGCATAGCCTGATTACCGGCAATCCACCGCCAGTGAGTGTGGTGCGCTGTATTGAAGATAATTATCAGCCGCTGGTGGAACGTCAGCCAGAAGGCTACTCGCTGCCGCTGCTGCATGCCATTGACTGCGCGCTGGCCATGAAACCCGGCGATCGTCCGCAAACGATTGACGCCTTTGCGGCACTGATTGATCTGCCGGTCAGTGATGTGGAAGCCGTGGTAAACAGCTTCCCGGTGCCGGGCGAGCCGCCCGCGCTGCCCGTCGAGGAGCCGGTTGAAGCGGCTCCGCCGGTGGTGATGGCGATGAATCATGCTGCGGCGTCAGCGGAGCCGGTAACGCCGCGCACGGTGCGGCGGCTGTCGCCAGGCTTGCTGGGGCTGGCTGCCGTGGCGCTTCTGGCCGTGGTCGTCACCGTCTGGCTGGCTAATCGCCATAGTGCCACACCGGATGTCGTTAATAACCCGGCAGCCGCAACGCAGGCACCCGCATCAACCCCGCCAGCCGCCGCCGTGCCTGCCGCGCTGGCGACGGTTTATCTTAAGCTGGAGAGCGGTGAAAGCGTGGTGCTGAATGGACAGCCGGTTGAGGTCAAACCTGGCAGCAGCGGATTTGCCGCGCTGAATCTGGCGGCGGGACAGTATAAAATTGACGTTAAAAATGGCAGTGAGCTGCACACGCAATCTCTGACGATTGATAAGCCGGGCACCTGGCTGATTAATCCTGGCAACTAGCTGACCGGATTAGCAGGTTCGTTGCAGCTGTCAGCGGCGCAGATAATAAAGGGCGCGTCATAAAAACGCGCCCTTTTGCTATGCAGGTCGGGATTCAGGCCTGCCTGAGGCAGGATTGCTGCAGCGTCCGCACCTGATGCGCCAGTCGGCTCAGACTCTCTTCTTCCATACCGCGCCGGGTCAGTTCTTCTTCCAGCGCAAACAGATACTGTGCATTCGATCCCAGTGGGCCGCTAGCTGCGGCAATTAAAGGCGCAATTGCCTCCGGGCAGGAGTCCGATTCATAAAGCGGATGGCGCGGGTCCATAATGAAGGTCAGCGCAGTGACGCTGCGGCCATCCTCCAGCTGTAACTCACACCATGTTGGTAAATAACAGCCAGTAATCATCTCACGCTTCCACAGCAGCGTCAGTTCTTCATGTAACCGCGCTTCCGGCAGACGAAATGCCAGTCCCGTGGTGCGGCCACCCTGCTTCAGTGCCAGCATGCGGCCGGGATGCGTGGCGGTGCCGCGTCCGGCAATCAGCCGCAGGCAGAAAGCACGATGCCAGCCCTCCAGCGAACCGGATGCGACTTCATCCGCCTCAAAAATCGGGTTCCACATCAGCGAGCCGTATCCGAAGATCCAGACCGGGCTGTGATCGGGACGGCAGGCCAGCGTGGCTGCCAGCGAAGCCGCGCGCTGCTCGCAACTCCAGAGCAGCGTCTCATCGATATCCCCGAATGACGTTTTACAATCCGCTCTTAATAGAAATTCCCGGGTAAGCAATGCGACCTCCTCGACTTCAACAGCGTCCTGCAGAATGGCTCCTTTAACATGATCGCCAAAACGGCACGGCGTTTCGATCATCAAACTGACATTAATCTATTTACGCGCGGCGTTTCAAGCGTGATTCCCGTCGCAGGTTAAAAAAAACCAGATAAACCTGATAGCGCAGACAAAAAAAAGGACCAGATAATCCTGGCCCTTTACCGCAAACCGGCTAGCCGCCAGGTTAACGTTTAGGATGCCACTTATCATCATCACCTTTTTCGTACTCTTTCTTCACGGCGGCCCAGGCGACTTTATGCGCCACTTCTTCCCGTGAGTCATCACCGCGGCGATCTTCAGCCTCTTTATACTGATCCCAGGCACTGTTAAAGGCCTGCTGATAGATCTCCTGCGCATGTGCAGGAAGTACATGTTTTACATTGTCCGGTAAGTCGGCTCGGTTAGCGTAAGGCATAACGGCTCCTCAGTTTATGGATTCACACTAAGCCTGGCGCAGGACAGCAAAAATACAAACAGTGACTTATTAGCACTTCAGATTAAAAAGGAGAATCTCGCCCTGCAAATCACAATCATAAGCCGGATTTGCGGCAGAATGAGACCGGATAGGTGCATAAGTCATAATTGTTGTGGACTGATTACTATTGCAATATTTGAGATAACTTCAGGTTAAGACCCCTTCGGAAACTTATTGCATTTAAGTAAAAAGCAGTAAATTTTTCCCATCCGGGCCGGTGAAAAGATAAACTGCGCCCTGCCCTAAAACTGATTATATTTCTAACAGCAGCATCCGCTGCGTCCGGATAATCATTAACCAGAGAGGATGGTGAATGCCTTCACATGAAAAAACACGTCACAAGGAATTCTCACTGATACTTCCGCTTATCACGCTGGGTATACTCTATTTTTTTGGTGCAAACACCTCGTTTCCGATAATTGTCGGTATTAACTTAGTGGCGCTGGTTGCCATTCTGAGCAGCGCCTTCAGCGTTGTGCGTCACGCTGACGTGCTGGCCCACCGCCTGGGTGAGCCTTATGGCTCGCTGATCCTGAGCCTGTCGGTGGTGATTCTCGAAGTGAGCCTGATCTCAGCGCTGATGGCGACCGGCGATGCCGCACCCGGGCTGATGCGCGATACGCTTTATTCGATAGTGATGATTGTGACCGGCGGGCTGGTGGGTTTTGCGCTGCTGCTGGGCGGTAACAAATTTGCGACGCAGTACGTTAATCTGGCGGGCGTAAAGCAATATCTCATCGCTATCTTCCCGCTGGCGATTCTGGTGCTGGTGTTTCCCAACGCGCTGCCGGGCGGCAATTTCTCGGTGACGCAGGCGCTGCTGATTGCGGCAATTTCCGCGGCGATGTATGGTGTTTTCCTGCTGATTCAGACCAAAACGCATCAGAGCCTGTTTGTCTATGAGCATGAAGATGATAGCGATGATGGTGATCCGCATCATGGTAAACCCTCGGCTCACAGCAGCGTCTGGCACACCATCTGGCTGATCGTGCATCTGATTGCCGTTATTGCCGTAACCAAAATGAACGCCAACACGCTGGAAAGCCTGCTGACGGAGATGAATGCACCGGCACAGTTCACCGGTTTCCTGGTGGCTCTGCTGATCCTCTCCCCTGAAGGCCTGGGCGCGATTAAGGCGGTGCTGATGAATCAGGTGCAGCGCGCCATGAACCTCTTCTTCGGATCGGTGCTGGCGACCATCTCACTCACGGTACCGGCGGTAACCATTATCGCCACGCTGACCGGACAGGAGCTGATATTCGGG
The DNA here is from genome assembly GCF_025153065.1 of Pantoea sp. XY16. Lineage (NCBI taxonomy): Bacteria > Pseudomonadati > Pseudomonadota > Gammaproteobacteria > Enterobacterales > Erwiniaceae > Pantoea > Pantoea sp. XY16. The sequence continues at coordinate 265,107 of NZ_JANZNP010000003.1, read as the reverse complement.
CTGGAGCCGCCGCAGATGGTGATTATGATGGCATCGCTGATCCTCTGTCAGATCTCCTTCTCAACCGGCCGCACCAATGTGCTGAACGGTGCTGCGCATCTGGCGCTGTTTATTGGCTATCTGATGACCATCATGCTGTAACGTCACCGGATTTCAGGCGAAAAAAAAGAGCGATTAATCGCTCTTTTTTGTCGTTGAAAACCCAGGTCAGAATACATCTGACAGCAACAGATGAACCCGACGTGAAGGGAAAAGGGGCAGAGGAGAAAAGCGTTCCGCGCCATGGACAAAAACGCCGGGAGCGTTTTTGAACAACGCAACGCGTTGGCCCGGCTACGGGCGCACTTCAGGGATGAAGTGCGTAATCGCGCGGGACGAGCGGCCATGGATGGCTTTAGCGTCTTTTCGATCTGCCCCTGTTCTCTGAACTGGCTCAATTTCACAGCGAATCCAGCAGCACTTTCCCACCATCTTATTAAGCGACTCAGTGCTCTTTTTACTGCAAACTTATTTGCTGGTATCGAGTTCCGGGAAGCTTTTCACCAGATCGTCAATCGCTTTCATCTGCACCAGGAACGGCTCCAGCTTATCCAGCGGCAATGCAGATGGGCCATCACACAGGGCATGTTCCGGATCCGGGTGCGCTTCGATGAACAGACCGGCAATGCCGACAGCCATACCGGCACGCGCCAGCTCTGCCACCTGCGCACGACGCCCGCCGGATGCTGCGCCAAACGGATCGCGCGTCTGCAGCGCATGGGTCACATCGAAAATCACCGGGCTGTTTTTGGTGACTTTCTTCATCACGTTAAAGCCCAGCATATCGACAACCAGATTGTCATAGCCAAAGTTGCTGCCGCGATCGCACAGGATAACCTGCTCGTTGCCACCTTCAGCGAACTTATCCACGATGTTGCCCATCTGACCTGGGCTGACGAACTGCGGCTTCTTGACGTTGATAACCGCACCGGTTTTCGCCATCGCTTCCACCAGGTCAGTCTGACGCGCCAGGAAGGCCGGCAGCTGAATCACATCCACCACTTCGGAAACCGGCTGCGCCTGTGCCGCTTCATGGACATCAGTGATAATCTTCACGCCGAACGTCTGCTTCAGCTCCTGGAAAATCTTCATCCCCTCTTCCAGGCCAGGGCCACGGTAAGAGTGAATGGAGGAGCGGTTCGCTTTATCAAACGACGCCTTAAACACGTAAGGAATACCGAGTTTATTTGTTACGGTGACATAGTGCTCGCAGATGCGCATCGCCAGGTCGCGCGACTCCAGCACGTTCATCCCGCCAAACAGTACAAATGGCAGATCGTTTGCAACGTTGATATCGCCAATACTCACGACTTTCTGTGTCATGCCCTTTCCTTTTCAGTGGGTCCGCTTAGTGCAGCGTGACCTGTTTTTGTTCGATTGCGTGAATCTGAACTTTGATCATTTCGCTGACCGGATCTTCAGGACACTGCTCAACGAAATAGTTTAAATCACTCAGGGCGATATGTTCGCACTCCAGCTGCGCGTAGATTAAACCGCGATCGCGGATTTCATAAGGATCATCCGGATCGATACGCAACAGCACCTGACTGACATTCAGCGCCAGCTCCATCTTCTTCTCTTCCATCAACGCTGCTTTCAGCGTGTCGAGCATCTTGCGCATCACGGTGACGGTTTTGGCTTCATCAAGATCATCGTCATACAGACGCGCGGTAGGGCTGATATTGCCTTTCAGCCACACTTCCAGCGTATGCCGGTCAAGGGTTTCACCATTGAATGGGTTGATCATCCACTTATCGCCATCAATCCAGTCGGCGCGCAGAATCAGCTGCGTCGGAAAGATCACCGGCATCAGCGGCAGTTCCAGCTCGGCGGCGATATGCAGCAGAATCACGCCCAGTGACACGGCGGTGCCCTGACGGGTCTTTAATACATTGTCGATCCAGAGCGCATCAGAAAGATTGTAGACGCCGCTGGCACCGCCAAATCCCCACTGGCGATAAAACAGTTCCAGCAGCTTTTCCAGCTGCATGTCAGCATCTTCGATGTCGCTGACATAGTCGCGCGCTTCGGCGACTAACGCCGCAAGCTGCGCTTCCACCGACACCGCCGGGAAATCGGCGCGGATGGCAAGCGTGGCACCAATCACCGCTTCACACAGCGGTGTCTGGCTGAAATCTAATTGTTCGGTCGAGGTCATGCTATCCCCATAACGGCATTTTGGTCAGCGCCAGCGTAATGATGGTCACCAGGGCGATTAACGCCACCAGAAAAGCGATCCAGCGGGTGCGATCAGTGCGTGGACGGCGACTCAATGCCACAAATCCTAAGGCGATGTAGATGATAACCGCTAAAAGCTTCTCCGTCAGCCAGCTTCCTTGTGGCGTGAAGGGATAGAAGTGGGTAATCACCACCAGCAAGACCCCGGTCAGCAGTAACAGGGTATCGTTAACGTGCGGCAGAATGCGGACCCAGCGTTTTGTCATCATCGCCGAACCACGGCGCAGCCAGTAAAACCGCAGCAGAAACAGCGTCACGGTCAGCACGACCGTTAAGATATGCAGATTTTTAATCAGGGGATAAAAAGCAAACATCATGAATCCTTTTCAAAGCGCTTTTATGAAGGGAACTGACCCAGCGTCACACGCGGATTACCGCCGTAATCGGCGACGGTTTCAACGGCGTGATAGCCATTATTCCGCATCAGCGTGGCCACCGCCTCACCCTGCTGCCAGCCATGTTCCAGCAGCAGCCAGCCACCCGGCAGCAGCCACGCGGGCGCCTGCCCGATGAGCGTGCGCAGATCGGCCAGTCCCGCTTCATCCGCCACCAGCGCGCTGCGCGGTTCAAAACGCACGTCGCCCTGCTCCAGATGCGTATCGCTGGCATCAATATAGGGTGGATTGCTGACGATGAGCGTAAAGCGCTGCGGCGTCAGCGCCTGGAACCAGTGACTGAGCAGAAAGGTGGTATTAGGGAGGTTGAGCTGTGCTGCATTGCTGCTCGCCAGCTCAACAGCGGCTTCAATGCGATCCACGCCGGTCACCTGACAGTCGGGCCGCTCGCTGGCCAGCGCCAGCGCAATCGCCCCGGTGCCGGTGCCCATATCCAGAATGGTCGAGGGCGTCGCGGGCAGATGCGCCAGCGCCTGCTCAACCAGCAGTTCGGTATCCGGGCGCGGGATCAGCGTGGCGTCACTGACACGTAACGGCAGCGACCAGAACTCGCGTTCGCCCACCAGATGCGCCACCGGTTCACCCCGTGCACGCCGTGCCAGCAGGCTGTCCAGCTGTGCGAGTTGGGCATCGCTGAGCACCGTTTCATCGAAGGCAATTAACCAGCTGCGCGATTTGCCGGTCACGAAACCTAACAGGATCTCTGCGTCACGCTTAGGACTGTCACCCCCGCACAGCGTGGCGACAGCCTGTTTCAGCCAGTGACGAATATCCATTAATCCTGACCAGCCAGCGCTGCCAGCTGATCCGCCTGGTACTCCTGCACAATTGGCTCAATCAGGCTGTCGAGTTTGCCTTCCATTACTTCGTCCAGACGGTAGATTGTCAGGTTGATGCGGTGGTCAGTCACGCGGCCCTGCGGGAAGTTATAGGTACGGTTACGGTCAGAACGATCGCCGCTGCCCAGCAGGTTGCGGCGGGTACTGGCTTCGGCAGCGTGACGGCGGGCCATCTCTGCCGCGTGAATACGGGAACCCAGCACCGCCAGCGCTTTGGCTTTGTTTTTATGCTGAGAACGTTCGTCCTGACACTCCACTACGATGCCGGTTGGCAGGTGGGTAATACGGATCGCGGAGTCGGTGGTGTTAACGTGCTGACCGCCTGCGCCGGATGAGCGGAAGGTATCGATCTTCAGGTCACCAGCGTTGATTTCCGGCAGTTCCGCTTCCGGAATTTCCGGCATCACGGCTACGGTACAGGCTGAGGTATGAATACGGCCCTGGGATTCGGTCTCCGGCACACGCTGCACACGATGTCCGCCTGACTCAAATTTCAGGCGGCCATAGGCACCGTCGCCGGTGACGCGGGCAATCACTTCTTTGTAACCGCCATGCTCGCCTTCGTTGGCGCTGATGATTTCCACACGCCAGCGACGCGCTTCGGCATAGCGGCTGTACATGCGGAAGAGATCGCCGGCGAAGATCGCGGCTTCATCGCCGCCCGTTCCGGCGCGCACCTCGATAAAACAGGCGCGCTCATCGTCGGGATCTTTCGGCAGTAACAACACCTGCAACTGCTGCTCCAGCACGTCACTCTTCTCACGCGCTTCCTGCAACTCTTCCTGCGCCATATCGCGCATTTCAGGATCGTCGAGCATCTGCTGCGCCGTTTCGATATCGTCCTGAACCTGCTGCCAGTCGCGGAAGCAACGGGTCACATCGGTCAGTTGAGCATATTCACGTGACAGCGCACGGAAACGCTCCTGATCGGCGATCACGCCAGCATCACCCAGCATGGCTTCCACTTCTTCGTGGCGCTCCTGCAGGGCTTCCAGTTTGGCAACTATAGAGGTTTTCATTTAAATGTGGGATTCCCGTAAACAGGTGGCGACAGCGGTGTGCCTAATCGAGACCCAGGCTGTCGCGTAAAATCTGCAGGCGTTCATTATCGCCATCGCGGGCGGCCTGCTGAAGTGATTTGGTTGGCGCATGTATTAAACGGTTGGTCAGCTTGTGCGCCAGTTCCTGCATGACTTTCTGCGGATCGGCACCCTGCTGCAGCGCCTGCAGCGCACGGCCTTCCAGCTCAGCACGGATATCCTCCGCCTGAGAACGATATTCACGGATGGTATTCACCGCACCCTGTGAACGCAGCCACGCCATGAATTCGCTGCTTTCCTGAACGACGATGCTTTCGGCCTGAACCGCGGCCGCTTTGCGCTGCGCCAGGTTCTGCTCGATGATCGCCTGCAGGTCATCCACGCTGTAGAGATAGGCGTTAGGCAGATCGCCGACTTCCGGCTCTACGTCACGCGGTACGGCAATATCCACCAGCAGCATGGGTTTGTTGCGGCGCGCTTTCAGGGCGCGCTCCATCATCCCTTTGCCAATAATCGGCAGCGGACTGGAGGTTGAGGAAATTATGATGTCGGCTTCGGCCAGACGGGCATCGATCTCCGCCAGCGTGATCACTTCCGCGCCGACTTCCGACGCCAGCGCTTCGGCACGCTCGCGGGTACGGTTCGCGATGATCAGATTTTTCACCTGATGTTCACGCAGATGACGTGCCACCAGCTCAATGGTTTCACCCGCGCCAACCAGCAACACATTAACGGAAGAGAGAGATTCGAAGATTTGACGGGCCAGCGTACAGGCGGCAAACGCCACTGACACCGCATTGGCACCGATATCGGTTTCCGTGCGTACGCGTTTGGCGACAGAGAAGGTTTTCTGGAACATGCGTTCCAGTTCACTGCTCAGCGCATGACCGCGTGAGGAGTCGGCAAACGCTTTTTTTACCTGACCGAGTATTTGCGGTTCGCCCAGCACCAGTGAATCGAGTCCGCTGGCGACGCGCATGAGGTGACTGACCGCCTCGTTATCCTGATGCCAGTAGAGGCTGTTGCGCACATCCTCTTCATCCAGCTGATGATAATTGCATAACCAGCTCACCAGACGCGCCTGTAAATCGGCCTGCTGCTCTACACTGAGGTAGAGTTCCGTCCGGTTACAGGTGGACAACACCACGCCGCTCTGCACCATTGGCTGTGATAACAGGCTGTTCAGCGCCTGCTCAAGCGTCTCCGGCCCGAACGAAACGCGTTCGCGCAGAGCAATGGGGGCAGTCTTGTGGTTGATTCCGAGAGCGAGCAGCGTCATGGCGGTTTTGGTTGGGATGTCCCAATAATGTCAGGGTTTTGTGAGGCGCATTCTACAAGATGCGGCAGATCAAGAAAAGCCATACAAAGGCTATGACTGTAATAAGATTAACCTGTTCGTGCTCAATTTGCTGCATAACAGCATTGACGGTTAAAACCGGGACGGTTAGCGTTATCCGTTACGAATAATAAATGTGTCCGAGGAGATGACCACTTGATGCTTAATTCACCACGCAATCTGTTGCGCCTTTTGCCCCTTGCCAGCGTGCTGCTGGCGGCCTGTAGCGTCAACAAACCGCAAGGTCCCGGCCCCAGCGTTACCGCGCCACAGTGGCAACAGCATCAGCAGGCGGTCTCAAAGGTCACGCACTACCAGACCCGCGGCGCCTTTGCCTACCTCTCTGACAAGCAGAAAGTCTACGCCCGCTTCAACTGGCAGCAGACCGCACCCGATCGCTATCGCCTGCTGCTGACCAATCCGCTCGGCAGCACTGAACTGCAGCTTGATGCGCAAGGCTCGGTGGTGCAGATCGTCGATAACAAAGGCAAGCGCTACGTCAGTAACGATGCGCAGAAAATGATCTCGCAGCTGACCGGCATGAACATTCCGCTGGCCAATCTGCGTCAGTGGATGATGGGTCTGCCAGGCGATGCCACGGATTATAAACTTAACGATAGCTATCAGCTGAGCAGTCTCAACTACAGCCGCGACGGTCAGAACTGGCAGGTTTCGATTGCGGGCTACGACAGCAAGGTTACCCCGCCGCTGCCGTCCAGCCTGGAGCTGAAAGAGGGTGACCAGCGGATTAAACTGCGTATGGACGGCTGGACCGTTCAATGATCACCCACTGGCCTGCTCCGGCAAAACTGAATCTTTTTCTCTACATTACTGGCCGTCGTCCTGACGGCTATCACAACCTGCAGACGCTGTTTCAGTTTCTCGATTACGGTGATGAATTGCAGATTAGCGTCGATCACAGCGATTCTATTCAGCTGTTAACGCCGGTGCCGGGCGTCGCGGATGCGGACAACCTGATTGTGCGGGCCGCGAACATGCTGAAACAGGCGGCACAGGATAACCATCGCCTGCCCGCACGCGCGGGTGCGCAGATTGCTATCGAGAAAAGGCTGCCCATGGGCGGCGGCATCGGTGGCGGCTCTTCTGATGCGGCGACCGTGCTGGTGGCGCTGAATCATCTGTGGCAAACCGGCTTCACACCGGATGAGCTGGCGACAATCGGCGTGAAGCTGGGCGCGGATGTACCGGTCTTTGTGCACGGCTTTGCGGCCTTTGCAGAGGGCGTGGGTGAACAACTTCAGCCCGCAGCGCCGGAAGAAAAGTGGTATCTTGTCGCCCATCCCGGAGTGAATATCAGCACGCCCGTGGTATTCAACGACCCCGGGCTGACGCGGGATACGCCATCGCGCAGTTTATCGACGCTTTTAGCCTTACCCTTCACCAATGATTGTGAAGCAGTGGTAAGAAAACGTTTTCGTGAGGTTGATGCGCTTGTTTCCTGGCTGCTAGAATACGCGCCGTCACGCCTGACTGGCACAGGCGCTTGTGTGTTTGCTGAATTTGACACCGAGTCCGCCGCCCGCCAGGTGCTGGAGCTTGCCCCGAATGGGGTACGCGGATTTGTAGCCCGGGGCGTTAACGTCTCACCGCTACAGCGTACCCTGCGAGGCGATTAGCGAATGCGTGACAGTGTCACCCCGTTCCGGACACTGCGCGTTTCGCATTAACACACCCGTGTGAACGTCTATGACCGTACGCGCCGGTTACAGTCATGCCGTTCATTCTCTGGACGCAAAGCCTGAGGTTCTTCTCGTGCCTGATATGAAGCTATTTGCTGGTAACGCCACCCCGGAACTAGCACAACGTATTGCCAATCGCCTTTACACCAGCCTGGGAGACGCCGCTGTAGGCCGTTTCAGTGATGGTGAAGTGAGCGTACAGATTAATGAAAATGTACGCGGTGGTGATATTTTCATCATCCAGTCCACCTGTGCTCCCACCAACGATAATCTGATGGAACTGGTTGTGATGGTCGACGCGCTGCGTCGTGCTTCTGCTGGTCGTATTACCGCAGTCATCCCCTACTTTGGTTATGCCCGTCAGGACCGCCGCGTGCGTTCCGCGCGTGTACCTATTACCGCTAAAGTAGTGGCAGACTTCCTTTCCAGCGTCGGTGTTGACCGTGTTCTTACGGTTGATCTGCACGCCGAGCAGATCCAGGGCTTCTTCGACGTCCCGGTTGATAACGTATTTGGCAGCCCGATCCTGCTGGAAGATATGATGCAGATCGGTCTGGAAAACCCGATTGTGGTTTCTCCCGATATTGGTGGCGTAGTACGTGCCCGTGCTATCGCTAAACTGCTGAACGACACCGATATGGCTATCATCGATAAACGCCGCCCTCGCGCGAACGTTTCTCAGGTAATGCACATCATTGGTGACGTTGCTGGCCGCGACTGCGTGCTGGTCGACGATATGATCGACACCGGCGGCACGCTGTGCAAAGCGGCTGAAGCGCTGAAAGAGCGTGGTGCCAAGCGCGTGTTTGCTTACGCGACGCATCCGATCTTCTCCGGCAATGCGGTTGAAAACCTGCGTAAATCTGTACTCGACCAGGTCATCGTCTGCGATACCATCCCGCTTTCAGACGAGATTAAGTCACTGCCGAATGTGCGCACGCTGACCTTATCTGGCATGCTGGCCGAAGCGATTCGCCGCATCAGTAACGAAGAATCTATCTCGGCGATGTTCGAGCATTAATCTTCGCGGAACCGGGCCCTGTGCCCGGTTTTTTTATCTCTGCCTTCCGGATTAACCCGCTTCTTTTTCTGCCTTTTCCCCGATAAATTTCCTTTTAATCTCCTGTTTTCAACGCCACCCACTTTTTTACTAAAACGCGGTGTTCCCCCGCTTCTACCCTCCAGTATTAAGTGGTAATTTGCTGCGCATTTCTCATCTGAATTCAGCCATCATGAGCCTCGATATCTACACATTATTTGTCTGCGAGCTCTACGTGCTGGGGTTTCTGAGCATCATTATGGTGTTTGCCTGGGTGGGGTCGCACTATGACCGCGTTCTTGGCTTCACCTGTCTGTCACTGGTTTTCACCCTGATTGCCGTATTCTTAAGCAGCCTGCGCAGCAGCGGCCTGCATTTCCTGCCGGTTGCGGTGGGCAATGTGTTAGTGATGCTCGCTTATGGCGGATTATTAAATGCGTTCCGGCGCTTCTGCGGTAAACCCATCGGCACACACTGGTTACTGGGTGCCCTGCTCTGGGCACTCCTCTGCTGCTTTCCGGCGTTTTATTACAGCTTACCCAAACGGGTACTGGTATTGTGCATCGCCTGCGTCGCCTATACCGCCGCACTGATCCAGCTGGTCTGGCAGGCGCGTGACACGCTGAAAGCCACTTTCTGGCCTGCCCAGCTGCTGTTGTGGATCCACCTGCTGTTTCATCTGGTGCGCCTGTTTCTGGACAGCGCTATTCCCAGCACGCTGCCTGGCGCCATTGGCGGATCGGACTTCTCGGTTTACGTGATTCTGGAATCCATTCTGTTTGTCATCGGCCTGACGTTTACCATTCTGGCCATGGTAAATGAGCGGATGCAGATAGCGTTAAAATACTCTTCCCTGCACGATCCGCTGACCAGCGTCTGGAATCGCCGCGCCCTATTTGCTGAAGCAGAGAAAATTGTGGCGCGCTGCCGCCGTCAGAACCGGCCGTTCAGCGCAATACTGTTCGACCTCGATCATTTTAAAAGCATCAACGATCGATATGGTCATCATCAGGGCGACCAGATTTTGATTCACTTTTGCGAAATAGTCAGAGGATTGATACCGGCTGAGGGGCGTTTTGCACGACTGGGCGGAGAAGAATTTGCGGCCATCATTCCGGCAGGAGCACGGGATGCAGAGGCGTGGTGTGAGGCGATCCGGCTGGCGGTCTGTGCATCGCAACCCAATGAAATAGCTTATTCGGTCAGTATTGGCTTTGCCACGGTCACGCACAGCCAGCAGGATTTTGTGAGTTTACTGGCGATGGCAGATGCGGCGCTCTATCACGCGAAAGCCAGTGGCCGGAACTGCACTGCGCAGCATCCGGTCCCGGCAGCTTTCAGTTAGTGGTGAGAGTGGTGTGACCGGCGGCAGCGCTTGTCATAGTGACGCAGCCAGTAATAACGATCCTCAACTTTTTCACGGCCACTGATACGCGCGCCCACCAGCCACATCAGTGCGCCAATAAAGATGCTCAGAATCGCGCCCTGCGCCAGAAACTGTGGCAAATCGAGTGTCGGCAGCTGGTTAATAATTGAAAACCCAACACCCAGCACCATTGTGACTAATCCCAGTACCATCAAGCTGTTACCCGCTACGCGGCAGTGTTGATGTTTCATGCTGCACCTCCATCCATATGAGTTAATAACCGCACACAATGTTAAGTGTCATAAGTTTAGGCAATGGCTGAGGTCCACGTTGCGGACTGGATCACACATCAGTCATAAAGAATGACCTGGCCCTGAATGCAGCCTGTTGATTCAGATGAAAAATGATTAATCACGGTTCTGAACCATTTCGCTGCTTGTGCTTTGTCATCTCGCCTGTGGCGAAGTAAACTAACGCCCTTTCGCGATAACAGCAGGATAATCATTGTGAGCAGCATTAAACTGATTGTGGGACTGGCCAATCCGGGCGCTGAATATGCCGCCACACGCCACAATGCGGGTGCCTGGTATCTGGATCTGCTGGCTGAGCGCCACAATCAGTCACTGAAAGAGGAAGGCAAATTCTATGGCTATACCGCCCGCCTGGCGATAGCCGGCGAGGATGTGCGCCTGCTGGTGCCGACCACCTTTATGAACCTGAGTGGTAAAGCGGTGGCGGCAATGGCGACCTTTTATCGCATCGCGCCAGAAGAGATTCTGGTGGCGCATGATGAACTCGATTTGCCGCCCGGTGTGGCAAAGTTCAAGCAGGGCGGCGGCCATGGCGGCCATAACGGGCTGAAAGACATCATCAGCAAGCTGGGCAACAACAATAATTTTCATCGGCTGCGCATCGGTATCGGGCATCCCGGCGATCGCAACAAGGTGACCGGATTTGTGCTGGGCAAGCCGCCCGCTAGCGAGCAGAAGCTGATTGATGAGGCCATTGATGAGGCGGCGCGCTGCACCGAACTGTGGCTGAAAGAGGATCGCATCAAGGCAATGAACCGGCTGCACGCCTTCAGGCCTGCTTAAACGCCCGAATCATCGTGATTCCGTGTATAATGCGCGAAATTTTTCCATTCGTCTCCGACAGTCCGCCTTATGGCGTGCTGTCCATCCAGTTATAAAGGGTATCAAACCATGGGATTCAAATGCGGTATCGTGGGCCTGCCGAACGTCGGTAAATCCACTCTGTTTAACGCGCTGACTAAAGCGGGCATCGAAGCGGCTAACTTCCCCTTCTGTACCATTGAGCCAAACACCGGCGTGGTACCCATGCCTGACCTGCGTCTGGACCAGCTTTCTGAGATTGTTAAGCCACAGCGCGTGGTGCCGACTACCATGGAATTCGTCGATATCGCGGGCCTGGTAAAAGGCGCGTCCAAAGGTGAAGGCCTGGGCAACCAGTTCCTGACCAACATTCGCGAAACCGAAGCGATCGGCCACGTGGTGCGCTGCTTTGAAAACGACAACATCATCCACGTTGCGGGTAAAGTAAACCCGGCGGAAGATATTGACGTGATCAACACCGAGCTGGCGCTGTCCGATCTGGAAACCTGTGAGCGTGCGATTCAGCGTGTGCAGAAGAAAGCCAAAGGTGGCGACAAAGATGCCAAAGCCGAGCTGGCTGCGCTGGAGAAGTGCCTGCCGCATCTTTCTGAAGCGGGCATGCTGCGTTCACTGGATCTGGATGCTGACGACAAAGCGGCCATCCGCTATCTGAGCTTCCTGACCCTGAAGCCGACCATGTACATTGCTAACGTCAATGAAGATGGTTTCGAGAATAACCCGTACCTGGATCAGGTGCGTGCTATCGCCGAAGCAGAAGGTTCAGTCGTCGTGCCGGTGTGCGCCGCCGTTGAGTCGGACATTGCCGAACTGGAAGATGAAGAGCGTGAAGAGTTCATGGCGGAGCTGGGACTGGAAGAACCGGGCCTGAACCGCGTTATCCGCGCCGGTTACTCGCTACTGAACCTGCAGACCTACTTCACCGCTGGCGTGAAAGAAGTGCGTGCCTGGACCATCCCGGTTGGCGCCACTGCCCCACAGGCAGCCGGTAAAATCCATACCGACTTCGAGAAAGGCTTTATCCGCGCCCAGACTATCGCGTTTGAAGACTTTATCGCCTACAAAGGCGAGCAAGGCGCGAAAGAAGCCGGCAAGATGCGTTCAGAAGGTAAAGAGTACATCGTGAAAGATGGCGATGTGATGAACTTCCTGTTTAACGTCTGATTGGGTTGATGCCATATGAGGTTTTACTGAATCTCATGAAGATGCAAAAATCTTTAAAATCCACGCAACTGCGTGGATTTTTTATTGTGCGGTCGGGCGTAAAATTCATGCGGAGACGTCCTCTCCACCAGCCGAGCTTCAAAACAGGCTCAGATCGACCCCGCCCCAGGCGTATCAGACGGTGCCTTCAGCATGTTATTGCACCAGGTTATGCTGCAGGGAATATTTCACAATATGGGCATTATTGGTAAATTTCATTCGCTTCATCATGCGTGACTTATAGGTGCTGACGGTTTTATTGCTGATGGAGAGCGCATCGGCTATCGCATTAATCGACTCCCCGTGGGCCAGCATGATCATGATTTGCCGTTCGCGCATCGTCAGGCTCTCATGAGGCGCACGATTATTGCTCTGGTAGTCAGAGAAAATAATCTCCTGTGCCAGATCGTGATCGATATAGCGTGATCCCTGCGCCACGGTACGAATCGCGTTGAGTAAAACATCAGGTGCTTTGTCTTTGGTGATATAGCCCAGCGCGCCATTATTTAACACCCGCCGGGTAATCTGCGGTTCGTTGTACATACTCAATACCAGAATGTGCAGCCCAGGATAGAGAGGCATCAGGCGGGTAATCAGATCTTCTCCGCTCATGCCAGGCATCGAGATATCCAGCAGCAGCAGATCGACTTCGTGCTGACGCAGACGCTCCAGCACCTGGCCGCTATCCGATGCTTCGCATACCACGTCGATATTGTCATCAAGAGCAAAAATTTGCTTCAGGCCCTCGCGCATAATGGCATGATCGTCGGCAATCATCAGACGTATGCATTTACTCATGGGTTAATACTCCCGGTTTTCGGACTGGATGCTTCTGATTTAACGCTTACAGAGAGGGGGAACTTCAGTTTAACCCGGGTCCCTTTTCCGGGCGTGCTATCGATGGTCGCTTCTCCATTTAGCATGCGTCCTCGCTCCCTGATGCCGTGCAGCCCACACGTCCCTTTCTTCACACGATTCAGATGAAACCCTTTACCGTTATCGACCACTTCGATGAGCAGCGCATCCGGCTTGAGTTTGACGAAGATATACACATTGCTGGCTCTGGCATGGCGGATGACATTGGTGAGGGACTCCTGTACCACGCGAAAGGCCGCCGTCAGCGTCGCCTCATCCAGCACCACGGTGTGTTCATCAGGTGCCAGCAAAATGCAGCGGATACCATTGTCTTTTATAAACTGATCGCGCAACCATTCCAGCGCCGGAATTAACCCAAGATTGAGAACATTAGGCCGCAGGCGCGTCGAAACATCGCGCACCACCTGAATCGTGCTGTCCAGATGCACCATCAGCTGCTGGATTTTTGCCTGCTGCGCTTTGCCAGACTGATCTTTACGCATCGCCAGCAGCGACAATCCGGTGCGCAGCGCGGTTAAATGCTGCCCCAGCTCGTCATGAATATCACGCGCAAGCTGTTTTTTTTCCGCTTCCCGCGCCCGCTCCAGATTATGAGTTAACTGCCGCAACTCCTCTTCGGTCTTGCGGATTGCGGTGATATCGCGCCCAACCGCCAGCACGCTAACCAGCTCGCCCTGTAAATCATATTCCGGCACGCAGCGCACATGCAGGGTGCGTTTATCACCCTGATGCTTTACCACCAGCTCATCTTCGGCCACTTTCTCATCAACCATCGTGCGTGAGACCAGCTTAAACAGGCTCAGTCCAATCCCCCCGCGCTGCACGCTTTCGGTCAGCGGCATCCGACTGATATCGTTTTCGCTAAGATTAAACCAGCTGCGGACCGCCAGGTTGGCATAGAGGCAACGGGTCTGCAAATCAAAACGTAAAATGAGGTCGGGAGAATTTTCCACTACCTGATGCAGCTGTTTTTCCCGCAGTTGCTGCTGCTCTTTTTGCCTACGAATTTCATGCATATCACGCACAATGCATAAGATATGCAGCTCATCATCCTGGTGATATCCGCTACAACTCACCTCTACGGGAAAAACGTCATGCCGACCGGTATGATGTGAAGTGAATTGTATCCCTTCAGGGCGGGTACTCAGTTTCCACCACAGGGCAAAAACATCATTGTCGCGCAGTTCTTTATCTATGATGTCAAAGCTAAGTTGCGAAAATGCCTCACGGGAATATCCCGTCAACTGGCAGGCTTTATCGTTGACATATTTGATATGCAGCTGGCTGTCTATCAAATATATCGCATCATGAATTTTGTTTAAGGCAATATTTGATAAGCCGGTGATATTAATTTCGTGATTTTCATTCTGACCAGATACACCCTGTAAAAGCATTATTCCCTCCACGAATTTATCATGCCGCAGAGAATAACGTCCCGACGGCATAATAGTCATAACCCGCTAAATATTAACGAGCTGATAAGCTTAGCAGTTAAATTGCCATTTATCGTAAGCCCAGGTTCATGCGTAAATTCTCCCTTTCAATGTTTCCCGCGCGCGTGAGAGTCGGGAACGCACGGTGCCGACCGGGATGGCTAAATGCTGAGCGATATCCTGATAGCTGCCCTCCTCCTCCACAAGGATAGACAGCATAACCCTGACGTCTTTCGGCAAAATTTCCAGGGAGGCCAGCGTATGACTCAGTAATTGCCTGTTTTCCGTCAGATCGCTGGGATCGTTATCCAGCATCAGATCGGCGACAACCTCATCATTAAGGTTATCAAACAGATAGTGCATCTGTTTCGACTTGTAATAGTTGCGAATTAAATTAACTGCGATGCCAAACACCCAGGTTTCCGGACGGGATGCGCCGCGAAACTTATGGCAGTTAGACAACACTTCCAGACAGGTCATTTGCAGGATGTCATCAGCATCTTCATGGCTGGCAATACGTTTTCGAATGAAATTTAACAGCTTCTTATTATGCGTAATGAAGATCTCATCCCAGTTTACGTTAATTGATAAGGGTGACTCTGCGACAGCGGATACGAGCGTTGAATTAATCATTTTCTTATCTCTCTGAGTAGTGGCTATTGATTGCCTGACATAGCAAGAGATATGCCATCCGCCGCTCAGCAAATAACCCACTGTTTATGAAAACAATTAATTCTTAATACAGAATTATCTGAGACAGTTTTTACCTTTCCTTATCGCTGAATAATGCAAAAAATTGCACTGATTTCCTGGCGAAATTATTCGCCCTTTTTTTTACTGCTTTTTTCGGAACCGACAGGCGTGCTTTGACACAGAAAGAGAGTAATAACCACTGAGGATGGCTGGCGATGCTCAAAATACAACATGCGATACCGGCGCTGGCGCACTCGCTAAAAGCTCTGCATAAAAATACGCCACAGGCAGCAGGTAAAAACGACCTGCCGGATAATGTCCGCGCGCGGGAATCGTCACTGAATGACGCGATGGAAGAAATTGGTGCCACGTTCAGTGAAAAGATGGAGCGCAGGCAAAAGGCGCAGAACCGCCGTAACGCATCACGTAACCCGCAGCGTGGCAGACAGGCACTCGGCAAAGTCGGTGAGCTGAATGCGCTATTTTCCCTGCTCGATGGCGGCGATGAACAGCAAACGCTGGAGCAGATGGCGTGGCTGCGCAGCGTCCTGCGCCAGAATCCGCCACCGGATAGCGACACACTCCTTGAAAAGACCGGCGGCGATCCGGCACGTACCGCCCTGTTACTGCGTATGCTCGGCGAACAGGCACAGGATGAAGGCGACGGAGAACTGGCCGGGCTGGCCGGAACCCAGCTGAATAAGCTACAGCAGACTCACGGCCAGGCCATTCGTGCAGGCAACAACACGGCGTCAGCCATCGCCGGGTACACCTGCGATCCGCAGCGTAAACAGTCGTTGCGCAACCTCTATTACGACGGCATCGTCCACCAGCAGTCCGCAACAAGGATGCTGGATATGCTACTGGAGCTGATCGGCTCACGTCATCTGATACCGACGCTGCGTACTATGCAGCGCGCGCTGGCGGATGATATCGCCGCGCTTGCCCCCTCAATCAGCGTCATGACTCTCGGACGTATCCACCGCGGACTGCGCGATGCTGCCGGGATAAGCCAGACGCTAAGCGACAGCACGACTTTTTTGCAGCGTATGCGCAGCAAATTGCCCGGTGTTGCCATGAACAGCCTGACTCTGGCGCGCCGGATGTTGCAAATCAGCCATAACGGCGCTTATCAGAGTGATTTTACGGGGCTGGCGGACGATATTGTCGGCCAGAACAGGCAGCATCTGCCGCTCTTTTTTAGTTCGCTTTTTCCGCTCCTTCACAGCGTGCCTGCCTCGCTGTGGCCCGCCCAGGAAAACCGCGACAACGCGTTAAAACTGCTGCGCGGCATGATTACGGACGTCACCAAAACTGAGCAGCAACAGCAACGCCGCAACCGGAACGCTGCGTCGTGAGGCAACAAAGATGAATACCCTGTTTCAGATACTGAATCGCATCGCTATCAGCGCCATGCAACGCTCCGAAGTGGTCGGTGCGGCTTTTGCCATGGCGCTGGTGTTCATGCTTATTATTCCGTTACCGCTGCCATTAATTGATGCGCTGATAGCGGTAAATATCTGCCTGTCATCTTTGCTGGTCGTGCTGGCCATGTATCTGCCAAAGCCGCTGGCGTTCTCGACCTTTCCCGCCGTGCTGCTGCTCACCACCATGTTCCGTCTGGCACTCTCAATCTCCACCACCCGCCAGATCTTAATTCAGCAGGATGCGGGCCATGTGGTGGCGGCTTTCGGTAATTTTGTGGTGGGCGGCAACCTTGCAGTTGGGATGGTGATGTTCCTGATCCTGACTGTGGTGAACTTCCTGGTCATTACCAAAGGTTCCGAAAGGGTAGCCGAAGTGGCCGCGCGTTTTACCCTTGATGCGATGCCCGGTAAGCAGATGTCCATCGACAGCGATCTGCGCGCCGGACTGATTGATGGGGTACAGGCCAGAAACCGGCGTAATGAACTGGCAAAAGAGAGTCAGTTATTCGGGGCGATGGATGGCGCGATGAAGTTTGTTAAAGGTGACGCCATCGCCGGGCTGGTGATTGTCGTGATTAACCTGATTGGCGGCATCAGTATTGGCGTGCTGCAGCTGGGCATGCCGGCCGGCGAAGCGATGCATATCTACTCGATTCTGACCATCGGTGACGGACTGATTGCGCAGATCCCTGCGCTGCTGATCTCGCTGACCGCCGGGATGCTGATTACCCGCGTCTCGTCCGACGATGAACAGACGGTCAATAATAATATCGGCCGCGAGATTGCCGAGCAGTTAACCAGCCAGCCGAAAGCCTGGCTGCTCTCCTCCATGGGTATGGTGGGCTTTGCCCTGCTGCCGGGTATGCCAACGGCAATTTTTTTACTGCTGGCCGCGCTGACGATGATTAGCGGCGGTTTTCAGATCTGGCGCGTCAGGAAGACCCTGAGCCTTGCGCAGCCACAAATGGAAAATGAGGTCATTCCCCCTGAGCTGAACGGCAAGGAGGATTTACGTCAGTTTAACCCGACACGGCCTTATCTGATCAATTTCTCCTCCTCATGGCGCGGCCATACGGAGATGCTGGAGCTGGTGCAGGATATTCGCCGCCTGCGTAACCGTATCGTTTACCACTTCGGCTTTACCCTGCCCGCGTTCGATATCGAGTTTCTCGACCAGCAGACGGAAGATGAGTTTCGCTTCTCGGTTTATGAAATCCCGAAAGTAAAAGGCACATTTAACGTGTCGCACCGGGCGGTGAAACGCCGCTGGCTGGACGAGATCGCGTCCGCTGACAGGGAAAGCGTGGCAGAGGGCGATGCGCGGCGTCAGGAAAACGATCTTATCTGGCTGCCGGCGGATCATCCGCTGCTGCAAAACGAAGAGGTCGAGCGCTGGACCGCGCGCGAACTCCTGGTCAAGCGCATGGAGAACGCGATTCACGCCAGCAGCCCGCATTTTATTGGTCTGCAGGAAACCCGCGCGCTGGTGAGCTGGCTGGAATCAGAGCAGCCGGAGCTGTCGCAGGAGTTGCAGCGCGTGATGCCCCTCTCACGCTTCTCCAGCGTCCTGCAAAAACTGGTGTCAGAACGTATTCCGCTGCGATCGGTTCGGGCCATTGCCGAAGCGCTGATCGAGCATGGGCAGCATGAGCGTGACATCGGGCTGCTGACCGACCAGGTGCGCATCTCGTTAAAAAACCATCTTTGTTACCAGTATGCCCGTCCGGACGGCCTGCATGTCTGGCTGCTGACACCGGAACTGGAAGAACAGTTGCGTGACTCGCTTCGTCAGACGCAAAACGATCTCTTCTTTGCGCTAACCCATGAGCAGATCAGCGCCATTCTTCCGGTCATCGCCAACGCATTCCCGGCTGACACCCCGGAAAGCGCCGTGCTGCTGGTCGCCCAGGATCTGCGCAGCCCGCTGCGCGGGCTTATCCAGGAAGAGTTCCACTATGTGCCGGTGCTCTCGTTTGCAGAGCTGCAACCTAATCTCGCAGTAAATGTGCTGGGGCGTATAGAGCCTGATCCAGCCGCTTACTCGCTTACCACGTGGGAGAGTTAATCATGTTCGAACTGCGCGTGCTGTCTGGCCTGCATTTAGGCGCCGCGTTACCCCTCTTCGGCGATAAATGGCTGATTGGCAGCGCTGATGAGGCCGATCTTATGCTTAGTGATGCCCGCGTTGCTGCCCGCCAGTGCGAGCTGCGCCGGGAGGAGACACAGTGGCTGGTGCAACCGGAGGGCGGGGAAGCCTGTGGCATTAACATTGAGGAACCTTTTCAGGTCGCTGACGTCTGGCTCTGCGTTGCGCGTATCGACACGCCGTGGGCCGCCTGTATGCCGCCTGCCACCCCAGCTAAGCCAGAAGAAGCGGCTGAAACGCCGACTGAGGCCGTTCCCCCTGCCGCCGCCCGTAAAGGGATACTCACCCGCAGCATCCGTACGCTGACCTGGAGCCTGATGCTGCTGCTCACCCTGACGGTAACGAGCTGGGTTTTGCAGCCCACCGTTGCCCAGACTCAGATCACCTCCTCCCGGCCACTGAGCACCCCCGCAGCATTGCAGGCGCCGTTAGAGAAAATGTTGCGCGAACGCGATCTGGCGAGCCTCGTGAAAGTGGACATGCATAACCAGCGGTTGCGTCTTACAGGCCGCCTCAGTAAGCCAAAGATGCAAATCTTTAAACGAATGCTGGAGCGCTTTAACGCAACGTACACCAGCGACCTCCCGCTGGATAACCAGGTCAGGCTGCTGAAGGTCAGGCTGCCGTTTCGCATTGTGCAAATCACCACCGGTAGTCGCGCCAATATCGTCACTGATGATGGGCAGCGTCTGTTTATCGGCGATGAAGTCGACAACCTGCGGCTGGTGGCGATTACCAGTAACCAGATCGAGTTTAACGGGCGCGATAACATTAAGGTGAGCTGGTAATGACGATGGCGCTGGAGCAGTGGTATCAACAGCAGCGGCGGCGGCTGACCAGCTTTTCGCCGGTCGAAAGTTTTGGCCGCATTACCGGGATCAGCGGGATATTGCTCGAAAGCAGCCTGCCCCAGGCGCGGATTGGCGATCTCTGCCAGATCGCCCGGGATGACGGGCAAAGCGTGCTGGCAGAGGTGGTCGGCTTTAACCCGCAGCACACGCTGCTCTCCGCCCTTGGCCAACTCGACGGCATAGCCCGGGGCGCGCGCGTGGTTCCGCTGTGCCTGCCGCACAGTATTGTGGTGTCGGACGCCCTGCTCGGCAGCGTACTTGACGGCTTCGGCCGCCCACTGGATTCAGGCCAGCCTGGCGCGTTCGCCCTGCCCAGTACGGTGGATGATGCGGCAGGCGTACTGGGCGATGCCCCGGCACCCACCGATCGTCCGCGCATCGATACGCCGCTGCCGACCGGCATTCGCGCCATTGATGGTCCGCTGACCCTCGGCGTGGGACAGCGGGTGGGGATCTTCGCCGGCGCGGGCTGCGGGAAAACCACCCTGCTGGCGGAGATTGCCCGTAATACGCCCTGTGATGTCATTGTCTTTGGTTTGATTGGCGAGCGTGGGCGCGAATTGCGCGAGTTTCTTGACCACGAGCTGGATGAGGCGCTGCGCAGCCGTACGGTACTCATCTGCGCCACCTCCGATCGCAGCAGTATGGAACGCGCCAGGGCCGCTTTTACCGCCACGGCCATCGCTGAAGCCTGGCGCGATAAGGGCAAGAGCGTGCTGTTGATCCTCGACTCCCTGACTCGCTTTGCCCGCGCCCAGCGTGAAATCGGTCTCGCGCTGGGCGAACCGCCGGGTCGTGGCGGGCTGCCGCCTTCGGTTTATACCTTATTGCCCACCTTGCTGGAGCGTGCAGGACAGACCTCACGCGGGTCTATTACCGCCCTCTATTCCGTGCTGATTGAAGCCGATTCAATGAACGATCCGGTCGCGGATGAAGTGAGATCCCTGATTGATGGCCACATTGTGCTGACCCGTCGTCTGGCGGAGCGCGGTCACTACCCGGCTATTGATGTGCTGGCAAGTCTGAGCCGTACCATGAGCAACGTCGCGACTCGCGAGCATATCCGCGACGCCACGCAGCTGCGCCGCATGATGTCCGCCTGGCAGCAGGTAGAGATGTTGATCCGCCTGGGGGAATACCAGCCGGGGCACGATGCCATGACCGATGCGGCGGTATCGGCTCAGGAGGCGATCAATGGCTATCTGCAACAGGCGATGCACGCGCCCTGCGGGTATGACGACACACTGCACCACTTAGCGGAGGTAAGCCAGCATGCGCCGTCATCCGTTACCTGATCACGACATCACGACTGAAGAGAGCAGCACTGAATTGCAGCAGGCCTTCTCTCTGCTGCTGCCGATTCGCCGCCAGCGCTTACGCCGCAGCGAACGTTTGCAACGGCAAGCGGAGCAGGCTCTGTGCGAAACACAACGTCAGTCTGCCGAAACGGAACAACAGCTTGAAGTCGCACAACAACATTATCAGCAGCTGCGCGATAGCTTTGCCGGACACCACCAGTCGGGGCTGCAAAAACAGGAGCGACTAATTGGAGGATTGACCCGGGAGCGTCAGGCCAGCGACGCGGTGAGTGGGCAGCGTAATCAGCTGCAACAGTGCCGCGCACAGCAGGTCATGCAACAACAACAGGTACAGCACGCACAGCAGCAAACACAGGCGCGTCTGCGTGATGTGGAAAAACTGGAATATCTGATGGCGCACAGCGAGGCATTACGATGACAGCCTTACCCCACCCTCCGCAAAATCATCCAGCGCCGCCGGCACGCCCGGAGGTGCAGCGCCGTTCGCAGCAGACCGGACATTCAGATGCCGCAGCGTCCGAGCGTAAATCCCGTGCCGAGCCGTTTCGCGAAGAGTGTTCGCTGTTTGATGCGCTGCTGCTCACCCCCAGCGAACCGACGCAACCGCTTATCACCCCGTGGGAAGGCTCCCCCTCTTTTGGGTCACAGTTACCCCATGATCCTGCGCCTGCCGCCTCTCCGGTCAGAGCCTGGCAACAACTGGAGCCCCCCCTGTGTGCCATGGTGGAAAAGGAGCCTGCTGGTCCGATATCGATGACGCTACTGCTGCCCCTTTTAGGCGAAGTGGATGCCCGCCTGAGTCCTTTTGCCGCGGGCTGGGATATCAGCCTGCGTTTTGCGCCACCTGCCATGACGATGATGGCGGCCCACCAGGAGCGCTGCCGTGAGTCCCTGCGCCGCCGGATGGCCTGCGCGGTGCGCCTGCGCTTTGAGCAGCGCGGAGGCAGGGAATGAAACCCTTGTCCCTGCGCACGCTGCCGCGCGAAGAAGCCAGCCTGCGGCAGCGTATCGGCCACGGCCTTGGCTATCCTTTTGCGCTTGCGGGCGAAGCGGGTGAGCTTCAGCTGCGGCTCGCCACGCCCGGCGAGCGGCCACCGACGCAGAGCTTCTCCTGCAAGGCGGGAGGGTTATCTCTGGCAGAGAGCGAAGCGCTGCTCAGTCTGTTTTCCACCTGCCCGCTGCTGCCAGAACCCGGGGCGTGCGCTGACTGGTACTGGCCGCTCTTTAACCAGCATCTCAGCCCGGCACTGCGCGCGCTGTTTGGCGACCTGACGCCGCAGGACGCGCTCTGCGCACCGGTTGAGGGGATGTGGCTTGCGATTAGCGTCACGCTGGGGGAGGCGCAGGCGCAAAGTCAGTTATATCTTGCGCCCGCCACACTTGCGACGTTGTTAAACCAGCCTGGCTGGGCTCCGCTTCCTGCACCGCTTTGCAGCGCCCTGCCGTTATCGCTGCCGATAGACATGGGTGCAGTGTCGTTTGCCCCCTCGCAGTTACGCACACTTCGCCCCGGCGATGTGATTTTCCCTGCTACCTCGTATTTTTTCCCGACTGGTCGCGGCGAGCTTCGCCTTGCGCAATTGCACCTTGAGGGCGAATTGCTGTTCGGGGAGGGGCATCCTGCCCGTTTTCTTATTACCCGTCTGGAGAATAGTTACATGAATGTGACCCCCGAAGATAATCTGCCTGCCGATACCCCCCAACCGGATGAAGGCCTGACTGAAACAACGGTGCCTGTGGCATCACCTTTTGATGCGCTGCCGCTGGCCTTAACCGTGCGCTGTGGTCATCTCAGACTGACGCTGGGTGAGTTAAATCGTCTTGATGTCGGCTCGACGGTCACGGTCGAAAACGTCGTGCCCGGTGAAGCACTGCTGTGTCACGGCGAGTTTCCGCTGGCAAAAGGCGAACTGGTCGATGTCGAAGGGCGTCTGGGGTTGCAGATTACCCATATGCTGCCGGGCGTGGCGAGCGTCGGGGATGTGAACAGGTGATTCCGATGGAGATGGGGCCACTCAACCCGATTATGCTGGCGCTGTTTCTCGGCGCGCTTGCACTGCTGCCGATGATGCTCATTATCTGTACCAGCTTTTTGAAAATTACAATGGTGCTGCAATTGACGCGCAACGCGATGGGCGTGCAGCAGGTGCCGCCGACGATGGCGCTCAACGGCATTGCGCTGGCGGCAACGCTTTTTATTATGGCGCCGGTATTCAGCGATATGACCGAGCGGCTGAAAGCGATCCCTGTCGATTTCAGCAGTATGGAGCGGCTCGACTATACCGCCACGAACGGTATCGAACCGCTGAAAATGTTTATGCATAAAAACACCGATCCGGACATCGTCATCCATCTGCAGGAAAATGCTCAGCGTATGTGGCCAAAGAAAATGGCGGCTTCGGTCACCCCCGACAATATGCTGCTCATTATCCCGGCCTTCGTTCTGTCGGAACTGCAGAATGGTTTCAAAATCGGCTTTCTGATCTTTATTCCTTTTATTGTCGTTGACCTGATCGTCTCGAATATCCTGCTGGCGCTCGGGATGCAGATGGTGTCACCGATGACCGTTTCGCTGCCACTGAAGATCCTGCTGTTTGTGCTCATCAGCGGCTGGACGCGGCTGCTGGACGGCCTGTTCTACAGCTATTTATGAGGTCATCATGGATATTCTGACGCTGTTTCGCCAGGGGTTACTGCTGGTGGTTATCCTCTCCGCGCCGCCGCTGCTGGTGGCCGTGATCGCCGGGGTGATCATTTCGCTGGTGCAGGCCGCGATGCAGTTGCAGGATCAGACCCTGCCGTTCTGCATCAAGCTTATTGCGGTAGGCCTGACGCTGGCGCTCACCGGGCGCTGGGTCGGTATTGAGCTGATGGAGCTGGCGCAGGCTGCGTTTGCGATGATGTCAACGGTTCGTTCCTGATGCTGACAGGTTACCCCCTCACCGATACGTTTCATGCCATCCTCGCGCTGGGACTTGGCATGGCGCGTATCTTTCCCTGCCTGTTACTGACACCAATCTTCTCTTTCAGCGTCATAAAAGGGCTGCTGCGAACCGCTATTGCTGTGGCGCTGGCGCTGTTTATCACCCCGGGCATCAAAGAACAAATCGATGCGCTGGAGCCGACGATGATGACGCTGGCCGGGCTGGTACTCAAAGAGCTGATGATAGGCACCCTGCTCGGATTGTTGCTGGCGATGCCTTTCTGGCTGTATGAGTCTGTCGGCGCGTTATTCGATAACCAGCGTGGTGCCTTAATGGGTGGGCAAATAAACCCCCAGCTGGGACCGGACGTGACCCCGCTGGGGAAGTTAATGCAGCAGGTGCTGATATTGCTGCTGGTCACAGGGCTGGGACTATCGACCATCACCCAGGTTATCTGGGACAGCTATCATCTGTGGTCCGCCACCCAGTGGATACCTTTCCCCACAGAGGCGGGCTTTCACGTCTGGCTTACGCTGTTGGCGAAAATCTTCAGCGATATGGTGCTTTACGCCGGGCCGCCGGTGGCGCTGATGCTGCTGCTCGATTTTGCCATCGGTGTGATGAGTCTCTACAGCCCACAGCTCCAGGCGACCGCCCTGACAATTCCGCTGAAATGCCTGCTCGGCATGCTGTTCTTTATCCTCTATCTGCCGCTGCTGGACCATCTGGGTAATGCGCGGTTGTATGAACTCCGGGATCTTATCCCTGTCCTGTCGCAGATATTTGCCTCTTCAGCCGGGAGCGCACCATGAGCGAAAAAACCGAAGACGCCACACCGCAAAAACTCAGCGAGTCGCGCAAAAAAGGCCAGGTCAGCCAGAGCCAGGATATCCCTAAGCTGCTTATCTCCATCGGTATCCTTGAAACCCTGTTTGCTCTGGTGGACAGCGGGATGCAGCGATTGCAGGCGATGATGCTGCTGCCGTTAACGCGTCTGCGCGACCCATTCGATCACGCCATGGAGGAAGTGATCAGTGATAGTGTCACCGTCATGCTGGTGCTGGTGGGCATCCCGTGCGCCATTGCCATGCTGCTGCGGGTGGTGGGCGGCTGGGTGCAGTTCGGCCCACTCTTCTCCACCGAAGCGCTGGCACCGAAACTGGATACGCTTAACCCGTTTAATCACCTGAAGAATATGTTTTCCGCCCGCCAGTTTACTCAGCTTTTGACCAGCATCTTTAAAGCGGTGGTGATAGGTCTGGTGGTATGGCAGGCGATCATGCCGGACCTCGGTGGCCTTGCTCAGCTGGCGCTTGGCGATCTCAACGGTTTCTGGCAGGGGGTCATGGCGCTGTTTATGAAGGTGTCACGTCGGGTGCTGATGGTGATGCTGATAATCAGCCTGTTCGATTTTGGTATTCAGCGTTACTTCTTCCTTAAACAGCAGCGTATGAGTCATGAAGATATCAAAAACGAGTTCAAGCAGAGCGAAGGCGATCCGCATATGAAAGGCCACCGCCGTCAGGTGGCGCAGGAGATCCTGAATGAAGAGTCGGTACCTGCCCGTGAGATTAATGTGGAAGAGGCGGATGTGTTGCTGATCAACCCCACCCATTTTGCCGTCGGTCTCTATTACCGCCCGGATGAAACGCCGCTGCCGCGACTGCTGTTTAAGGCTTGCGATGAAGAGGCTCGTGCATTAATTGAAGAGGCGCAGCGTAAAAAGAGACCGGTGATCCGCTTTATCTGGCTGACCCGCACTCTGTGGCGCACCACGCGCGAAGGGGCTTATGTTCCACGCGAAACGTTAAATGCCGTCGCACAGGTCTATCGTCTTCTGCGGGAGCTGGAGGATCACTATCTGGAGGAGGTGATTGAGATTCGGGAAGAATAGTGCTGAGTTTAACGCCGCATTCTCTTATCAGGCAGCAACACGCTCCGACAGTAACAGTCGCATCTCACCTGCCTGCCGAATAAAAGCCAGTATAGAAGCGCTAAATATCGCCGGGGTTAAACCGGCAAGCGGTTACTGATAATAACGCTGCCTGCGACCTGCTGCAGGCGGCGGGGAAACGGACGTAATGGAGTAGCGTGACCGGCACTGGCATGCCGCAGAGTGCGCCGCACGCAGGCTTCTCAGCAACTGGAGGGAAATGGTGATGTTCGATCCTCGCCTAAATTTGACCCCAGCGATTCGCCGGGGTCTGAGACTGCCGAAGTGCGATTAGTTATCTACCGTTATCCGCGTGAAGTCGTTCGGGCCATTACGCAGCTGGGGTTGCCACCAGATGGTCAGGTTATGCAGGTCTGAAGAGGGGCGGCAGCCCACGTCATTACACCCACTCTGCGGCTTCGCGCAGGCACTCAGCATCAGCGCGGCGGCGGTCAGCACGATTATTCTCACTAACATGCTTTTTCCTTATCAGATCAGTAGAGGTTTTTAGCCGGTGCGCCGCCTGCTGCAGAGAGCAGCGAAGCGCGTGACGGACGTGACGGGGCATGGCTATCAAAGGCGACAAAGACCTCCGCCGATTCACCCGGGCGCAGTTCTCCACGCGGCCAGACCGCTACCGCCAGCGTGCGGTCGCTGCGGCACAGGCTCTCATCAAAACGCTGCGTCTGACCGGTGCTGTTGGTGATCACCCCAACCGTTATCTGTACGTTGCTGTTGCCATACCACTGATGGCGGCGGAAATCGCTCCCGAAAGCGCCCGGAATGCGGCACAGGGAGGAAAGCGTCTGCCCCGTGCCACCGCTGGTCATTCCCGCTGGCACGCGGTTCAGCGCCAGGTCCCGCATCGCACCTTCCACTATCCCTTTGACGTCGGTGTATTTATGACGGTTAGTCACCTCATCCATCGCGCTATTCAGCTGCTCGCGCGACCCGGCAGCGATATACCGGGTCGGATCGACCTGGTCACCAATTAAATGCGGCGTAATAATAAACAGCCGCTCACGCTGGGAGGTTTCATAGCGCGTTGAGGTAAAGAGCTTGCCGATCAGCGGAATACTGCCGAGGATCGGGATGCGTCGCTCGCGGTCGCCCGTCTCTTTGGAATGGAACCCGCCCAATACCAGCGAGCGTCGCGCTTCCACCAGCGCCTGAGTGCTGACCGCTGCGTTATGGGTTCCCTGCGCGTCGCCCTCTTCATCTTTATCGAGCTTGCCATCTTCCACATCAACAATGAGCTGGATAGCCGATTTTTGTGAAGTGCTGATAGCGCGTGGCGTCACCCGCAGGCTGGTCCCTGCGGTAACAGACTGGATATCCGCCACCCTCTCGCCAATGGCGCGAATAAAGGCAGTATCGCTGAAATCAATCACCGCGGGCTGATTCTCCAGCGTGAGGATTGTGGGGTTAGCGATAATGGACGCCGTCCCTTCCCCCTCCATCGCCTCGATGCTGGCAAAAAATCGCTGGAAATCGGTCACAAACAGCGTACTGGCACCGGAGAGCATACTGGCGCCGCTGGCGACACTGCCGAACTGACCGGCCAGGTTGCTGGAGAAGCGCTTCAGCGCGCTGCGGTCGATATCGACAATCACTGCATCGATCTCGATCAGTTTTTGCGGAACATCAATGGAGGTAATCAATGCCTGATAAGCGCTACGGGTTTTCGGATCGTCACGCACCAGCAGCAGGTTGTTACGCACATCCGCTGAAACTTTACCGGCCAGCGTGCTGACAGGCGCCTTTTTACGCCCGGAGACCGGCATATTGCGATTAATCAGCTCGTTTAAAACACTTTGCGACTGTTCGCGTGATACCTGCTCATCCTCGCCCTGGCCTGATGACAGTTTGCCGGAAGAGGCGTTGCCGGACTGACCCAGCAGTTCATTCAGTATGGTGGCCACGCCCGGCACCAGCAGCTCCTGATCGCGATAGCGAATGGTGCGATCCGCCACGGCTGCGTAGCGCAGCGGGAATGCCATCATATCTTTACTGGCCCCGGCTTCAGGTTTGCTTTCCGATTTACGGGCAAATTCCGTTATCTGGCGCACATACTCCGGCGGACCGGTCACCAGTACCACGCCTTCATCCGGCAGTTCGCCCCAGCCGAAGCGGGGTTCCAGCAGGCCGACACCGCGCAGCGCCTCTTTCAGATCCGGCGCGGCTTCCGGTGAAATCTCGATACGCTGTGAAGTCTGCGCTGCCTGGGGGCTGATGTAGAGAGTGTTGTTGTAGACAAACCACTGAAAGCGATACTCAAGCGCCAGGCGATTAAGGAAGGCTTCCGGGCTGTCTGCCCGTAGTTTACCGGTGACATTGCTGTCGCCCAGCGTGCCAAGATTGACCTCAACCCCAAAGCTGCTGGCAAAATCGTCAAGAATAATGTTGAGCGGGGTATTATCTGCCGAATAGGCATAGGCACCCTGCTTCCACTCATCCGGCACACGAGCGTTTGTGATGCCCATACTCAGTAGCAGCAGGGTAATGGCCGCCAGCAGGCGGCCCGGAAAAGAAAACATAAACACGCCTGACTCCTTGATGACAGGGGCTTAGTTAACAGCGTCGATGATCGCTTTACGGATGCCAAACTTAAACTGGGTGTATTGCGAACTCGCCCAGCTGGCGTTGGACATATCCTGCAGGCGATTCTGGAAGGCATACATATCCGCAATGCTGAACGACTCGCCCGAAACATCGCGGGCAAACTGATAGGCTTCATGATGTTTGCGGTTTGAGTTGGAAGATAACTGACGCTGTAACAGATCGCTGGAACTCATGATGTTGACTCCTCTTGTTGGGCACCCCTGTTAAGTGGCGCGACAAGCGAAGCAGTTCCACTGATTTTGCTTTTTTTATGTACTCTCTTCTGCCAGTGCTGGCGCGAGTTGCTGGCTCAGCGTCCGCCAGCTAATCATCAGCTCACCCGCGTCGGTAATAAGACGCAAGCAATCTGGATCAAGCGCCGGGTCGGCGCACAGCGTCCAGCTCAGCTGAGGCTGCACGACCAGCCAGCCGTTAATCTCCTGCTCCTGCCCGCTGGCGCAATAGAGCGTCGCCTGCTGCTGACGCGGATAGTGACGCAACAACTGTCTGAGCAACGCGTGAAAACGGCGCTCATCATCCACCTCATCGAGCAGATGTTGCAGTGCCTCATTCAGAACCTTTCCGGCAAGCAACACCAGTTGCGTCTCTTCGGCTGCACGCTGTTCGTGCCAGTCAGCAAAGAGCGTCTGAGCCTGCTGCCAGAACCGGGCTTCCCATTCGCGCTGGCTGACCGCCCTTTCGGCTTGTGCCTCGGCGCGTGCCTGCTCGCGGATCGTTTGCGCCTGTTTATGGCCCAGCTCGATGATGGAAGCCGCTTCAAGCCTGAGCGCAATTTCTTCGCGGCGCAGCACATTATCCGGTGGCGCGCTGCCGCCCTGCAGAGGCAGGCTTTTAAGTTTCCACATCGTGCGTCTCTCCCGAAGGGTGTTGCACCTGCCAGAGCGCCGTTTCCCATAAAGGACGCAGACGATGGCCAGGCAGTGAAAGCGCCGGGTTTACCGGCGCGTCGCTTGCCGGGAAGAGTAGCCGCAGGCGCGGCCAGATAGCCGGAAATAACGCCTGCAGCAGACAGAGGCTGTCGGCGCTGTCGCCAGTCGTGAACAGCCCGGCGGGCAGCCAGCACTCAGTGCGCATTCCTTTCGCCAGACGCCGCAACCAGATCTTTAACTCTGCGGGCAGCGGCATGGCGCCGGCGCAAATCTCCGCGACGACAATCAACAGTTGCGCGCGTTGCTCGCCGCTTAAGTCGCTGATGGCCAGCACCATCGGCTCCGGCGCGACCAGTTGGCCTGGTACACCCAGCGTGCGTTGCCAGCACGCGGCATGCTGGCGCAGATAGTGCCTCTGTAAAGGCGCAGATAACCGTGCCAGTGGCTGGATGCGCCAGCTTTCATCAGCCTGTAACCAGAAGTCAGCGTGCCACCAGCGCAACCAGCGCAGGGCAATGTCCTCATCAGGTGCAGCGTTGAGCATAATCAATCACTTCGCCTGCGCAGCCTGGCGCTTACGACTCAGTGCCTGACGAATGAATGAATTTGCCACCAGTAACAGCAGCAGCGCCCCTAAGCATGTTGTAACTATCTTAATCATCGCGTATCGTTCCGGGCTAAGCTGAAACGGCCCCAGCTGCACCATTTCAATTTTATCCTGCCAGGCTTTCGCCGGGACAAAGACAATCGCCAGGTCGCGATCATCGCGCCCGCCCAGCCCCGGAATGCTGGTCGCCACCAGCCGGCGAATGCGCGGTTCGATACTGTCCGGGTCGAGGTTTTCATGATATTTGATAAATACAGAGGCGGAAGCGGGCTGTACCGGCTCGCCGGGGGCAATACGTTCCGGCAATACGACATGCACACGCGCCACCACGACGCCATCAATTTGTGACAGTGTTGCCTCTACCTCCTGTGACAGCGCATAGATATAGCGGGCGCGCTCCTCCAGCGGACTGGAGATAACCCCACTTTTCTGAAAAACCGCGCCGAGGCTGGTCCGTGCCTGATGGGGCAGTCCGGCGGCGTTGAGGATATTCACCGCCCGCTCAATATCACTGCGTGCGACGCTGACGCTTATCCCCTCTTTAGAAACCTGTTTCTCCGCCTCAATCTTAAAGCGGCTCAGCTCTGCCACCACATCGTTGGCATCGTTTTCTGACAGCCCGCTGTGCAACTGGGTCTGATCACCGCAGCCGGTAAGCAGCAACGCCAGGCACAGCGCACAGAAGCATTTAATGACGGCGCCATTCATAAGATTCACTGAAGGTTACTGAGTTTATCGACTGACTGAACGGTTTTGGCGATCACTTTGGCGTTCATCAGGCTTTCGATATAGTAATCAGAGAGCTGCGCATTGGCGCGGGAGAAATCTTCCGCACTGGATGACCGTGAAGCAACTCGGAGATCGCTAAAGGCTTCTTTTTGCGCACGCTGGCTGCCGCTCAGCGATTGCAGAATATTGCCGACCACGCCCGGCTCTGAAGCGCTCATCTGGCTGCTGTCAGGCGCAGGGCCATTAAGCTTTGCATTAAACCATTGAATATCTTCCGCCGACGGTGCTTCCTGGTACATTTCGACTGACGGAACCGGCTCTGAAGTGAGCAAGGAAGATTGAGAAACTTTCATCAGCAAACTCCTGAGGGATGAGAGAGCAGGGAGTCATGAAAAACACCTCCCTGCCGGAGTCGATTAGTACTGAATTTTGACCTGGGCTGCGGCAGACGCGGCCTGCGCATTACTTTCGGCGATGCCGTTAATGCGCTGGAATTCTACATCGCGATCCATTTTATCGGCCTGGTTTTCCTGCATCTTGTCCATCGCCTGTTGCGAACGGACCATATATTTCGCACCGCTGTAAGCACCGGCAACCTGAGTGTAAGCAGAAGCTGCGTTGGTGATCCCGTTGGAAAGTAAGCTAGCACCTGACATAGTCATTCCTCGCGTTGATGATAGATTGTGTTTGGGTGTTGCCTTCATTAAGTAATAAATGAAGCTATCCGGTTCCATCGCAGAGTAAATATTTATGCAGATTAAGCCCTCTGGCCCACGGCAAGCGAGGGGGGCGATCTGTCAGGCGGTAAGTTTTAACAGCTTCAGGCGATGATAAAGGGTGCGCCTGGGGATCCCTAACTCAAGAATAACATCATCAATACGATTGTCGTGCCGGTTCAGGCAGTCGTGGATCAGGCTGCGCTCAATGCGCCGCATTCTGTCTTTTAATAACACGCGCCCTTCCTGCTTTATCTCACAGCACAGCGGCGGTAAGCCCAGCACAAAGCGTTCTGCCGCCGCTTTCAGCTCGCGGATATTTCCCGGCCAGCTATGCAGCAGCAGGGTTTCATCAAGCGCGAGCGATCCTGGCGGCAGGGGTTGATTCAGACGCAGCGCCGCCTCCTGGGTAAACTGGCGAAACATGGGCAAAATCAGCTCCGGTCGTGATCGAACGGTTGGCGTGGCAATTTTAATTGTGTCGAGGCGAAAGAAGAGATCCCGACGAAAACGCCCCTGAGCCACCAGCTGCGCCAGTGGAATTTGCGAGGCGACGACCACCCGCAGATCCAGTCCAATACTTTTGGTGCTGCCCAGCCGCTCTACCGCGCGGTTTTCCAGTACACGCAGCAGTTTAGCCTGCATCGTGAGCGGCATACTGTCTATTTCATCCAGAAACAGCACCCCGTGGTTAGCGCTCTCAATATACCCGGCGCGGGAACTGCTTGCGCCGGTGAACGCCCCGGCCATGACCCCAAACAGCTCACTTTCGGCAAGTGTTTCCGGGATGGCCGCACAGTTGACCGGCACCATCGGGCCGCGACAGCCGGAAAGTTGATACAGCCGCTGGGCCAGTGCATCTTTCCCGGTACCCGTTTCTCCCTCGATTAAGACATCTATGTTTAACGGTGCAATCGTATTTAAAATCTTATACAGATGAGTATGGATATCGGTTACGGGCTCCGGGTAATCCGCCGCTATATGTGGGCGGGAATCAACCTGCCGTAAGACGTTATCCGCACTCTCCTCATCGACAGTCACCTGGTCTGACTGTGTCCTGTAAAGACGAACCATACATTCTCCATTAGCTTCACATAAGCGCGACTTACATGTGACACGCTGCTCGTTCAGCACTTGTGGATGTTCTGGAAGCAGAGCCTGATGCAAAGAATTACAAATTTACCGCGGCCTCACTCTCACCCAATCAGGTCATCCCCGCTATCAGTCCAGGATTATTATCTTGTAGGGATAGACGCTCAGTCGGTAAGGATCACCCTACATGAACCAAATAAAAATCTTTTAAAACAACCACATAATTTATTTGTGGCAATGCTGCTGAATTTTTACAAATCTGAATCTGCATCACAAAGGGAACATTTTTACTGGAACCATCCCGGGACAACTGCCACTCACAGTGCGAGGTAGCATCAGCCTGAACGGTAAAATTATGCAATCGTCAGTAATCAGGATTGCAAAATGTTACCGCTGCTGCTGCCTAATCAATCGCTGACTTATTAACTCTGAGGAATAAATTCATGAAGATTCCAGGATTTGGTGGTGGAGCTGCAAACGCGAATAAAATCGATATGCCTCCGGCAAATATGCCAGGCAAAACGGGGGGCAGTCCGTCAGGTAAACCAGACTTACCCGATCAGCCCGGAAAATCGTCATTACCTTTTCTCAGTAATGCGAAAACAGGCCCGCTCAATTTTGCCAGTAACGCCTTTGACGGCCTGAGCACGCTGGCTTCGCTGACCGGTTCAGGCGGAGGTCAGAAAAACGGCCAGTCACACGGTGCAAACTCGCCCGACATCCCGTCGGGCGGTGGCTTACTGCAGCAGATTATGATGCTGACAGGTCTGCAACAGCTGTTGGGTGGCGGTAATAAGGCGCAGCAGCCGGAGCAACCAGATACGCCTGCGCCTTCACAGGGCACGAATCACAACGGCAATCCGCTTGAGCAGCTGATGCAGATGCTTCAGCAACTGCTCCAGCAGATGATGGGGATCGATAAAGGTAAAGGGTCAGACAGCGGAGAATCTGGCGGAAATGCACCGCAGGCACCGGCTCAGGGAGCGACTGACAATGGCGGGCAACAGGGCGGAATGATGCAAAACCTGCTGTCACTGTTAGGGCTTTCTTCATTGTTGCAGGGGCTGTTGGGCGGCGGTGAGGGCCAATCTTCCCAGAAAAATCCGCAAAGCTAACGCAGGGGGCCTGTATGGTTATGCCAATACCTGGCGGGGGGGGAATTACCCCCGCTTTTTCACCCGGCAGGCCACTGCCGGGTAACCTGCCATTATCCACTCCCCTGCCCGGCTCTGCGTTCTCAGGGCCGGGCAGCGATTTCCCCATCAGCTACGCCGGTGGGAGCGGAACGCCGCTGGCGGGCCTGACCGATCCGCTCCAGCAGCTTGATCAACTCTTAACGCAGGCTGGATTGGGGGCGCTGGTCGATCCATCAGCCGCTGATGAAGAGACGATGCCCACGGCGTTATTTGCCAGCGAAACAGCCGGTGAAGATACTCCTCAGGCACCGGGCGATGGCGTGCGAACCAGTGAGAAGGATATCAGCGTCAGGCCGACGGAGGAGAATCTGAAGGGTCGCCCACCGGGTGATAACCGCAGCGCCGAACAGATCATTGATGAAAACCCGGTGCTGAAAAACCTCGGCAACCAGAAAGATATCAAACAGGCGGAGCTAAAAGAGCGTTTCGGCGACTGGACGGATGCCAATAAAGATCCGAAGAGTCGTGCGGATGCGGCGTATAACATGGCCTGCGTGTTAAACAGCATAAAAGGCCTGAATGCGCGCGATGGCAGCGAACGGAAGGAGATCTCAGCTAACGATAAAATAGAGGGCATCACCAAAGATGGTGACGCGCGCCACGGTACCGAGGCGGGTGTGCTGAAGGATATCGCTGAGCAGGGTCTGAAGATGCTGCCGGAGAATAAACAGCTGCCGGAGACGAATGATTCGCACGTTCGTATGGATGGCACCAATAAAGACAACTTCCAGTGGGGCATGGGTGAATTCGGCAAAATATTGTCGAACATCCCGATTCTCAAATCTGTTGCTGCGCCTTTCTTTAACAATATTGGCGAGGCCCGCAACCTGGGTGAAGTCTTTACCGGTGGCCTGAAAGGACTGGCCGAGGGTGGAATGAGCGTGGCGCGTGGGCCGATTGGCTGGGGCATCACCGCAGCGACCGATACCGTGCAGATTGCGGTGGAAAATAACGGAGGGAAAGGCAAGAACGAACCGCCGCCGTTTGCCTGATGTTGACGTGGCTTATGCCTGTCCCTGTACCCGGTACAGGGACTTTTTTTGCCCCTTATGCAGGTAACGTGCCTTTGCCGCTGGCGATAATGTCGGCAAAGTTGAGAACTTTCCCGACATAGGTCGGATCGCCGGTTCCGGTTTTCGAGATATCCTTCAGATCGTTGACATTCACATTCCGCGGCCCTGAGTTATAGGCTCGCAGCCCGGCACCGAGATCGCCCCCAAAAGTCTCCCGCTGCTCTTTAAGATAGAGCGCGCCAGCCATGATGCTGTCTTCAGGGATAGACGGGCTGGCATCAGGCCCCAGCAGATGCGGGTATCTGCTTTGCAGATCGGCGAAGGTGTTGGAATTAACCTGCATCAGGCCGCTGTCGGAAAGACCATTACCGCCGTTAACGGTAGTCGCCTCTGTTTTTCCGCGTGACTCTTGCCAGATTTGCCCTGCCAGCACTTCAGGCGCCTGGTGAGTCTCTCTGGCGGCACGCATGATAGCCTGCTCGTGATCCAGTAACGGAGCAGGTAAATGTAACCCCGACTCGCCTTTTATCAGCGGGACGCCGCCGGATGCTGGCGTCTGCCAGGCAGGCGTGTTCAGTGCTGCATCAGAAGCCGTACCCGGCTGTGGCGCTGTAATGGCCGGAAGCGGTTGCTGCGTAGACGCGGCATCGGTCGGGTTAACTGGCGGTTGCAGAGCGGCGTTAAACGGTGCGTTGAGCGAAGTCCCCCCTTCTGCTGAGGTGCCCGGCATATTGGCATCGCCGCCACGCCCGGCCCCTGCTCCTGCTCCTGCTCCTGCTCCTGCGCTGTTATTTTGCTGCTGACCAGAGAAAAGCTGTTGCAGCATTAATAGCATTTGCAGTAGTGCCTCTATTTGCGGCCCGAGTTGCTGCATCAGCCCCTGCATCTGCATCGGATCCCTGCGGCTCCCACTGTCGGGCGTGGCGGTGAGGCGACTGAAATCCGTGCCGCTCATGGCATCATTGCCAAAGTTAATCGCCAGGCCACTGCCGCCAGCATCTGGCGGGGTAAACGCGGCTACATTTTTTTCATCGAGCGCACTAAAATCAGGCATTTGCGGCTGTATCGGCCCGAAAACCGACCCTGACGAGATATTCATCCTTCTCTCCTCTCAACAAAGCGTCATCATTAGCGCCAGTCAGACTGACACCTCTTTCCCGCTATGACCGGGGTAGGATTGAGTGGAAAGCGCGAAGCGGGAGTTCCGGACGGCGCGTGAGACAGCGCAAATTCAGGCGTAAAAAAGCCGCATCGCTGCGGCTTTTACGGTGTGGCATCAGGACGCTTTTTTCGTCTCTTCAGGCTCTGGCGATCCTGCTGGTCCTCCGGCTTCTGAAGATGCAGATGATCCGGGTGCCTCTGATGCTGCTGCCGATGTCGGTAAAGAGTCTGGCAACGGTATCATCTCCGCAATGCGCTCGCTCATCTTCTCCGCTTCAGCTTCAAGGACGGCGATGATGGCTTCATAGTCAGCCTGGGTTAACTTCTCAGGCTGTGGGCTTTTGATATTCGCCAGCTCCGGGAAGGCGTGCCACCATGCATGAGTATCACCCGCGGTGCGCATCTCTGATGAACGCTCCGGCGGGGTATTACGTAATGGGCCGGAGTTCTGCGAATGCACGCTGCCGCTGTCCGATTCGCCTTCTTCTGACGGTACTCTGGTCCGGGTACCCACACTCGGTGCTGGCGTGCCGTCTGGTGTTCTTGCCCCGGTACCCACACTCGGTGCTGGCGTGCCGTCTGGTGTTCTTGCCCCGGAACTTACCGGGGCTCCCTCCTCTGTCGTGTCGGCGGCCTTCGGGTGCAGCTTGTTTGCCACTGCTCGCTCAGCCTCCTGATAAAGAAGACCGAACACCCCCTGTTGCAGGTAAGAATAGGCGTTTGGCAGCAGGGCAGCCGCATTGCCAACACTTTCGCGCGAAACGCGGAAGCTGGATTTGTTCGCCAGATCTAAAGCGGTCTCTGCCGCACTCGTCTTGCCGGAGGTGAAAAGCTTCTCTGCACCCCCTTTGGTCACACGTGCCGCGCCCGCTCCGAGGCCCAAACCGAGCGCTTCCATCGTCTCAGAGGCTACCGCACTTAATGCACTCAGCGTTGTAACACCTTCAACCCAACGTTTTGGCGATTTGGCGTGTTCCCACACTGCATCGAAGTGGCTCCCCTCGCTACTATTCGTGTGCCCGTTGGACAGCGCCTTATAACGATCCTTCCAGTCGTTACGGCCAAATAAAAACTCCGCGCCGTGCAGGTTGTCGTAGTAGTTTTCAACGACTCCACTCAATGCACCGGCAGCGGAAGTCAGGCCAAAACCTGCAATCTGGTTGATGGCATAACCCGGCTTGAGCGCACCCTGTATAATCCCCATCGGCTCTGGCCGCGGTTTATTTTCGGGTAATAGCTGGGTTGCACCGGAAATTCCCCCCGTCACCGGGTTGCGGACGTTAAAGCCCGTCCCGCCCAGCGCCGTCATTTTTAATTTATGTCCAAAAGTCTCGCGTTTTTCTGCCTCTTTTTTCATAAGAGGATTCAGCGCATCCCCATCTGCCTGCATCCATCTCGAATCCTGGATACTGCTACCGATAACCCGCGTGAGCACCGCTTTAAAAGCCACTGCGGTCATCCCTCCCGCTACGCCAGCGACAAAGTTGTGCATGGGAGTACCCGGCTCCAGCTTCATCGCGCTCGCTATCCCCTTACCCACCAGATCGCCAGGTACACCGGAAAGGGCATAGGTCATTCCAATCGCCCCCTTTGCCTTGGCCATGATCATCGTGTCACAGCTGCTAGCCAATTTGAGGACATCTTTTACCTGATCGTCCGTCTGGTGCAATTCATCGTGCAGCTCGACAGCGATTCCCTGCAGATATTCACGCACGTCCGGTCCGCCTTTACACGCGTTATGCAGAGTCGTGGTAATACGACTAATCTCCGCTGAACGAGCCCTCTCAGCAGGGGTTGTAGCAGTGACTGCGTTAGTTGATGGCCCACCGCGCGTGGGCAGTTCAATCGTTTCGTGATGTACAGGGGAAAGTGGGCGTCTAATTCCATCCATAATTCTCACTCCGCCAGGTTATGCCGGTTATCAGTCACCGGTCAGTTGATAACTTGCGAAATGAGCTACTCACCCCGCAACCTCAGGGTTGAGTGATGCGCGAGCGAGCCGGGTTTCAAATCAGGAGTGAACTTTTAGTATTTTGTGATGTGCATCACAATTAGCTGAATGGGGAGCGATAGCACGCGGCGCGGGTTCAGCGACGGATAAACGGCGTTTCGCACTGCAGGGTAATCTGCCACAGTCTGTCACGGATCATCTGCCTGAGTTGCAGAGTGGCCTGCGACTGTGGCTATAAACACAGATCCGCGGAGTGGCTTGCTAGCTCTCCTGCAGCAGGGGTTAACTTTCCCAGATGAAGCGGAATCTTACCTGAGTGTCTTGTATGAAGGGTTGCGGAACGGCTGTTCCGCAATAACAGAACACGGACAGAGGTTATTTCATGCGACGCTGCCGGGCGACGCTGGCGAGGCGTTGTGTCCGGCAATAAATGGCAAACAGGATGAAAGCCTGCCCATTAAGTATCCAGCGAGCACCTACCAAAGCCGCGAGTGCCAGAATCAGCCACAGGCCCGAGTGGCTACCCATAACTACGCTGTAGCTCAAGAGTAAAACGGTCGATATAAGCAACATCGCACAGACGCAAGCCAGCCCCGCCACACCGGCTGTATGGCCTCGCGCAAGCAGGTAACTGGCCGTGAGTATCGCGCCAATAACGACGATTGAGGGAACAAAAAAACTCAACGCATGTATCTGTGGACTGAGCGGAGGTAAAGCGTGCAGAAACGTCAGCAAATTAAATGCAAATGCAATCAGCAACAGCATCAGCACTATCGCAACCGGGAAGCCGTTTTGCCTGGGAAGCGACTCAGCAGGCTGTTTAAAATAACGTTCAAGCTCTGTAGTGGAACGGGCAAGTATCGAATTATCCTGCCGTGCGATTACCTGATCTATTTCGCGACCATGTTGCAGTAGTTCAGTGATACTTCGCCCGACAAGCCATGATAGAAATTGCATTAAAATACCGCCAGTGATTGAATTGTCCCCACAATTAGGATGACGCTGACCAGGCCGAACAAGATAACGCTGTGCGCCATCTGCATAGATGATGCCAGCCTGATAAAACTCCCGAGTACAATCCATTGCTGCACCCAGCGCTTTGAAATCAAAATCAGGTGCCCCATAACCGGTCATCCTGGCGATGTCATAACCCGGTAAGTTATTCTCGGGATTCATTCCTGGCAGGTTCATTTTATCTCCTTATAGGCTCATAATGATAAAAGAGAATTTTCAAGACATTGAAATTCGAAATGGAAAAAACATCATTATCGCACCAAAACTATATATCAATATGCAGGAAATATAATAGCAAGCTTACCGTTTTTTGATTGCAAAAAAAATAGTTATTCCACCCCCGCACTTCTTGACTCAAAAGCCCTAATAGAGGGTTTGCATGTCACCTGAAAAAATTTTAAAAACAATCGCTCTCTAAATACGGCATTAAAATAGTCAATGTGAAGCAAATCATAACTCACAACTTATTTTAATTAATTCAAGTATCACTGCCAAACATTAAATAACTGCTTCCAGATTTCCATCTCCTCATCTGTAGGAAGACTATAGTCACCCGTAACCTTACGATAATTCATGAAACAAACATCTATGGCCCGCATTGGAACTGTTTTATTCTTCCGGCTCCCATCAATGATAAATTTCATCTCCTCGCAATATGCTTCACTTTTAATCATCCTCTGGAAAAATTCCTCAAGAAAATCTAAAACTTCATTGTGAGAAAATAAATTCATTACTCTCTACCAAATAAAATATCAGCATTACCGAATTCTATTTTCTTTAATCAGCATTTTTCTGTTGAATTTTTTCAGCACCATATTCTGGGTGCTCTTTGCTGAATAGTTCAAGAGGGGTTACGTCTTTATCACCAAACACTTGTGGATGACGCACTTGTGGCATGCCGTTTCCTAAAGTTGTAACATATAAAATTCACCTCTACGGCTGGCATCACTTCATGACTTATCTAAAGGACTAAAATAAATCACTCACCATTGCAATTTACTTATATTTCTTACAGAAGGAATGACACTTAAGCATTTTAAATTTTCAACAATCAAAATTGAGGCCGTCCCCGTCCTTCTCTGGATTGGATAGCAATAATAACTTCATAAGCATCACTTTCACTTTTTTGAGCCCTCATTGCTTCATCAAAAGTTATTTT
Organism: Pantoea sp. XY16; assembly: GCF_025153065.1. Taxonomy (NCBI): domain Bacteria; kingdom Pseudomonadati; phylum Pseudomonadota; class Gammaproteobacteria; order Enterobacterales; family Erwiniaceae; genus Pantoea; species Pantoea sp. XY16. The sequence continues at coordinate 225,051 of NZ_JANZNP010000003.1, read as the reverse complement.
TGATTCTTTTTCAAACGTAGCTACGGTACCATCGTCATATCGAATATAGTAACCATCGTTTTTCTTTAATATATCGACACCATAACCTGTAAAAATCAAATCACTTTTAATAAATCTCATAGGAATACACTTAAACGTCGGTTAAAAAATTGCATCACTAAGAGGCACTTGATCAATAAAGTCTTCAATCACCCTGCCGGATTTTTTTCTACCATATAAATAATGCTCATCAACTCATGCATTCCTCAAAATGACATCATATATCCAAGAGGTGCGAGTAAGTAATTTCTTATTGGTCACATCCCTGAACTACCGAAATTCAATCCCAGCAAAGGCTCTAAAAAAGCCTTATCATCGAAATAATTTTGAGGATAACTGCCATTATGTTACTATTTTTCAGGTTTTATACATTACATTAATTATAACAGCCTTACATCTTAGCGCATAGAAACTGTATTTAACTTCGCCCACCAGCGCAAATATTTTAATAAGGGTGAAATGTAGGCTAAACTGGGCAAGAAATAATAGATTTATATCGAATTATTGCCAGCAATCTAAAAGATCTCTCCAAAGATTTTTTTCTTCTTCCATAGTGGCTACGTTATAGTCATTATATTTCTTTACATATTCTAAAAAAAGTATCTGCATGGGTCTGATAGTTACAGTTTTTTTTCTTCTAGACCCCTCGATCAACTCTCTCAACTCACGTAAATAAATCTCATCTTTAACCCTTAATGTAAAATATTCATTAAGATAGTCTAAAACTTCATTATAAGAATCAAGGTTAATTTTTGCCATCTGGAAGAACTTTAATCTCATCAAATATTACTGTTTTTTTGTCAGCAATAAGTTGTTGAACCCCACCCTTTCCATATTCTGGGTAAGCTTCGGTAAATGGTTCAAGAGGAGTCCCCTCTTTATTACCAAACATTCTAGGAACTTTAGCCTGAGGTATACCACTTTCGTAAAGTTGTAAGGTATCAAACTTGCCTCTTAATCTGCTATCACTCCATGAAACATCTAAAGGGTTGTTCGGATCAAGACCTTTAATTTTGAAAGCATCACGAGTAGCGCTTCCACTTTCGAATTTCTTGAAACCAAAATAGGTAATTGGCGCAGATTTAGTGTTAAGGGTTGATTCTAAAAATCTGTCTGGTGTCCTACCATCATTTAATTACCTCATGTACCTATAACCTATTTTAGGCCTAGTTTCATTTGGCACTGCATACGCAGGTTCTACTGAACGACTGGCATCCGCTGACTGAGTTTGCACAATAGTTTCTCCCACGGACTATTGATACCTTCCCAGGCATTTTGCCCTTCAGCGTCGGTCAGGACGGTAATAATGGAACCAAAATATCAATTGAATTTAAATACGATAACTTGAGCTAAAAGCATAATTCAAAACATCGTTGTAAAAAACCTTGAAGAATAAACTGCCAATACATCAACTTTCATTTCCTTGATAATCCTTGCCATAATAATTACACTATTATTTCACATGCACTGGAGCATCTAAAATAAGAAATTTTCATTAGTATTAGCTGCATAAAAATAAAAAAACTTTACACATTCATTTGAACTCGAAGAGACATGAATATTTTCGCTACAAAAATTCACCGTAGGGGATAAAGCCCTACAGTGAATATATTCCACATCGATAAAACTTAAAATCTCTTTTCAAATTTAACTACATGCTTAATAAATTAAATATTTTTTCAAAAATTATTTTATTTTTCCCTCGGAACTTTTTTTATTCTACTCCCCAGTGACATTATTACTTCATAAGCATCCTGTTGACTATTTTTAACTTTTCCAGCCTCCTCCTCGCTAATTTCAGCTTCGAGATATTGGGGAACAAGTTCACCAGAGTCGAACAAAGCAATAATTTTCCCATGTCTCTCAACAAGGGTAATGCCGTAATCACTAAAGATTTTTTTTTCCATTTTCAGTACCTACTATTTTTTAAAAACTGGATTAATGATAGCTTCAGACACTTTGACTGGTTCTATAGTAGCCTCTGGTATACCACCTGATGTCCTCCCCCCCGGTAACCAATAACTATTAGCACCAAATTCGTTTCCAGAAGGCATCCGTAAACCTTCTGGATTGTTTATGTCAATTCTGATGGGCGCATCGCCCAAATCCCCAGGAGAGAGACCAAGAGAATGTTCCAATTTAGCAACGCTACCTCCAGAGTTAGCGATCAACTCATCTGCAACTTTTTTAGGCATAACAAAATGCCCGCCTGGCGGTCCAATTTCGGGATATTTAGGATTTATGCCCCACGCGATCTTTGACACCCCGCCTTCGAACTTTGATAAATGCTCAGCCACATAAGCAGGTTCAAGGTAAGTTTTAGGATTAGGGAAAGGATTAGTCTCTTTATTCCTACCGCGAACTGCTTTATAGGCTCTTGCTGCCCATCCTCTACTTGTGAAAACGCCTTTCGTGTTCTTCTGAAATGCATTCCATGCATTCTTACAACTCAACCCCCACGGATCCACCCACCCCAGCGCGTTCGGCGCATACTGGTAGAGGTTGATCCCGCCCGCCAGCCCTATCGGGTCCTGCTGGGTAAACCGTCCGCTGTCCGGATCATAATAACGAAACAGATTGTAGTGCAGTCCGGTTGATTCGGCACCTGCGGTGCCTCCCCCCCTGGGGCCATCGCTGAAGCGATGTTCAAATTTGCTTAAGCAAATTAGTCCCGGTCCAGGTACTGGCCCTGCATACGCAGGTTCTGCTCCACCACAGGAACACGCTGGCTGGACTCGCGCAGCAGCTTGCCCCACGGGCTGTTGATACCTTCCCAGGCTTTTTGCCCTTCAGCGTCAGTCAGCAGCTCCGGCATTCCGTTGGCCGCATTATGGAACCAGTAAATCTCCGGGCTTTCAACACCATCAATACGGGCCAGCCCATCAATACGGGCCAGCGGCTCATAGCTCTGGCTGTCGCTGTAAACGTAGGTCAGCGGAGTGCCGTCGTGAATTTCCTGCAGCAGGCGGTAGCCTTCCCACACAAAGCGCGTCGTGACGGCGTTCCCCGACGGTCTTCCCTGCAACAGTTGCTGGCTGGTTTTACTGATGCGGCGCCCAAGCGAATCGTAGCGGAAACTCACCTTAGTGCGCGGCTTATTGCGGTCCCGCGGCTCGCTGATCACATCCGTCAGGCGATGCTCACCATCGTAACGGTAGCGCCAGCGGGTGTGACCGTCATCTTTCTCAGTGGTACGGCCATGGATATCGTACTGCCAGCGGATACCATTCAGTTTGGTGGTAAGCTTATTTATGCTCCTCGATCTTACTTACCAAGAAGAATCTTCTTATATTATGAAACACATCATTTAAAAAATCATAAAACCCTAACTAAACCTAAATATTATAAAACTATTGGTTAAGACTTTCATCATCAAACACACCGACAAGATAAGACTCATAGCGAGTAGGTTGTATTTCCTTATAAGTAAAAACAACTAAAATGTCGTGCAAACCATTTGAGCATTTTTTTTCTGAAACTCTCAGCGGAATGTTTTTATATCTAACCTCCTGGATTTCACCATCCGTAAATTTCATCCCTTTAATATTTCTGACTATATTTTTTCTTTTCTTTTCATCATACGTATCTAAATCCTCTGAATTATATAACCCAAAATAAACTTTACCATTACAGCAAGGACAAGATATTTCCGTATGATTCTTTAAGAATTCATCTTCAAATCCATCATGGATTAATGTCTTTTTTTTCTGATAGTTAACTATTTTCATACCTTCCTCAAAAAGCCATTTTCGACTAATTTATCAATGCTAAAAAAGGTTTCATGTTGAGTTCCAAAACCCGGCTGCCCAAACCAAGGAATGGCTGGTCCACTATCGACCGGCAATGGTTTCATCACCTCATAAATCGAATAGGGTTTATTCAGCGTGCTTGATTGTAAAGCCCTGCCCTCAAATGAAGAGCCAACAGGAGAAATAAAGCTACCACCATCATGGAACCCTTTATCATCAATCCAACCACCATAACGATCAACTAAAGTGCCAGGTTCAAGAGTTATTTTTGTTGCTTTAACAAAACCACGGTTAGGGGGCCAAGCTCCTTCACCCATGAATTGCTCTAATGCTGCCCAGTCTTGTTTTTTCCATAAAGCATATGCTTTGGATGCTTGTGACCTTGAAGTAAATTGTCGATTATTCGACTTTTTCTGGAACTCATTCCATTCGTTTTTACACCTACTCAGCCCCCACGGATCCACCCAACCCAGCGCATTCGGCGCATACTGGTAAAGGTTGATCCCGCCCGCCAGCCCTATCGGATCCTGCTGGGTAAACCGTCCGCTATCCGGGTCATAATAACGAAACAGATTGTAGTGCAGTCCGGTTTCCCGATCCAGGTACTGGCCCTGCATACGCAGATTCTGCTGAACGACAGGCATCCGCTGGCTGGACTCACGTAGCAGTTTGCCCCACGGGCTGTTGATCCCTTCCCAGGCTTTTTGCCCTTCACTGTCAGTCAGCAGTTCCGGCATCCCGTTGGCTGCATTATGGAACCAGTAAATCTCCGGGCTTTCCACGCCATCAATACGGGCCAGCGGTTCATAGCTCTGGCTGTCGCTGTAAACGTAGGTCAGCGGAGTGCCGTCGTGGATTTCCTGCAGCAGACGGTAACCTTCCCAGACGAAACGCGTCGTTACGGCGTTGCCAGATGGTCTTCCCTGTAACAGCTGCTGGCTGGTTTTACTGATGCGACGTCCCAGCGGATCGTAGCGGAAACTCACCTTTGTGCGCGGCTTGTTACGGTCCCGTGGCTCGCTGATGACGTCCATCAAGCGATGCTCACCATCGTAACGGTAGCGCCAGCGGGTGTGCCCGTCATCTTTCTCAGTGGTGCGGCCATGAATATCGTACTGCCAGCGGATACCGTTCAGTTCGGTGACGCGGTTATGCATGACGTGGGCGGCAGTATGGCGATCCAGCGGGTTACCTGCGCCATCCCAGCGCCACTGTTCATTACCCGGCTGCGCACCGTCCTGAGACAACAGCCGGCCAGCGTTATCGTAGTTCCATAATGTCTGGCTGAACGGATTATCGTCACGCTCTTCACGGATCAGGTTGTTGCCGTAATCGAAGTCGCGCCGACGGGACCAGACGCGCGGTGCAGGACGCTGCGAGTCGCCTTTGAACACGTCACGGCGGCGCAGTCTGCCTAACCGGTCATATTCACTGCGCATTGTCAGGCCGCCCTGCGTGCGGCTCAGCTCCCGGTGCAGCGTGTCACGGGTAAAATCCGTGACCGGCAGGTTATCTAACGCGATGCTCAGCAGATGGCCGCTACCGTAATAAAGCTGCTTCAGGTTGCGACCATCCGGCAGCGTCAGGGCCGTACAGTTACCCAGCGCGTCATATTCCCACGCCAGTTCGCCCTGCTCCCCCTGTTCAGCCACAATGCGACCCAGCGCATCATATTTAAAGGTAATCTCCTGCTCGGCCTGTTGGCTCCACTCGGTGTCAGACAGCGGCAGATGCTGCGACACTTTACCCAGCTGGCCGCCACCGCTGTAGTGATAGCGCGTCTGGCCTTCCGGCGTGGTTCGCGCCAGCAGTTGCCCCGCACGGCTCCAGTGATAGCGATGAGTAATGGACTGAGGATGTCCGGCAGCAAAGGTGCGTGATACCGTGCGGCCCGCCGCATCATAGTCATATCGTGTGGCAACGCCATCCAGCCCGACCTGGGCCAGCAACAGAGAATCTGCGCCCCACTCGAACTGATACTGCTCACCGTTCTCATTTTGCAGCGCCGTCAACCGGCTACGGCTGTCCCAGCTTCGCTGAACCGTCTCACCCTGCGCATTGCGGTTGGCGATCAATCGCCCGACATTGTCGTAACGGAATTCACTGCGCTTACCATCAGCCGACTCATAGGCCAGCGGCAGTCCGTTTTCACTCCAGTGCAACCGCTCTTCCCATCCTTCTGCGCGTTCCAGCTGAAGAGGACGGCCTGCTGCATCATAGTGATAACGGGTTTCTTCACCATCCGGCGCGATGACACAGCTGAGCCAGCCCAGGGGATGATAACGGTAGCGCGTGGTCAGCCCTGAACAGTCGGTTTCACGGATAACCTGCCCCGCATCGTTAAACTCCCGGCGGTAGCTGTTACCTGCTGCGTCGATTTCCTCGACAACCAGCCCGGACTCATCCCGTTTATAGATCGTGCTTTGCCCGAGCGCATCAACCACGCGCTCAAGACCATGATGGGGATCGTAATAGTATTTCGTTGTGGAACCATCAGCTCCGGCAACCACCGTGGGCAGCGAACGGTGGGACAGCCACTGCACCGCCAGCACACCGCCGTCAGCATCTTTCTCTTCAACGCGATTACCCAGCTCGTCATAGGCGAAGCTCACCGCATTGCCCAGCGGATCGATGCGACGCGTCAGGAGTTCGTTTTCATCCCACTCATAGCGCCATTTCTCGCCCCGCTCATCAATAAAACAGGTGATGAGGCCTGCGGCATTCCAGTGGTGTTCGCGCTGCTGACCGTCATAGGTTGAAACGCGCGTGATGCCCGCCTCAAGATCGTATTGCATGTGGCAGCCGTCACCGGTATTGGTGCGATTCTCAACCACGCGCCAGTGATCCAGCTTCTGCCAGCGATATTCACTTTCCAGCCCGCCGGGCAGCTGATGCCAGACCATCAAGCCGTCGTCGTTGTAACGGAATCGTCGGGAGACAACACCTGCGGCATCGGTGACGCTGGCAAGCTGGCCCTGTTGATTGTAGGTCCAGCGCGTCAGAGGCCAGTGCTGATCGCCATCAAAATGGCTGGCGGATGTCGGGCGCCGTGCGTGCTGTTTGTCGTCGTAGTGCAGCGTGACATCAATCGCCAGCGGTGCATCATGAATTCGCACCAGACGAGCCTGTTCATCCCAGCCCATCTCCAGCGTATTACCGTACTCGTCGCTAAGTGAAGCCAGCCGCAGCACCTGCGGATCGGCAGCCGTGCGCCGGTAAAGACGCCATACCGCACCGTCGTCATCGGCAATGGCAATATTGCCTAACTCATTGCGCCGCACCATCAGCCCTTCGCTGATGCTGTAGAGCACCTCTTTTTCACCGGGAACGTCAAAGCTCAGTTCACGCCCGTTGTCATCAAACCAGGTCGCCCGGTTCCCTTCCAGCGTGAGATAGCTGTCAAACACCGTGGCCCAGCCCTGACCAAACAAACCGGCGCGCTGAGTCAGGCTGTTATAGCTGCGCTGAAAACTGAGCGGGAAACGTCCGGGAAGGGAGAAATCGCGCTCGGCGTCATCATTAAGGACCTTAACACCGGTCGCTGCATGAACCGGGAACAGCGACGAGAAGGCCGCGTTGATAGCCATGTCCGCCGCCATACCGCCCACGGCCCCGGCCAATGCGCAGGGCATGTTTTTCAGGATCTGACACGGGCGACCACGAAGGAGGGAAAGGCCGATCATCATCACAGCGAGACCCGGTACCTTGCCACTTTTGATCTCTCTGACCGTGACGGTTTCACCTCCAATGATGACATTGGGGGAAACATCGTCACTTACGGTGGCATCACAGGTGGTTTTATCCTTTGCGCGCACCGCTGGCTGGCCATTGATAAAGACGCTTTTCGAACCCTGAGCCAGATATTGCGGCGCACTGTGCTTTTCACAGGCCACTTTATCCTGTTCCAGCGGAGAGGTGCCCGCATCGGCGGAGGCGACCGTGGGCTGCCACATTGCACTGCCAAACTGGCCGACCGCAGACAGCAGCATGCCGCCGTAGTCCGCAAAGCTCTGCGGCGATTGCGGTTCGGGCGGTGATGTCTCGCCGGGCGTGAGCATTCCGGCCGCGCGAGCAGCTAAAAGACCATTAATGTGAACATTCTCTGATCCACTGGCGATCATACCGGCTGGTGACGGCGGGAATATCATGTCACCCAGACCCTCGGCCGCTTTAGTGATGTCATCCGAAATGCCCGCAGCATTCGCTAATACACCGCCAATAATGCCGCTGAGCAAACAGCTGGAACCGATAGCGGCAACGCCGGCCGCAGCCATGCCAGCCCCCAGTAAGGGCGCAGCCAGGGTTGCCGCCGCCCCGACTGCGGCACCAATGACGGCATAGGCCGCACCTTCAGCCACAATGCTCGTGATATCAGCGAAAATGCTGGAGTGAATGATCTCGTCGCCCACGCGGGCCGCAGGGTTATCCATAGGTTAAGCTTTCCGTGGATTGTTCAGACTCAGGCTTTGTTTAAAAGCACTCCAGCGCTGTCCGTCTTCTTCATTGAACGGACGCATCGCGGAGAGCGTAAAAATCATAAAAATGTTTGAGTCAGGCACCTGTGTTGCCAGCTGTTTCTGCCACACCTCTTGCCCGTTACGGTCAAACATGGTCTCAACTTCGATTGCGTGTAAGGTGTTGTCCACACCAGCCATCAGACGCACAAATTCACTCTGCTGAATGTGCCCCATCTGACTCCGCAACGTGTCCCACTGACGCTGGAATTCTTTTTCCGCATCACTGCCCTCAGAAATAACACCACGGCTTATAACCCATGCCAGCCCACTGACTTCGTCGCGGAGAATATTCATGGTGGTGTCCTGCCAGGCAGCAGGAAAAAGCGCAAAGGCGCCCTCATTGAATTGGTAATTCATATTGGGTGTCCGTTTTATTAATGGGTTATGGCGGGTGGAATCAGGCTATGGAATTCGCCATCAACGTTATCGGCATTAGTGAGTAGCTGTGTATTATCACGTGCAACTTTAATTTCAAAAAGTCGATGCGTAATATCAGGATCGCCACCGCAACTGCTATTGTGATTATGTTCACGAACCGTGATGACATAGAATGTTTTATCACTACTGTCGTCGAGATCGTACCGCAGGCATTTATCATCGAGGCTGGTCAGGTGCCAGGTATGGATCGCTTCCGTTGCAGCGCTCAGAGCCTGGTCAGCGCTGATTTCGCTTTGCTCTGCATCCAGGTCGGTTTTTAGCATGATGCAACTGACCTTCCCCTGGTCAATCTGGAACATTAACTGTTTCCCGCCCGACTGATAGACAAGCCAGTGCTGATTATCACTGTTATCTTCTTTGCCGGATCCATAGGCTTGCTGAACCTGTTCCAGACTATCGCCCACCTTTATATTTCGGGCTGTCGGCACGCTGGCACTTCCCAGAAGGATCTCAGCCAGAACCGTGTGGCTGGCATCTCCGACCGCCGCCGCGCTGAACAACTCAAAACCGTCATAGCTATGCTGGAAGTATTTGTACTGCTGGTTATCGATAGCCACTTCTCCGGCCAGAACTGAACTCAGAGCCTTACCAGCCCGTATGAAGCTTTCATTGCTCCATGTGTCTCCGGGAGTGAAAGCATAATCGTTCAGCAGAACGGAAAAATCGCCCTCGTTAAGGGCAGGAACGGTCGATTCAGTGCTGGATTCGGCCCTGGCAATGCAGGATAAAAACATGAGGACAGGCACAAATATAATGCTGGCGAAATAACGGTTTACAATCATTGTGTTTTTATCGGAGTAAAGGCATAAGAGCCTCAAATATGAGGCAATGGATTCAACATCACGTTCTTTTACTCATCGGCAGTAATAATAATTTTATTCAGGCAATCAGGGTTTTTGGCAGAAAATGAAAACGTGATGACCTGTCCATTAACATCTGGGGATGTTGTGTAGCTGGTCACTTCGTTTTCAGACTTTCCCCTAGGATAATCGGTTAACTTAATACTCTGATAGTGCTTTTTGACATCATCAAGCGAGAGGCATTTCCCATGAGGAATAAAGCTAAGGAAAGGGGACATGCCATCAGATGTTTTACTTAAACGCAATTCAATATCCGTAATCTCCGAAGCATCTTGTAGTTTTACAGGATTAGCCTGATAGAAATTGATGTATTCATTTTGACTTTTTAATGTAAACGACAGTGGTACGTGATGAATACGCTCTACAGATAGATTCTTTATGGAGGTACTCATTTTTGTAACAAAACCCCAGATATCTTCTTTTTGCATCTTCGCTTCCACTATTCCGCTTAACATGAAACCAGCCATTAATAAAATAAACACCTTACTTTGTCGGATAATTTTTATCATACCAGCCCCCATAGTAATCTTCGTAAAGCTGATTGGTAGTGGAGGTTTTTTCACCTTTACCGAATATACGACCAATCTGCGTCCTGGCTTCGCTTTCGCTTATGTCACCTTTACTCAGGGAATCATAGATTCCGTTGTACCCTTTCTGATTTGCTGAATTGCCAGCTATACCAATATCCTTGCCCTGATTTGCAATAATTTCGCGCTGTACGCGAATATTGTTAAGTGTTGCTGCCCCTTCATCACTAAGTGCACTATTCAGGTAGGCTTCACGTGTGGTTACATTGATATCAGGCTTATACAATGCATGTCCACTCTCATGTGACAGTGACTGCACCACTTTTGCGGCATCGTTCATATGACTTTTATCAACAGTAATAATCCGGCTCTGACGATCGGCATACGTACCTTTACCTGCAGCCCCTTCCTTAAAAACCCAGCCGCGCTTTTTGAGCGTCGTAATGTCCTGTTTCATGGTCGGTGATTTCTCAACCATATTGTCTACATCTGCGCCAAAGCCACTAAAAGAAGGACCCTGAGTATTCGCAGCTATGCCGGCATTTTGTGACGCGTCGACAGGGGCACTTGCTAATGCACCTGCCTCATTCTCCTTTCCCGGCGTAAATTTCTCCTTTACAGCCGCATCAATATCACCTTTATGACCTGCACCTGGCGCAGACGTACCAGGTTTAGCACCCGAAGTATTCAGATTCAGTTTACCGCCAGTGGTGATATGTCCGTCGTTCTCAACAAAGAAGTTAAAATCTTTTCCAATAAGATTTATTGTGCCATTGGCATTGAGCTCAATGGCACTTTCGCCAGAAACAAGTCTCAACTGCGATCCCGACGCCAAAACATACTGTTCGACTACTGCATCAACTTTACTCAGGCCAGTGAGGATTTCAGTTCCGCCTTTTATGGCCTGAATCTGATTACCTTCAACCCTGTTGAGCTCATTTTTAGCCACATAATGGCTTCGTTCCCCACCAACACTATGTGATTCATCGTTTTTAACATGCGTATCCATGTTCTTCTGCGCCTGAATCCACAGGTGTTCCTCACCCGCCTTATCCTCAAACCTCAGCGCGTTCGCGGTGTCCGCCGTGCCATCCTTTGACCGGCTCAGAAAACCCATCTGCGTCGCCGCTGCCGGCAGCGCCCACGGCGGCATGCTTGCCTCGTTATACACGCGGCCGATGATCAGCGGACGATCCGGATCGCCGTTGATGAAGTCCACCACCACTTCGTCGTTCACTCGCGGGATCTGCACCCCGCCAAATCCCTGGCCCGCCCAGGCGCTGGAGACGCGCACCCAGCAGGAGCTGGTGTCGTCGCCCTTCGCCAGCCGGTCCCAGTGAAACTTCACCTTCACCCGGCCGTAGCGGTCGGTCCAGATCGACTCGCCTTTGGGTCCCACCACCTTCGCCGTCTGCGGGCCGTGCGTTTTCGGCCACGCTGTTTCGGGCGGCGTGCGGTACGTCACCGACGACGGCAGCACCGTGAAGTGGATATTGTGACGGCTGTCGCCGGTGTCGCCGCTGGCGTAGGCGTTCTCGGCGAAGTCATAGGTCGCCGAAGTGACCAGGTACTCGCCGTTGTCGCTGAAGTGCGGCGCGTTGATGATGGAGAAGGTAAAGCCCGGCGCGATGCCGGTGGCCGTGCCCGACCCGCTGACGCTGTGGTGCTCGGCCTGCCACACCTCCTGACGGATGCGCGCGTAGGACTCGCCGTGGCTGTGGTCGACAAAATGGCCCGGCCAGTCGTAAACGTCCACCGAGCCCGGCACCGGCGACGCCGGGTTCTGGCGCGCCTGCAGCATCCAGGCGTTCGGCTTGCGGAAGTCGTAGTCGTCGGTGCTGTAGATACCCGGCGTCACGCTCTCCGCCAGCGACCACTGGCTGATGCCCTCCTCCGTGACGACACCTCCCGACGGGGTGACGTGATAGGCGATGGTCTCATAGCCCGGAAACGCCTGATGCTGGTCCGGCGCATCGCACAGCACCAGCGTATGTTTGTCCGCCTCGTGGCGGAAGAAGTAGTAAATCCCCTCCAGCTCCATCAGGCGGCTGATAAAGTCCAGGCTGCTCTCCTGATACTGCACGCAGTACTCCCACACCCGGTAGTTACCCGCCAGGCGTGTCTCGACGTTGACCGCGTACTCCTTCAGCAGCGTCTGCACAATCTGCGGCACCGTCTGGCTCTGGAAGATGCGCAGATTGCGGTCCCGCTTCATCGGCCACAGGTCCGGCTCGACCGTCAGCTGGTAGACCGCGTAGCGGGTGCCGCTCAGCTCCTGGCTGCGCACCGCCACCCGGGTGATTTTGCCGTTGAGGTAGCGCGGGCTCAGCGCGTTCATCAGGCCATCGGTCGGCAGCGTAAAGGTCACCGGCTTGCCCAGCAGGGCGTGGCGGTCGATGCGCGCGTCGGTGGCCAGCAGTTCAGCGGTGAGCACAAACGGACGGGACAGCGTCTCGGTGCCCTTAAGCGAATGGAACAGCAGGCCGTCCGCCGGCAGCTGTGCGGTAATGCGTGAGAACATGTTTTTTTCCATACAGACAGAACTGACAGTGAAGCGGGTCAGTAAATGTGGAAGGTAAAAGATTTTTTATTTAAAGCATTTTCTGATTAGAAGCAATGGATTTCAGGATGAAATTATTTATCAAAAATCCCGATTAAAAAAACGAGAAACATTTATGAACATGGTCAGCGCAATAATTTTTTAGTCAACATGTTTTTTGGATGTCAACCAGAAAACACAAGGAGAAAATTCTTTTTTGAATAATTTTAATTTATAAATAACGAACAATGCATTATTACTCAGATCAAGTTCAGCGAAATGTCTTTACAGTTTAGTGAATGTGATTAGAAACCACTTCAACTTCAATCTTTTTATTTCTAAAAAAATCCCATACCTCAGATATGGGATCTTATCATCAATCTTTCTCTTCAGGTGCTAAGTGAAACAGCTTTTCGGCCAGCGCAAGAATTCTGTCTTTATCGACTATTTTATTAACCCACTCCTGAGGAATGCCTGACAGTCCATACAATGCGCCCGCTAGCTGGCCTGCCGTCGCCGCTACACTATCAGCATCATCAGCAAGATTTGCCGCCAGCAAAATGGCATCTTTAAAATTGTCTGTATGCCAGACGGCCCATAATGCTGCCTCAAGGGTGTCGATGACATAACCAGAGGAACGGATTTGATCACGATGCTTTTCTTTATATTCACCGGCATTGATGATTAATACACGTAATGTTGATCCCATAAGATGAGGAGCAAAGCCCTCACTCTTACTGTAACCATTTAAGATGTAATGAAGCATGACATTAAAAAAGCGACAGCTATCAATAGACTCTGCGGCACAATGTGTAGCCTCACTCTGTAGTATCGCATCTCGCCAACCGTCAATAAACGATTTCCTTCTGAAAATAGCAGTAGGTGCATGGCGGATTAATGCTGCATTCCCTGCAGTCTCAGGAGAAGTATTCCCCATCCAGGTTGGTCCATGAAGGACAAACTGCTCAAGCGCATAGCGCGTTGTATTACCTATATCAAAGCATACGCCATTAGAACTATTTGTCCCATTCTTATACCAGTTGAGTAGCTTTTGTCGGAACAATGTAATGTCACATTTATTGCTTTCAATATAAGTTTCAGCGAGACACAGCGCCATCGAGGTGTCATCAGTCCACTCACCGGGTTTAAGAGAGAAAGGTCCCCCGCCAACCATGTCATCAACGCGAGCTTTATCTCTTGGCATAAATTCTAGCGTTGTGCCTATAGCGTCTCCAACCGCCAACCCCATTAAAGCACCCTGACATTTATCTAATGCCTGTTCATCAGTAATTTTCTGAGGTAAAGATTTCGCCCATTCTGGCTTGAGAGCGTCCTCAGGTTTAGCGCGTAAAGGTTTTTGTTCATAAGACATTCTATTCATCAACTGCCGTGACGCCTGGGGTATTAAATGAGCGTAACGTCTGGCATAAATGAAAAGCGCATCATCATCAGCCCTAAGATCAATCATAAAAACTCCTTATAAATTTACATCCTCAAAAAATTGAAATAAAACAACCAAATGAAATCAAATAAACAGGAATAGATTTTATATTACCACCGCATTTTATTTACTTACGCTCTTTTTATACATAAATATATTAATACCCATTTAACCCTGGGGTTTTAAATATCTTTTTTTGCGCTTTTCATATTCCGGATCGTTTTGATGAGGAGGGATAACTTTTAGCCCAGCAACTATTTGAGAGGCAATATAGTTTGCGTTTGAAAGATGTCTGGCTAGCTCTGTGTCAGCTGTATCAAACTCTTTGGAAGCCAGACTCCCCCCAGATTCATACTATGCAGGACACTTTTATCTTTCTCTTCACCCGTTAATACCTTTTTAAGTAAACAAGTTGTTCCAAAGCAACCTGAAAAACTGTAAACCCCAGCTTTTCCATGGCTCTTCGATTAGTGATATCAATAGCATCATTGATGTAGTCTAAAGCAGTATATTCTTCTTTCTTCATCATAAACCCAATATGCACTCTTCTTGTTTGAGAGCAAAGGCAGATCTTGAATTAAAAATCACTGGGCCAACCTTATTACAAACGGAATGTATAAAGTAAGCCAAAGACAGACCTTTTTACTCACCAAATAGAAAACCCTAAAACTATATTAATTCAAAATCCTCCTTGTTGATTTCATTTATTACGTACTGCCCTGTGCATTCCCTTATTTTTTTTGAAAGATCTTTTAACATTTCAATATCGATAGAACGGATATCAATATATGGAGTTACAATGAAAAACCTTTCGACATCAACTTTGTAATCACCTTCACTAAACATAACCTTCATTACATATGAGGTATCGTCACACTCATACAGAGTAAAATCCCAAGGATTCATTGCTATTTTATTTTTACTCATTATAATTTTTCTCCTGTTAATAAATCGGTCACGGTATAATCTCTGCCTTTAACCATTCCTTCGGTTTTTACTACAGCCTCAAGATCACCTTGTGGTAGTTTGCCACCCGGAATCCATTGCTTATTAGCTCCCCATTCATTACCAGTAGGCATTTTTGGAGAGTACAACTCTGTAGGTTTAAATTCAATCAAAACAAGACTATCGTTTTTCAATTGTTCCTGTGGAATGCCTAATTTATCTGCAATCACTCCTACATCTCCTTTTGATTCAGAAATCATTTGTCCAGCGCGCTCCTTGGTTAGAACAAATTCCGTCCTCCCTGGATCAGGTTTACCAATACCATAATCTTCAAAACTTTTTCTAGTGACTATTCTAGATGCGCCATTTTCAAAGGATTTTGCATGAGAATCAATATAATCCTTAGGTAAATATGTTTCGGGGTCTGGCCTAAATGTTTTTTCGATACTTTGTATTTCGGCGATTTCTTCATCATTTAACGGAAGTTTGTTAGCATTAATATTACTACGACCACGCCAGGCATCAAACTTCATGCCCCCTTTGCCACCCAATGCCCCACCGACAAAACTGCCCACCAGCATAGACCATTTTTGTCCGTCAGAGCCTTCCCCGAACAGTCTGCCACCTACCCAATTGCCGGCGTAACCGCCGCCCATCGCGCCTGCTAACCCTAGCAGCGCAATAGCCGGAGAAGCCAGCACCGCGACGGCAGCAGTCCCTACCCCCATCATCAACCAGTTCACCCAGCCGGGGATTTCGGGATTGATGTCGTCAGTCTGAAGTTTACCTCCGCCAATAAACACATTTGCGGAACCACCAGATATCTCCGCACTGCAGGTCAAACGGTCTCCGATACGGGCGGCAGGAAAGTTATTAATAAAAACCTTATCGGAACCTTCAGCTACCCGTTGCGATGAGCCGCTGTGCTCATCGCAGTCGCCTTTGGATAAATGTGCCCGTATCGCTGCTCTGCTGTTAGTGAAAACATTCGGCGATCCGGATAACAGTTTGCCCGTGTTATGCCGCGGAGCCCAAGACATGTTTCCGGCGGCGTGCGGTACGTCACCGACGACGGCAGCACTGAGAAGCTGATGTTGTGGCGGCTGTCGCCGGTGTCGCCGCTGGCGTAGGCGTTCTCGGCGAAGTCATAGGTCGCCGAAGTGACCAGGTACTCGCCGTTGTCGCTGAAGTGCGGCGCGTTGATGATGGCGAAGGTAAAGCCCGGCGCGATGCCGGTGGCCGTGCCCGACCCGCTGACGCTGTGGTGCTCGGCCTGCCACACCTCCTGACGGATGCGCGCGTAGGACTCGCCGTGGCTGTGGTCGACAAAATGGCCCGGCCAGTCGTAAACGTCCACCGAGCCCGGCACCGGCGACGCCGGGTTCTGCCGCGCCTGCAGCATCCACGCGTTCGGCTTGCGGAAGTCGTAGTCGTCGGTGCTGTAGATGCCCGGCGTCACGCTCTCCGCCAGCGACCACTGGCTGATGCCCTCTTCCGTGACGACGCCACCCGACGGGGTGACGTGATAGGCAATGGTCTCATAGCCCGGAAACGCCTGATGCTGGTCCGGCGCATCGCACAGCACCAGCGTGTGTTTGTCCGCCTCGTGGCGGAAGAAGTAGTAAATCCCCTCCAGCTCCATCAGGCGGCTGATAAAGTCCATGGCTGCTCTCCTGATACTGCACGCAGTACTCCCACACCCGGTAGTTGCCCGCCAGGCGTGTCTCGACGTTGACCGCGTACTCCTTCAGCAGCGTCTGCACAATCTGCGGCACCGTCTGGCTCTGGAAGATGCGCAGGTTGCGGTCGCGCTTCATCGGCCACAGGTCCGGCTCGACCGTCAGCTCATAGACCGCGTAGCGGGTGCCGCTCAGCTCCTGGCTGCGCACCGCCACCCGGGTGATTTTGCCGTTAAGGTAGCGCGGGCTCAGCGCGTTCATCAGGCCATCGGTCGGCAGCGAAAAGGTCACCGGCTTACCCAGCAGGGCGTGACGATCGATGCGCGCGTCGGTGGCCAGCAGTTCAGCGGTGAGCACAAACGGACGGGACAGCGTCTCGGTGCCCGTGAGCGTGTGGAACAGCAGGCCGTCCGCCGGCAGCTGTGCAGTAATGCGTGAGAACATAGAGATTTTCCGTACGAGTACAACTGACGAAAAAGCGTGCCAGTAAAAGTGGAGGGATTAAGGGTTTTTACTAAAACAGCTTCTTATGGGGGGTAATGGCTATAAGGATAGAATAGTTTTAACAAAGCTATCCTGATATAAAAAGATAAGGTACGCTCTTAAGAGACAGTGTATTAATGATAATTTCGGTTATACTTTTATCTAAAACGTCAAAATGAAACTCATGTTTCAACATGAGTTTCATTTTACGGATCAGAACTTTTCAAGATGGAATGAGGAAAGGATAATCTCAAGGCAACGTTTATTAGCCTCATAAGAATAGCTTTTGTGATTTCGATGCTTGCCAACTAATTCTGCATAGCACCATAACTGCCCCACACTAAAAACATAGCACTGATAAAAGGCGCTTATCTTTTCCTCAGTGCTTACAATCTCTCCCGCACAGGTAGCGAGAGTTTCTCCAAAGAAAGCATTAAACTCGTTCGGAATAGTTTTAAGAGTGTCAGTTGTCAACTTAACGGCAGGCTGATGATCATGAAATCGCTTAATTGACACGCTAAAAACATCCTGCTCTGTAAATAACATCTCTTGTGAATAGAAGCAGAGATTAATCACACCAGAGTTGAGCCCGTTCAACGTATGTTCAATTACCAGTCGCGTTTCACTGAGAGGTTTTACTTGCCAGGACTCAGGAATTTTAAAACCACTACTGTTGTTATCACTTAGGCTCACAGTCTGAAGGAGTTCAGCAAAGGCAAGATTACTGCGATGCATTAAATCCCAGTTAACCACAGTAAAATAAATATCATTTGCCAGTAGAGGATAATCTCGAGATGCACAAGCGGCTTTTATCAGAAAATAATTCCCACCACTTTCCTCGGGATTATAATCCTTTTGAACAGTATAGCGTGAAACAACTTCGTCACCTGAAGAGTGGGTTTTAAGAGTGAGTACGTCTGCAAAAACTCCATTCCCGGCTGGATTAACAATTAATCGTTTATTTATTATTTTTTCGCCCATTAACTCTAGCTTATTGAACAACCAATCTGAAGGGTTCATTTCCCACTGGCAACGTTCATAAGCGGCCCAGACTTCCATATAAGGCAGATTATCATTCGTCGAATAGCGTCCGATATTAATCAGGCCAACTTCAGCAATATTTTGCAACTTCAACTCCGCAGGCTTGACGCGATTGGGCAGAACCACCCAATAGTGAAGCATTTTCTTATCAGCGGAAGTGTACTGGCACTTCCAGTAATTTGACCTGGCCTCCTCGTCGGTATAGTTTGATACTACGGGAAAGGCATAATTATTCTCAGTATTCATACAACCTCTCTAACTCAGACCGTGCTGCCAAACCAGATTCCATAAAACATAATAACGCATCCAAACGAAGCAATTACTTTGACAAACAAGCTCAGCCTTGCTCCATAAGAATTACCAATCAATGATAATTTCGAGTAATTTTCAGAAGTATTATAACGATGATGGAATCGCATTATAAATCTGAATAGAGCAAAAAGAGAAATGACAAATAATTTTGAAATCAATATCGTCATGACAGAAGCAGGTATAAGAACTGATAGCGCCCTTGCACTTTCTCTATCGATCAAATGCAAATATTTAGATAAGCCCACAAGAATAACCACCAAAATAAAAGCACCAATCAGAACGGCGAGAAACTTTTTAAAAAAAGACACCCACTCCTTTCTTGAAAAGACATCCTTTCCATTCCAGATATAAATTAAAGCAATAATAATAAAAAAAATAAAACCTGACCATTTCATTTTGTAGTTATCTCCAAGGATTTAATCGCCGATCAAAACAGTAACACAACCGGTTTTGATTGTCCCTTCGCCGCCTGGCTGTTTAGGTGTTTGAACAACTTCATCATCACCATACAGAGAGTCAAAGAAGTCCAGAACGGGCTTAAAGGCTACTTTCAAACTTGCATCACCTTTAAGACCAATCAGCGCTGCGACTCCACCTGCAACCCTTAAATTCGCTGAGGAGTCTGTGGTCTCCCAGAACAAACTTCCTCCACCAGATAACCCCACAGAACCTAAGCTAGCATCTGCTTTAGCCTCGCCAGAAACTATGCCTAAGATATCAATACTTCCTGACACTTCACCTTTTACTCCCTTTGCTTCGGCTCCACCTTCAAGCGTAAATCCATATCGACCTTTGTTACCACTATATATTTCACCAACGGCTTTTGCCTCTGCGGTGCCAATAGTGACATCACCAGATACTCCTCCATACAAAGTGCCCTCTTTCCCTGCAGCAGCCGAGCCCCCATACTGTATGCCTGTCGCGGTCGCATTCGTATTTAGGCCATAAATATCATTACCACCTCCATATAATGAACCAGTGGCATTGGCAACGGCGACTTTCGTACGCATCTCTCCGCGTAAGAGATCCTGGCTTTTTAGGTTGCCCAGAGTAATGTCGGATAACGCAAAACCAGCCGATGCCGTATCAAAATCCCCATTGAGGTTTTTATCTTCCAGACTGGCATAAGCACCAAGTACGCGGGCATCGTAAATTTCATCATGTAGCATCCCATCTTCACCCGCCTTTTTTGCCAATGATCCGCCCCAGTAATGTGGCGCAGCAGGTTTAGAGCCTGATGACGGAAGTTCACCTCCGTCATTACAATGCGTTTTATCTCCTTTGCGTGCAACTGGTATACCATTGACGAAAACGGTGCCAGAACCACCGACAATTAAGCCGTTGCCATGCTCGGAACAGGATAACGTGTCGCCTTTTCTTGCTGCCGGAAACCCTCCGATAATCACATCCGGACTTCCTGATTGTATTGGACCAGTATGTGCGCTGATATCAATGATCGCTCTGGCGGCAGGCTGCCCCATGATTATTTTTCCTTAATAAGAAATCAGCTATTAACTTTAACCACAGCACCTTTAATATCCGTCAGGTTAGTTCCACTGATATTTATCGTGTCATTCGCTTTAAGTTCGGAATTTATTCCTCCACCCAGCTTCGTAATTTGCGTGCCTTTGAAGGAGGCTTCAGTAATACTTTCTGCCTTAAGCGCTCCCTCAGAGACGATAATTTCAATGCTCGAGGGTGTAATGAGAATATAATTCTCATTCACTTTTAGTTTAATAGAGGCTGTCGCTTCCAGCAGAGCGTTACCCTCTTTGTCCATGGTTAGCACAGTCTGATTTTTACCGACGTTTATTTTGTGCTGACTTCCTGTATTACTGGTTGAATTTACCCCTGTATTGACATCCCGGTTACGCTTAACCGTGACATGCTCATCCTGTCCGATAGTTTTTTTACGGTCAACGCCGACGTCATGTGTCTCACTATGTTCAATCTCTGTATCCATATTTTTTTCAGCATGAATCCAGATCTGTTCATGTCCTGCTTTATCCTCAAACCTGAGAGCGTTGGCATTATCTTTGTGTCCATCTTTACTACGGCTCAGAAAACCCATCTGCGTCGCCGCTGCCGGCAGCGCCCACGGCGGCATGCTCGCCTCGTTATACACGCGGCCGATGATCAGCGGACGATCCGGGTCGCCGTTAATAAAGTCCACCACCACTTCGTCGTTAACACGCGGGATCTGCACCCCGCCGAACCCCTGACCGGCCCAGGCGCTGGAGACGCGCACCCAGCAGGAGCTGGTGTCGTCGCCCTTCGCCAGCCGGTCCCAGTGAAACTTCACCTTTACCCGGCCGTAGCGGTCGGTCCAGATCGACTCGCCTTTGGGTCCCACCACCTTCGCCGTCTGCGGGCCGTGCGTTTTCGGCCACGGCGTCTCCGGCGGCGTGCGGTAGGTCACCGACGACGGCAGCACCGTGAAATGGATGTTGTGGCGGCTGTCGCCGGTATCGCCGCTGGCGTAACTGTTCTCGGCGAAGTCATAGGTCGCCGAAGTGACCAGGTACTCGCCGTTGTCGCTGAAGTGCGGCGCGTTGATGATCGAGAAGGTAAAGCCCGGCGCGATGCCGGTGGCCGTGCCCGACCCGCTGACGCTGTGGTGCTCGGCCTGCCACACCTCCTGACGGATGCGCGCGTAGGACTCGCCGTGGCTGTGGTCGACAAAATGGCCCGGCCAGTCGTAAACGTCCACCGAGCCCGGCACCGGCGACGCCGGGTTCTGGCGGGCCTGCAGCATCCAGGCGTTCGGCTTGCGGAAGTCGTAGTCGTCGGTGCTGTAGATGCCCGGCGTCACGCTCTCCGCCAGCGACCACTGGCTGATGCCCTCTTCCGTGACGACACCACCCGACGGGGTGACGTGATAGGCAATGGTCTCATAGCCCGGAAACGCCTGATGCTGATCCGGCGCGTCGCACAGCACCAGCGTATGTTTGTCCGCCTCGTGGCGGAAGAAGTAGTAAATCCCCTCCAGCTCCATCAGGCGGCTGATAAAGTCCAGGCTGCTCTCCTGATACTGCACGCAGTACTCCCACACCCGGTAGTTACCCGCCAGGCGTGTCTCGACGTTGACCGCGTACTCCTTCAGCAGCGTCTGCACAATCTGCGGCACCGTCTGGCTCTGGAAGATGCGCAGGTTGCGGTCGCGCTTCATCGGCCACAGGTCCGGCTCGACCGTCAGCTCATAGACCGCGTAGCGGGTGCCGCTCAGCTCCTGGCTGCGCACCGCCACCCGGGTGATTTTGCCGTTGAGGTAGCGCGGACTGAGCGCGCTCATCAGGCCATCGGTCGGCAGCGTAAAGGTCACCGGCTTGCCCAGCAGGGCGTGACGGTCGATGCGCGCGTCGGTGGCCAGCAGCTCGGCGGTGAGCACAAACGGACGGGACAGCGTCTCGGTGCCCGTGAGCGTATGGAACAGCAGGCCGTCCGCCGGCAGCTGTGCAGTAATGCGTGAGAACATAAGTAATCCCTGACTATTAACTGTGTGGATCGAGCAACCAGACGCCTTCTTCGCTGATGTTCAGCGTCTGCTGGCGGGTGCCACTCTGGCCGCTGATGGCAAAGGTGTAGTTACCCGGTGCCAGCTGCAGCGTGGCGAAGCCATTCACCGCCGGGACCAGCGCCTGCGGCTGACCGTTCACCTGAACGCGTTCACCCTGCTGCAGACGGATATAGACCTGAGCAACCGGCGCGGGTGGTGGTGCCGGTTGTGGATCAGGGTCACGCGCGGCGGTCTGCGCGGGCTCAGCAGTCTGAGCCGGGGCACTGGCAACCGTATCCGGCGGGGTCTCAACCTGCGTCGGTGGCGCAGCCACCGGCTGATTAACCGGCGCGACGCTGGCGGCAGGTGCGCTGTTTTGCGCGTTCTCAGCCTGCGCCGTCTGGTCATCACCACGCGACATCAGCAGACCGGCACACAGGCCGACCAGCACGCCCGCGGCCACCAGGCCCGGTAGCGCAAAGCGGTGTCCCAGCAGCGTTTTCAACGGCGAGGCGGGCGGGATGATCGCCTCCTCTTCAATCGGCACCAGCATGGTGCCTGGCCCGCTCATTTTTGCACTGAGTAGCGGTTCAGGCTCGCGTTCCGGCAGCGCCATCAGCACCGCAAAATCATCAATGCTCTGCGGACGATCTTCCGGTTTCAGCGCCAGCGCGCGATCGACAGCGCTAAGCAGCGCGGTGGAGTAGCCCGCCAGACGACGCTGCACCAGCGGCTGGTAGTTATCTTCGATGCTGCGCACTACGCTCACCGGCGGTGGCGCACCGGTAATCAGCGTATGCAGCACCGCGCCCAGCGCGTAGATATCAGTCCATGCGCCCTGCTCGCTCTCATCGTTATCGCTGTACTGCTCAATCGGCGCATAGCCGGGACGCAGCATGGTCTCGCTCTCATCCGACAGGTTGCCGATGGTTTTACGGGCCGACCCGAAGTCCAGCAGGATCGGCTCGCCGCTACTCTGGATCTGGATGTTATCCAGCGAGATATCGCGATGCAGATAGCCCGCTTCATGGATGGTTTTAATCGCCCCCAGCAGCGGCGGCAGCATGCGACGGATCCACGCCTCATTCACCGACTGCGGATGACGTTCGCGGAAGTTCGAGAGCGTGGTGCCGCTGTAGAACACCGTGCCCATGTAGGCGGTGTCGTTCTGCACCCAGAAACGCAGCACGTGCAGCAGGTTCGGATGGTTAAAGCGCGCCAGCAGCCGCGCCTCCTGGATAAAGCTGTTCAGTCCGGCGTGAAAGGTTTTGCTGAAGCGCTCACTGCGCAGCACCAGATTGAGGTCATCGCTGCGCACCGCCAGCGAAGCGGGCATAAACTCTTTGATGGCGATATCGCGCTCAAGCTGGTGATCCCAGGCGCGATAGACGATGCCAAAGCCGCCACCGCCGATGACCTCTTTGATTTCAAACTCATTGAAGCGGTAACCCAGCGGCAGGGCGTTGGGGACATTCAGGGGTTGATCATGTTCCGACATATTCGAAAACTCTCTGATGACTGGGCTTTAAACAGCGAACTGGCAGACAAATTCGCCCTGCTCACAACGCACCTCAACGCGGCGATAGCGTTCATCGCGGGCATGGGCGCTCAGCAGTATCTGGCTCATCTGCGGCAAAAGCGTGTTGGTAAGGATGGCATCGACCATGCGACCGCCCGACTCGACTTCGGTGCAACGCTGGACGATCTGGCTCACTACCGACTCGTCGATCTGCGCCTCAATGCCGTGGTTGTCGGCCAGACGACGCACAATGCGCGCCAGCTGCAGTCGCACAATCTCCGCCAGCATTTCATCGCTGAGCGGGTAATACGGCACCACCAGCAGACGGCCCAGCAGCGCAGGCGGGAACACCTCCAGCAGCGGCTTACGCAGCGCGGTGCTCAGGGCATCGGGATCAGGCATCAGCTCAGGATCGGCGCACATCGCGCTGATTAACTGCGTACCGACGTTTGAGGTCAGAATGATGATGGTGTTGCGGAAATCGATGTGGCGGCCTTCGCCATCCTCCATCCAGCCTTTGTCAAACACCTGGAAGAACAGCTCATGCACATCCGGATGGGCTTTCTCAATCTCATCCAGCAGCACCACGCTATAGGGACGACGGCGAACGGCTTCGGTCAGCACGCCACCTTCGCCGTAGCCGACGTAGCCCGGCGGTGCGCCTTTCAGCGTCGAGACGGTGTGCGCCTCCTGAAACTCGCTCATGTTGATGGTGATGATGTTCTGCTCGCCGCCATACAGTGACTCGGCCAGCGCCAGCGCGGTCTCAGTTTTGCCGACGCCGGAAGGCCCGCACAGCATAAAGACGCCCGCCGGTTTGTTGGGGTTATCGAGACGAGCGCGCGTGGTGCGAACCCGTTTCGCGATCAGCTCCAGGCCGTGACGCTGGCCGATAACGCGCTGGTTCAGAGTGTCAGCCAGGTTCAGCACGGCGTCGATCTCATTCTTCACCATCCGGCCCAGCGGAATACCGGTCCAGTCAGAGACCACGGCGGCGACCACGCCCGCATCGACGGCGGCAAAGAGCAGCGGCGTGTCGCCCTGCAGCGCAGTGAGTTGCTGCTGCGTTGCATCACGCTGTTCACGCAGCGCCGCATCCTCTTCGGTCACACAGCGGGCGCGCAGCGCAATCAGCGTCTCGACCAGTTCGCGCTCCTGCAGCCAGCGCTGTTGCAGCGCATCGCGTTCGGCTTCCAGCCCCGTTCGCTCTGCGGTAATCGCCTGCTGTCGGGTCACATCGCCCAGACCCACCCGGATTTCGCGGTCAATGATCTCCGCTTCAATCTCCAGCGCCGCCAGACGGTGCAGGCAATCTTCCAGCGCCGCAGGCTGCGCGCCCTGGCTGACCGCCACGCGGGCGCAGGCGGTATCCAGCAGCGCCACGGCTTTGTCCGGCAACTGGCGCGCCGGAATATAGCGATGCGACAGTTTCACCGCCGCACTGACCGCATCATCCAGCAGCAGCACGCGATGGTGTTTCTCCAGCGCGCTGACGGTGCTGCGCAGCATCAGAATCGCTTTGGCTTCATCCGGCTCCTGCACCTGCACGGTCTGGAAGCGACGGGTCAGCGCCGGATCTTTCTCGATGTACTTTTTGTATTCGGCCCAGGTGGTCGCGCCGATGGTGCGCAGCTGGCCGCGCGCCAGCGCCGGTTTCAGCAGGTTGGCGGCATCGCCTGTGCCCTGCTGACCACCTGCGCCGACCAGGGTGTGGATCTCATCCACAAACAGCACAATCGGCGTCGGGCTGGACTGCACCTCATTGATCAGCGCCTGCAGTCGCGCTTCAAACTCCCCTTTCATCCCGGCACCCGCCTGCAGCAGGCCGATATCCAGCAGCCAGAGCTGCACATCGCGCAGCGGCGCAGGGACATCGCCCGCCGCGATACGCAGCGCAAGGCCCTCGACCACCGCGGTTTTGCCGACGCCCGCTTCACCGGTCAGCAGCGGGTTGTTCTGGCGACGACGCATCAGGATATCGACCATCTGGCGGATCTCATCGTCACGCCCGGTCACTGGATCGATGCGGCCTTCACGCGCGCGCGCAGTGAGGTCCTGCCCGTACTGCTCCAGCGTGCTGCTACCGGCCGCAGGGGGTGCGCCAGCGGCATCCGCCGGTGCGCTCATCGCCTGCTGGGCTTCTTTGCTGTTGCTAAGCAGCGTGTCGAACTCCGCCAGCAGCGCATCGGCGTTGACGCGGCTGAACTGGCCGGAGATGCCCTTCAGCACGCTGGCCAGGTTGAAGGTTTTCAGCATGCCGATCAGCAGATGGCCGCCGCGAATGCGGGTCGCACCATATTTGAGCGAGGCGTAAACCCACGCCCGCTCGACGGCGCTGTCGATATGCTCAGAGAGGTCGGAGACCGCACTGGCACCGCGCGGCAGGCGATCCAGCGCGGCAACGATGTCCTGAGTCAGGGCCTTTTCATCCAGTGAAAAATGTGTGATGACCTGCTGTAAGTCGCCATCCTGCTGCTGCATCAGCTGATGCAGCCAGTGCACCAGCTCGACATAGGGATTGCCGCGCAGTTTGCAAAAGGCGGTGGCGCTTTCCAGCGAGGTAAATAACAGCGTATCCAGTTTGCCGAATAGCACGGCACGGCTGATTTCTGACATAGGGGGCTCTCTTCAATGAAAGACGCAGGCTGTGTAACAGGGAAAGCGGCTGGGCTAGCGCGAAGCCGCCTCAACCTCAAACATAAAATCTTCTCGATCCTGCGGCTGCGGCATCTGCCCCAGCCAGCTGGTGTAACCAAGTCGGGCAGTGCCGCCCAGTGCCACGCCCTGCACCTCGTCAGCGGCCAGGATCAGGCTGAGATCCCACTGCATTTCGATGCCGAGGTAGTGACGCACCCAGTCGCGCACTTCCTGCGCGCCGGGGGCATCCGGCAGAAAACGGGCATACTGCGCGGCGCTGAGCGGGCCCAGGTGCAGGCGAAAACGGTGCTGCACGTCGCGCACCGCCACGCCGAGAAATGCAGAAGCGCCCAGCCGGGGCATGTGACGTCCCGCGCCCAGCCGGGCCTGATCGCGACTGTCCAGCGTCAGCCAGTGCGGCAGGTTCTGCGTCAGCCGGACCGGCACGCCAAAGTAGTGGCGCAGAATGCGCACCAGCCCTTCGGCATCGTGGCCGTGGCGGCTGAGGTGACCCACCAGCATCAGTCGGGCATGAAGGCTGAGCGAGCTGGCCTGCTGCTGGGCCGGTAAACCGATGCCCGCCAGGCAGGCGAGATAGTTCAGGAAGCGGCTGTCGTCGGGGCGATCCAGCGACACGGTCGGCTGCGCATCGGCCCAGGCGCGATAGAACAGCAGCGTGGCGCGATGGTGAAACAGATCCGCAAACGCCGACAGGCTGTGATCCTGATGATGCACAATCCGTTCATGCACATATTCAGTCAGATGGGTCGGCAGCGGCCCGTTGGGACCAAACAGGCCAAAGCTGTAGATCGACAGCTCATGGCGTCCGGACTCTTCACGTGCCGTGGCGCTGGCGACGGTGGCGGGCGCAAACGCCAGTGACGGCGTCTGACCGATGCGCACCGATTCGAACTTCGGCAGCGGCGCACGGCCCAGCGGATAGCGCTGACCGCCCTGCGCATCCAGCCGCCGCAGCAGCTGGAACAGATCGTAGCGCCACGGCGCGGCCATCACTTTCTGCCAGAAATCATCCGGCAGTCGGGTCAGCCGCGGCAGCGAAATCACTTTTTCGCCACTCATATCAGCGCTTTCCTGCCCATGCGCGGCGGCCAGTAGCCCACTTCGCCGCGCTGCTGGCTGTTAAGGGTGAACTCCGTGAAGCTGTTGAGCGCCACGAGGCGGCCACAGACCCGCTCCAGTACGCTGCCGAACAGCCACGGGCTGGCACCCGAAAACGCCTGCTCATCCACTTCCAGCGTGATGCTGACGCCGCGCGCAAACACCACCGGGCCCGGCTCCGGCACGCGGCGGTTGACCGCGCTGAGCGTGCAATGGCGGATGCCGTCAATCTGGCGGGCAACCGGCGCTTCCGCGAGGTTGGCGTAGAGGCTCAGCAACTGGCGCAGGGCGGCCGCGCCTTCCCCGTCGCTGCTGTCCATCAGGCTGAGGTAGTTCATCTGCAGATGGCTGATCAGCCGCCAGGCAGAAAGGCCCTCGGCCAGCGCCGGACGTGGCGGCGTCGGCCCTTTGCACAGCTTCAGCTCCGATACCGGAATAGAGTCCGGCATCACGAAGTTACCCTGATCCTGCTGCAGCATCAGCGGCAGATCGCGACTGGTGCACATCACGTCGGCGGAGAGATAGCGCACGTCATCGTGCCACGGCGCGTGATGCTCATCCACCAGCGACAGAAAGACTTCTGAACCGATATAGCCGGTGCGCGTGCCGTAGCGTTGCGCCTGTTCTGACAGGGTGCGCTGTTCGCGGCGCAGCGAGAAGTAAGCACCGTAATCACCCTGGTCACCGCTGAAGGTGCTCCAGAACGGACGGAACACCTGCTCTTCCCGCTTGCCCTCTACGGTAGCGAACAACCGCTGCACCGAATGCACCTCATAATCCAGCGGCCGGATGTTATCTACCACCAGATGATATTCATGCTGGCTGTCACTGACCTTCAGACGCTCGGCGGTTTTCGGAAACAGATTGATGACGGGCGTACAGTGCAGCGCCAGATGTGTGCTATCGACCACGCTTTCCAGCGCGCTGTCCGCTTTGTCGAGCAGAATAATGATGTCGAATGCGGTGGCGTTGTCACAGCGGCGCAGAAACGGGCCGAGCTGACTCAGGCTGATAAACTGGAAGCGCGCCGGAAACGCAAAATACTCCTGCAACAGACGATAACCGTCGAAGTTGCGCAGATCGTCTGGCAGCAGCGCCTGCTCCGGCGCAAAGCCCTCCTGCTGCAGGGCCTCATCCGTCAGCACCTGACGCTGCGGCCGCTTCTCAACCGACTGCAGCACGATGCCCACCCGGTGCTGCATCAGCAGCTCCAGCAGTTTCAGCGCCTGGATATCCGGGCCGCTGAGAAACAGCATCAGGTCATCCACACTGAGCTGACTGAGCGAGGAGATCCCTTCACACGTGATGCGGATACGCAGCGCACTGACCGCCCCCAGACCACCCAATTTAAGTTCGCCGGAGGGCAGATCGCCGGGCACGCCGCCGAGAGTGACTTCGCTGATGCGCAGCGGATGCAGTATCACATCGTGCGCGGTAGTGTAGCTGCAGGTCACCCCGGTTTTTTTCAGGTTCTGGCTCTCCATCATGGTGCCGCGCGGCACGCGAAAGCCCTGGGTGATGTCACCCTTGCGGCTGTCCGGCGTCAGCTGAGCGATCGCCATTGACGGGGTTGGTGAGAGATAGGATGGCGCAATCATCTCCAGCAGACGCTGCGAGAAGCGCGGAAACTCCGCATCCATCTTCAGCTGCACGCGCGACGTCAGGAAGGCGAATCCTTCCATCAGTCGCTCGACGTAGGGATCTGCCACGTCGATGCCATGCATGCCGAGACGTCCCGCCACTTTAGGGTAACGCGTCGCGAACTCCGCCCCCATCTCGCGCAGGTAAGCCAGTTCACGGTTGTAATAGTCGAGCAGATTGCTGTCCATGATTACCCTGCATCCTGAAGTTCGAAATGGCCGCTCTCCAGATCAACCTGAGTGCGGAACAGAAACGCCAGCGGATAAGGCACGCACCAGAGCCGCCCTTTGATCTCAATCGACAGCACGTTGTGCAGACTAAGCGAGCCGAGATCGCTGACGCAGCGCACCTGGAGTCCCTGCGGCAGAATGCGCGGCTCGAAGTGCAGAATGGCGTTGGTCATTTTGCGCTGCATATCCTGCCATTCGATATCGGAGACGTTCTGCCCGGCCAGCGGCGCAACGCCGAAGTTCCAGACCGAGCGCTGCACCTGACCGAAGCCGCTGAGGTCCTGCTGCGCTTCGTTATTAATGGTGTTGAACAGCCACTGCAGATCGCGCAGGACGTGGCGGCGCAGCGTGCTGTGGCTGATCAGCATGCTGTTTTCCGCCTCCTGCTGCCTGTCCGGCGCGTTGTCGGTCAGGCGATCCAGCAATGAGGATTGCAGCTTGTCGCGGGCGGTTAGGGCATCGCGCTTTTTGCGCGCGCGAAAGCCGCCATGCAGCTGGGCATAGCCATCATTGTGTGCGCCGGAATCATGACTCATCGGCAGACTCTGTATTATCAAACGCGACCTGCTGCAGGCTCAGCAGCGAGAACTCTGCGCTGTCGCTGAGCCACATTTTTTGTCCCTGGCCGATAAACTGGTCCGGGTCGTCGCTCAGCGGCTGCCATTCGGTAACGCTGGCACGCAGAAAACGCTCATCCGCACCCGCCAGCAGCGGATAGCGCGCCGGGATCTGACACACCTGCTCGCTGCCATCCACCAGCTGCACCCGCGTATGACGCCACACCAGATCGGTGACGCTGGCGGGTGCCTGGAACTGCATCTCACGAATGGCGGCGAACGGGATCCAGTAATAACGGCCCTGATTGATCACTTCACACACCGGCCCAAAACGGCTGTCACCATCCATCAGCCAGCTGAAGGCGGTCGGCTGATCCTGCTGAGTCGCGGTGCCGGGATTGGCGGCCGCACGCTCCAGCGCGTCAGCACGCAGTGCGCTGCCGCGCGCGACATCGCCCGCGGTTTCGGCCTGCAACGCGGCCAGCAGCGTATCGCACCAGTGCCACGCGCTGCCCGGCAGCACCGGCTGTGCCACGCCACGCAGCACGGCGTCACGCTGCAGCTCACCAGCAATCGCCTGCTGCAACAGATTGACGGTAGGTTGCGCCTGCGGGCTTAACGCCAGCCAGGATTGCAGCTGCGTCTGCGCACGTGACCAGTTGCCCGCCAGACAGAGCAGCTGCACAAAGGCGGCGCGTAGATCGGCGTTCGCCGGATTGGCCTGAATCTGGCGGGTAACGTCAGCCAGCGTCTCGCTGAGCGTGGCGTTCGCAAGATGATGTTGTAAGGATTCCATGCAAACTCCTTTTGCGTCAGTTAAGGGTGCGATAAACCGCAGCGGCGGGATCTTTCAGTTCAGGGTGCAGTTTTTCCACCAGCTGCACGCTCAGCGTGGTATTGCCGCTGACCCACGGTGACCAGACTTTACGGACTTCCTGCAGACGTGCCTGCAAAGCACTCTCATCAGCGGCTTCACTGGCGGGCATCAGCACCACCACCTGACGGGTCGCCTGCCAGCCGTTAAAGCGGTTGCTGAACGGCAGAACCAGCCAGCTGTCCGGGGATTTCTCGTTACTCAGCACCATGCGCTCGCTATTAACCGTGGTGATGTGCAGTTCGGCGGTGGGCGACTGACTGTTCAGCCCCATCACCGGGAAGCCCTGCAGGAAGGTCACGCCGACGGTTGCCGGTGCGCCGTTGCCCTGCTGCGTCAGACGACTGTGTCCGCTGAGCCAGCCATCGGAACCGCAGACCAGCCCCTGCTTAGCCGGCACAAACATTGCGCTGCCCTGCGCCGGATGCTGCCACCAGGTGCGGAAATGGCAGCCGTCGAGCAGGCTGAACTGCAGCCATGGCGAGGTATCCGCCTGGGCGGCATTGACCAATGGGTCCGCAGGCACGGCAGCCGTGGCTGGCTGTTGCTGTGCTGGCGGCGCGGGCGGCGTCACCACGGTCTTCCACTGCTGCGCCCGGGCGGCACTGCCGGTAGCGATTTCACTGCCCGCTGTATCGGTCAGCTGCCAGTGCAGCTGCTGCAGCGGTTTACACTGCGACGCCATCAGGCCAGCCACCCGTGGCAGAAACTCTTTCAGCACCGACGCGTTTTTCTCACCCAGCGTGACGATGCGCAGGTTAATGGTGCTGTTACACCAGCTCGACAGCTGATTATTTTTGACGTCATCAATCCAGACATCCAGTTTCTGTGCCGGGGACTGAACGATGCGATAGTTTTCAGCATAAGCGTGCGTGCTGAGCAGCAGCGCAGCCAGACCCAGTAATCCATATTTCATGTTGGCGTTCTCAATCTCGCAGAGGGAAGAACTGCGCCGCTTCAGAGAGCGAGTGCAGCAAAGTGGTGTCCTGGGGCGATCCAATCCAGACGGCCAGTGCGCTGAAATTATCCTGCTGCCCCTGATCTGACTGATCGTTTTTGATGATTTGCTGCATCAGCGTCAGCCACTCTTCCGGCGTATTCACCATGTGCAGTGACTGCTGCATCTGCTCCAGCGTCACGCCGTGCCAGAAACCATCGGTGCAGAGCAGAAAGGCATCGCCATCCTCAATCCCGACCACGTCGCTGTAGCTGGCGTCGCGCTGCTCATCACCCATTCCCAGTGCAAAATAGAGCAGATTGCTGTTGATGCCTTCGGTACGATGTCCGGCATCTTTCATCTGCTGTACCAGGCTGTGGTCAGTGGTGACCAGATAGAGATAGCCGCGGCGGAACAGATAAAGGCGACTGTCACCGGCATGGGCCCAGCAGGCAAGATGGTAGTCGCGGTCGATGAACAGGCTGACCAGCGTGGTGCCCATCCGGCTGTGCTCGCTGCTGGCTTTCTGCTGCTGCCGGATAGCGTGATTCGCGTGATTGACGTAGTTGCGAATCGACTGCGCATTGAGATGCGCATCCCCATCAAACGCTTCCAGCAGGCTGCTGCGGGCGATGGCGGCCGCCCTGTCGCCGCCGGGAAACCCGGCCACACCGTCGCACACCACAAAGCAGGCGGAGCGCTTACCGATGACATCACCGATCTGATCCTGATTACTGGCGCGATCGCCCTGGTTCGACGTCGAGGCAATAGTGATATTCATGCGTCATCCGTGTGGGTTTGTGAGTCTTTGTACTGATTAACTTCCAGGTCATAGGCGTGCAGAAACGCTTCGCCAAACAGGGTGTGGAAATCGTCTTCGATCTCGCCCGCTGTCTCGCCGTAGCGCTCAACAAAATGCTCCCACAGCGCCGCTTTACGGCTGCCCGGCAGGCCGATACGGGAAACCGACCCCGCCTGACGCGCCTCCTCTTCCAGCTGCTCGGGATTAAAGGATTGCAGCATCGAGGCGATGATGGCGCGGATACCGGCGATCATGCCCAGCTGGTGTGCCTGCAAATCGATCAGCGCATCCCGCACCGCCTGACGCGGTGGCATAAAGCCCGGCATCCGGCTGCCGAACATCTGCATTAATACGGTTTTGCCCGACGGCAGCAGCTTGAACGGGTTGTTGGCGTCGTCGAGGATCACCGTCATGTCGGCCTTGACGCCGCGCTTAAGGATCGAGCGCGACGAGAGCAGCGCGACCGTACCCTGCGAGAACATACTGAGCATCTGACCAAACTGCAGCATCTGCTCGCGGTCAAACTGCGGCGTCGGCTGCAGATCGCGCAGGCCCATCCCTTCCAGCAGCGCGTCCAGCAGTTCGCCTTTCAGGGCCTCGCCGCTGCTCTGGCTGGAGGTGGAGGGCTGCACGGCGGCGGCATGCTGGTGACCCGAGGCAACCGGATCAATGCGCAGCCGCCCTTTTGGCGTCGGAGAAGGAGTACGCTGCACCGCCTGCGGTGTCGGCAGCGTAATGCCGCCGTAGTCGTTTTGCGGATTCACGGCGTCTGTCTGTCCAGACTCCGCCTCATCTGCCAGCAGCGTCTGGCGCGGAGCGTCGCCGTGAGGCGGGCTGTAGGCCTGATCGTCAATCTGTGATTCATCGCCGCTGAACAGCGGAGAGTGATTCATTTCGTTCAGGCTGACGGAGGCCTGCTCAGGTGAGCGTGCGGCAACCGGCTCAGGCCTTGCCTCTTGCTGAGGCGGCACATGCAGCGTCGCCGGTTTCGCTGGCTCCGGCTGCGCCAGCGGCACCGCGTTCCCCATCATCAGTCCTAATGGATCATCATGGTTGCGCACGTCCGCACTGTTCTCGCCGTCGAACAGGCTCAGTGGATCCAGTTCAGCGGCAGGCGTTTCAGCCTGCGGTGGCGTAGTGTTCTGCTGAGCCGCCAGCGTGCTTGGCGTGCGGTCGTCAAAAATGCTCTGCTGTGCGAACAGCGCATCGCCGCCGTCA
Organism: Pantoea sp. XY16; assembly: GCF_025153065.1. Lineage (NCBI taxonomy): Bacteria > Pseudomonadati > Pseudomonadota > Gammaproteobacteria > Enterobacterales > Erwiniaceae > Pantoea > Pantoea sp. XY16. The sequence continues at coordinate 191,451 of NZ_JANZNP010000003.1, read as the reverse complement.
AACAGGCTGCTGTTTTTGGGCTGCTGACCATAATCCAGCGGCGCATCGTTGATCAGCTGTGCCAGCGGATCTTCCGGATTGCGGTCTGGCATGGCGGGCGCGGTCAGCGGATGGGCATCCGGCATCTCCGGCACCGCTTTGCGTTTAGAGAGATCGTCAGAAATCGAAAACTCTTTCGCCAGGCTGTCCCAGATTTCGCTGGGGATGGCGGCGGTGGTGCTCGCTTTTTCCGCTGCCGGTTCGCGAGCAGGCGCTGTGGGCTGGACCGGCTCCGGACGCGAAACCGCCCTTTCAGCCTGCGGCAGCTGCGCACTGTTGAGATCGCTGACCAGCAGCTGATAATCATCAATGCCCAGTATGTCCCCATCCTGCAGCTCAACCTGACGACCGCGTTCCAGCGGAATATCGTTGAGCAGCACGCGCGTCACATTGCCACGGTTAGTCAGGCGACATTCACCGTTCGCGGTGATGTGCACAATGGCCTGCAGCCGGGAGAGCGTTCGGTCGTCATCCGGCAGCACCAGATTGTTATCCACGCCGCGACCAATGGTGCCGCCGGGCGGGAAGAAATCACAATGAGTTTGCGGCGGCTGTTGGCCGGGTTTAGTCGTTATTATCGTAAAGCGCATAACGGATTCCTGCGGTTAGCGGTTCGGCATCTATACCGCGCACCTTTCGGGGAAAGACGCGGGGTATAGGGAGCGGTGAGTTTTTAATAGTGGGGTTGGGTTTTTATATTATCGCTGGGCTGACTTACCTATTTAAACAGAGCGGTTAGGCAGCTTTTTTAAATAAGATTACTGCGAAAAAAATTAATCCCAATGAACGATGGGATAAAAATAAAAATAGACTCGAATTTAGCTTCCATACAAATCAACAGTGCGTAATCCGCAGGAATATAATTAACAAAATATTACTTACCTGAATTTAATAAACGCGATTACAGCGTAATGCAGAGAGTTATTTTATAATTAATGTCGTGCCCATTCTGTAAAGACTGAGCACGACAACGTAATCAGTAAGGCAGTTGCTTCAGAATAGCAGTACGCTCTTTGTCGATGCGGATAACACAGAGGCTGGTGGCAACCGCATTCGCATTGCTGCCTTCTTCAGCGGCAAAGGCTTCCAGTTTGCACTGACCGTCACGATACCTGAGCCAGCTGCGCTGCGTATCCACCAGCGTGGCGACATAATCATCAGCCAGTTTTTTCTGCGTGCCGTACATCTGTACAATGCGTTTTTTAGCTGTCTGGTACGCTTTGTTCAGGTCATCTTCCGCCAGCTTCTTCTGCTGAACAGTACACTGAAACAATGCACCGTCTGATGGCTGTTTTGCACAGGTATCTTCAGCAAATGCTGAAGCGCTTATGCAAAGAGAGACAGCGATCAAAGCCACTTCATGTAGTCTTTTCATACTTTTTTCAGCCGTTTTAATACAAACCAAATTTTTATCAACCCCGACTTTATCGGGGCTGATAAATAATTTTAAGAAATCATATAACGCTTAATTTTTTCACGGCATGCAAATTTCAACACTGTCAACAGTACTTTCACTATCAATGATAAGGTAGTAACTTAAGTTTTTTAATTCTTTGCTCATTAAGTTCTGAAGTGCACATATTGACGTTAGCGTTACTTAAATCACTTCCCTTATCTGCAGCATAAGATGCCAGCTTACAGTCATTCTCTCGATATTTCAGCCAGGCTCGCTGAGCTTCAGTCAACGTATCCATATATTGACTTAACTCTTTATCATCACCTTTAAAAAGTGTTTCAACTCTTCCTTTAGCAAGTTTATATTCTTTATTTAAATCAAGCTCAGTTTCATTTCTGTTTTTTTGGGCACAGGAATAAACTTCCTGAACATTATTACCTTGTGAGCAGTCCGTTGTTGCATAAGCAGGCTGCACCGCAAAAAAACCAGCTGCTAACATCGAGATAAATAACAACTTTTTCATACATCTCCCATTTCATTTCCGGCTTCGAAGATAACGAGCACGATTACGGCCTTTCTCATACTGTTGAAGAAAGCTTGAACTATCAATAAAATCAGCCAGCTTGTCAATATCATTATACATAGCGGCTTGCATGTTAAGTTTAAAACCAGCTCCCTGATAAACCAAATCCACCACGATATCTTTTATCGCCGGTTTTAATTCATCCCAACTCGTTCTTTCAGCTTTCTCCGCAGTCGCTGATAAATAAACCGATCTGGCCCGACTTACATATATAGGATAGATAGTTTCAAAAAGCCTGGCCTGCGATTCACGCGTAATTACACCGCACTCTATTTTGTTTCTTCTTACCCATAATTGCGCTGAAGTTTCTTTTTTAGTAGCACCTAAAGATAGCGCTCTTGCCTGCTGTTCTTCAACTCCAACCCGAATAAGATCCAGATAGACTTCATCTGAACTTCTTCCTCCCATATCATAACCCCGGCCAATGGTTACGCCTGACTTACCACCAGGCCAGTGTATATGCCGGCTAAAAAAAGGACTATGGGGATTATCATTACCTTCGGCATCGAAGGTAACCTGTCCGGCACTCACAGTAAGGCGACCAGAATTATTATTAATATTTTCTGATGGCGTAGACGAAGGGTTTATTGTATTGCTACCTGAAGGATTAGAAAGCGTATTCCACGTCTTGCCATGGATATCGACAACACCATCCGGGCGAGACATAAAACGGGATTGAAACTGCTTAATCGCCTCAATGGTTTTGGGTCCCATGCGGCCATCGGCACGGAGTTGTGGATATCCATTGCGCTGTAACAACTGTTGTACTGTTTTCACGTCGCCGTACTGATTACGGCCACCGACACCAACCGAGCCAGAAATACTCATTTACTCTCTCCGCACAATAATGTTGATTCAGAGAATCCGTGTAAACCGGCTGGAGAATGCGCATGACGACGCGTGCTTCTCTGGCCAGGAGAGATACGCCTCCTGTACGGAGGCGTATCGCTTCTTACGCTTCTTTGTTGCCTTTGATATCCCAGCCAGCGCTGGTTTCTGCGCCTTTACCACCGGAAGAACTCTGCTCCCAGTACTGCTGTTTCACTTTAGAAGCCTGGAAGGCATAAGTTACGCCCAGGGTGTCGTCGTGTTCAGAACCCACAAACTGAACGTTAGTCACCAGCACATCTTCCAGCGTGATGCGGGTGTATTCGATTTGGGTGCCACCCGCTTTGCAAACTGACACTTCGACTTTCGCGACGTGCTTACCGCTGGCGCAGTTTTTCAGCAGTGCAGTGACCGCCTTATCGATTTTGGCGTTGATGTGCAGGTCGTTGAAATTAACTTTACCCGCACCGCCACCGCCACCCACGCTCATATTGCCTGGCTGACTGGCACCCCAGGAAAAGGAGTCAATATCGATCCATCCAGTGTGGTTTGAATCTTTAGATTCGCCGGTAATGCCGTCTACCTTCAGATACATATCAATAGCCATTATCTTTCACTCTTTATTGGTTGAGATTATTGCTTTCAAAAAAGCAAGGATATGGCAAAAAGAAAAGCATGGGGCTGAATAAAACAGTCCATATTTTACCTTTGCCTTGCTTCTGAAATATCGTCATAAACCATATTTCAGATAGTGCGTTGCCGGGCACCAGGCCGGGCAATGTATTTATTGAATTCTCATGATGAGAAATTGAGGTTCTGACCCGTTATTCAGGAAGCAGACAAGCACTCAATAAATTTCCTTAGCTTACCCGCCGCCCAGTAAAAACTTAACGATACAGTGACTGAAAGAGTAATCAGAATGCCGTTAGTTATTTTCCTGATCATCGTGACATTCCAGTCACAGAAGAAAATGAAATAACCTGCGCAGGTGGATAAAATCAGGGCTGAAATAAAAACCAGTAAATAACGTAGTAAATGCAGAACTAATTTTTTAACCATCCTGTCATCCTCCCTGACGTTCATCTCAGCAACCTTTCTGTGAGACATCAGGCGCAAAACCCTTTCGCGCCTGATACCACTGCAACTCAGCCCTTACGCATTATCATTTTTCAGTGACGGCAGCTTAGAGACCAGACGCAGCGAAACGGTCAGCCCTTCCAGCTGATAGTGCGGACGCAGGAAGAACTTCGCGGCGTAATAGCCTGGGTTATCTTCCTGCTCTTCCACATTCACCTCGGCAGCCGCCAGCGGCTTGCGTGACTTGGTCTCCTGCGAGGAGTTAGCCGGATCGCCATCGACGTAGTTCATCACCCAGTCGTTCAGCCAGCGTTCCATCTCATCGCGCTCGCGGAAGGAGCCGATCTTGTCACGCACGATGCACTTCAGGTAATGCGCGAAGCGGCAGCAGGCGAACAGATAAGGCAGACGCGCGGCCAGACGGGCATTGGCGGTGGCATCGGCATCGTGATATTCCGTCGGCTTCTGCAGTGACTGCGCGCCAATAAAGGCAGCGAAGTCAGAGTTTTTGCGATGCACCAGCGGCATAAAGCCGTTTTTCGCCAGTTCGGCTTCTCGACGATCGCTGATGGCGATTTCGGTCGGACATTTCATATCCACGCCGCCGTCGTCGCTCGGGAAGGTGTGACACGGCAGATTTTCCACTGCCCCGCCCGACTCCACGCCGCGAATGGCCGTACACCAGCCATACTCTTTAAACGAGCGGTTAATGTTGGCGGCCATGGCGTAGGCGGCATTGCTCCACGTGTAGTTGCCGTGATCGGAACCGTCGGTCTGCTCTTCAAAGTCAAAGCTGTCGACCGGATTAGTACGGATACCGTAAGGCAGACGCGCCAGGAAGCGCGGCATCACCAGGCCCAGATAGCGTGCATCTTCCGACTCACGCAGGCTGCGCCAGGCGGCATATTCGGTGTTCTGGAAGATTTTGGTCAAATCGCGTGGATTCGCCAGCTCCTGCCAGGATTCCATCTGCATCACTTCCGGCGCGGTGCCGGTGATAAACGGACAGTGGGCGGCCGAACCGATGCGCGCCATCTCACCCAGCAGCTCAACATCCTGCGGGCTGTGGTCGAAATAGTAGTCGCCGACCAGACAGCCAAACGGCTCACCACCGAACTGCCCATACTCCTGCTCATAGATCTTCTTGAACAGCGGGCTTTGATCCCAGCCAGCACCTTTATAGCGCTTGAGGGCACGACCCAGCTCCTGCTTGGAGATGCTCATAAAGCGGATTTTCAGCATCTCGTCCGTTTCGGTGTTGTTCACCAGATAGCTCAGGCCGCGCCAGGCGCTTTCCAGCGACTGAAACTCCGGATGGTGAATAATCTGGTTCACCTGCTGTGACAGCTTTTCGTCGATCTCCGCGATCAGCGCCTGAATGGTGCGATAGGCGTCGCTGGAGACGGTGACGGTGTTCTCCAGCGCCTGCTGCGCCAGGGTTTTCACCGCGCTTTCGACGGCGGCGCGTGCCTGGTCGCTTTTCGGCCGGAACTCTTTGTTCAGCAGCGCGCTGAACTCATCCTGGCTGAAACTGGCCGCGCCCTGCGACTGGGGTTGTTGTGAAGTCTGCGTCATGCCTGCGGCTCCTTACCTTCAGTGGCCTCATCCTGCTTAGGCAGATGGGTCAGAGCCTGCAGCAGCGTTGGGTCCTGCAGCACCTTACCAATCAGCTCTTCAGCGCCGTTTTTGCCGTCCATATAGGTCAGCAGGTTTGCCAGCTGGGTACGCGCTTCCAGCAGCTTGCTCAGCGGCTCGACGTTGCGGGCCACGGCATCCGGCGAGAAGTCATCCATGCTGTCGAAGGTAAGATCGATGTTCAGCTTGCCTTCACCATTCAGGGTGTTGTCTACCTGGAACGCGGCGCGTGGCTTCAGCGCTTTCATGCGCTCATCGAAGTTATCGATGTCGATTTCAAGGAATTTGCGGTCGTCGATGCCCGGCTGCGGCTCCAGCGGTTTACCCACCAGATCCGCCAGCACGCCCATCACAAACGGCAGCTGAATTTTGCGTTCCGCGCCATAAATTTCCACGTCATATTCAATCTGAACGCGAGGCGCGCGATTGCGGGCAATGAACTTCTGCCCACTGGATTTGCTTGTTGCCATGGTTTTCTCCATCAATGATGCGCGGATAATGTGCCACAGCAGGCGCGCAGGTCCCGCTGTGTGAGTGGGTCACGCCTGCTTAGTCGCGACGTCCGAAAATGGTTTCCAGCTGATGCACGCCATCGGGTGCCAGTTCGCGGATGATCTCCAGGAAGTCGCGCTCGATTAAGCGCTGCACCCGGTCGATCATCAGCGGGGCCGGATGACTCGGCTCATGCTGAGTGAAGTAGAGCTTCACCTTCTCCAGCATCAGCTGGGCATCGGCGCGGGAACCGATCTGCACCGTACGCCAGTCCGCGGCCGCGCGCGGCGCCGTGGCGACTGCCGCCGGGGCCGCCGCTTCTGCGGGTTGTTCCGCCGCTGCGGTGGGAATCAGCTGGCTGATGTCGGTGGCCTGGCAGCGTTCGGCGATCAGCGCAATCTGTCTGCGCAGCAGGGCCAGTTCCGGCACCGCCGCGTCGCCCAGCCGTTCGGCCACGGTTTCGCAGATGGTCTGCAGCCGCTCATGAATCTGCAACACGGCCTCAATGCCGGGCTGGTCGCCGCGCGCCAGTTCGTCGATCAGACGCGGCAGGCCGCCAGGGTAGTCCGCCACTTCGGTTTTGCTGCCGTCGCACAGGGCAGCGGCATCGCGCAGCGAGATACCGTCGGACGGATAGCGCAGCAGCCAGCACTGACGCACTGCGCCACTGAGTTCAGTCTTGTCACCCAGCAGCGCCAGAGCATTGATACGGTAGAAGGGATCCTGTTCGCCATACTCTTCCAGTCGCGGCCACAGCGGCTCCCAGTAGAGCAGCAGCGCCTGTTCAATCAGCTTCAGCCCCTGGGCATAGCCCGGCAGCCCTTTCAGCTCCGTCCAGGCATGGGTCAGCGCCAGCATCACCCGTAAATCTTTACTGCGGGCCAGCAGCGCTATCGCCAGCTTCTCGACTTTGTTCCAGTCGGCGGGTTCTGCCGGAATGATGGTGTTGCCGAACTGCTGTTCCGCTTTACCGGCACTGGCCTGCTCCATCGCCTGAAAATCGGCGTCGTACTCCAGGTTATCGCCGCCGGGATTGTCATCACTGACCGGAGCCAGTAAAGCCTCTGTATTCATCGTCATGCGTGTCGCCTCAGGATTCAAACATCGGGGGATAAAGTCCGTTTCGTCCCGGCTTTGCCCCACCGGCCGGATCAAACAGCAAGGAAAAGAGCTGCGCGGTGAAGTTACCGCTGTGAACCTGGGTATAAAGCGGGAACCCATCGCTCTGATTGGTCCACCAGAAACTGGTATAGAACTGCGGGTCGAAATTCTCGCCCGGCAGCGTCCAGTTCAGCGTTGAAGGCGTGTCGCCATGGCCGATAACGTTAAGAATATCTGACGGCTCGCCCGTCTCCTGCGGCGGTTGCGGCTGCGGAATGCTGATCAGCGCCTGATCCAGCTGCTCCGGCGATCCGCCGCCCTGTACCACCCGCAGCAGCGTATTGCCCACCTGCTGATACCACTCGCCGGAGCGTGCCAGCAGGGCCGGCGACCACTCGGCGGGGGTAAAGTGACGCAGCGCGCAGAGCGGGTAGTTACGTCCCACGCTGTCCCGAGCCGCAATCAGGCAGCCCATCTGGATCAGCTGACTGCCCAGCATCGGCGGCACCACAAAATTCCAGACCGGCGCGTTGAGGAACGGGCGCGACGGCGCGTTATCCCCCTCCTGACTGCTCTGCCAGTGATGCAGGCCCACCTGGAACCAGCTGGACCATTGGCGATAGAGGACATCAGGAAAGCGGCGCTTCACAAAGTCACCGGCGCTGGGCAATTTGCCGTACCAGCAGGGTGCAGCGTAATGAGTCATTGTCGGGTCCTGTTTCAGGGGCAGCTAAAGCCGGGAAGCTGGAACGGGTTACGAATGCTGCCAGGGGTGAACGACAGCGTGACCTGATGCCCCTCCACGCTGAATGTGGCTTCGCGGGTCAGGCCGCCGGCCGCCGTAACACGGGCGCGATCGAAGAAGCGATTGAGTGCCCAGGGCCCACTGGTGACCAGCGTTGAGGTAGTGCCGTTGGTCAGGCCCAGCTGCATCCGCACCTGGCTGGTGCCGCCCGGACCGGGCCAGCTGACCATCTGCACCGCCTGTGGCCCGTGGCTGTAACGCAATTGCTGTCCATCCACATCCAGCGTCAGGTTAAGAATGTCGTTGTCCATTTTTACGGTGCGCAGCGTGACGCGGAAACCTGGCGTGGTGGCGCCGTTGGCAAAGAACGCATCACGAATCGACTGCGCCTGCTGGAAAGGACGCAGAAGTGCTTCGCCACCCGGCAGGGTTTTACCGTCAATACCCGGCGTAAAGCGCCATGAGGCGTTGGTGGTGTCGACTTTGCTGGCCAGATTGTCGCGGAAGAAGCTGTCCATCATGCCGCTGCCGGGAGCAAACATCCGCGCCAGATCGTCGGGTGTCACCTCACTGCGCGCGGAACGCACCAGCGGATAACGTCCGGCGATCGCCTGACGACAGAAACTGCCGACTTCCATGGTGATGCGTTTACGGACGTTATCCATGTCGCGGCGCTGCGCATCGCTGCTGGCCCCGACCGCCATGCTGGAGACCATATTCTGCAGCGAACCGGGCAGCCGTCCGGCGCTGGCCTGCAAACGGCTAATCGCATCGCTGGCCGGTGGCGGCATTCCGCTGTTGGCGGCATCCTGCACCGCCGTGAGGTAGCGATAGAGATCGTCAATCTGATGCAGGAAATCATCCACCGCCAGCACCTTACTGCCCTGCTGTAACGGCTGGGCCAGCTCAAGCACTGGCGCAAAATGCACCGCAACCGCCTGCTCCGGTGACGCCTGCGCTGCCGCCTGCCCACGCGCCGCAGCTGCTTCGGGCGAGGTAAACAGCGCTTCAAGGGTGCGGGTGGCGCTGTTATCCGACGGCTTCGCCGCCTGCGCGGTTTTCTCATCGGGCTGCGCCCGGTTCAGCGTCAGCAGGTTACTGAGGTTGATGACCAGCTGGCGCAGCGGCGAGTGGTTGCCCGACAGCAAGCGCGCAGTGTTGATGCGTTGCGCAAGATCAGCACTGCTGTTGAGCTGAATATCGCTCAGGAACTGCTCCCACTGCCGGATGTAGTCCTGCACATAGAGCTGGCGCACCGCAAGATCGGTCTGCTCACTTTTCTGCTGCGGCGCAGCGCCGTCCAGCACCCAGAGATCGTCCTGATAAAGCGCCTGCGTCACCGGACCAATCTGCTTGTCCACATGCTGCCAGTAGCCGTCCGGCGTATAGAGCCCCGCTACGCCATCATTCACCGATTTACCGCTTTTACGGGAAAAAACCAGCTCGCTCTGGGGACCGCCCAGCGCTGCCAGCGTCACCGGCTGCAGGCTGTCATCACGTTGCAGCAGGCGCTTCAGCCGTCCGTAGACGCGCTGTGACAGCGGCATCTGATTAATCAGCGCCTGCTCGCGCTTTACCAGCGCGTCATCCTTCGCATACGGCGACGAGTGAATCTGCGTCTCCAGCAGCTGTTGCAGATGCCACGCCAGCTGTTTTACCTGCTGCTGCGTCACGTTCTGCGGCAGCTCGCGCGACAGGTTAAGCATCAGCCACGCCTGCAAAAACTTGCCGTCGTAGTGCTTCGGCTGGTAGAGCATCTGATATGCCTTCAGCGCTTCATAGCTGTAGTCAGCGTCACTGCCATTGTCATTGCGCAGCCAGCGGGTGATGTTCTGCGCCACCTGCGGCAACAGCAGCTGCTTCAGCGCTTTATCGTAGAGCGCACGCGTCGCATCGCTGACCTCGGTACCACGATAAAGGCCCATACGGCGCGTCAGCGGCGGCGATTCCAGCGAGAAGTCGGCGCTTTCCGGCAGGTGTAACAGGGTGTTGAGATAAGGCACCAGCGCAAAGAGATCGCCGTTGACCTGCTTCTGAAGCTGGTCGCCGAGTTGCTCCACCTGCGGCGCTTTAGCGGCCATCTCCTGCAGATAGGCTTTGTTCTTGCTGTAGCTGGTGAGCCACAGACCGCCCGCGACCAGTAACAGCAATAGCAGCGCCAGATAGCCTGACCAGAGTCCGGCGCGGTTGCGCAGCTCCCACCAGCGGTTGCTGCCTGCCAGACCTGACTCCTGGAAAATCACATTCTCCAGCACGCCTTTCAGGAAGAAGCTCTGCCCTTTGTTCTGCGGAATCGGGGCGTCCTTATCGACCTGATCCCAGCTGCCCGATTCGCCCGCCTGCTGGCCAGGCAGATTCAGGGCACGGTTCAGTTCACCCATTACCCGATCAAACGGCAGACCTTCCTGGGTGCCGCTGGCAAAGTAGATGCCGCGTGGCGCGAACTGGGTTTCAAAATCGGAGCGGGCGAACAACGTGTCGAGCGCGTCGGCCAGCAACGGACGCAGCGCAGCGAACTCCTGCGGGAAGAGATAACTTTCTGCCCGCGCCTGCGCGTCGCTCTCCGTCAGCAGCCGATCGGCCAGTCCGGCATCGAGCCGCTGTTGCAGCAGGGAATACTCCTGCTGGAACTGGCTGTTCAGCTCGAAATCGGCGGCGGACGCTTTCGCCCACGGGAAGGTGAATCCCCAGATCTGTTCACGCTGCGCTTTGTCCAGCGAGGCGAAGTAGCTGCGGAAGCCTTTGAGCAGGTCCGCTTTGGTGACCAGCACATAGACCGGGAAACGGATGCCGAGACGATCGTGCAGCTCCATCAGGCGCTGACGCAGCGCCAGCGCCTGGTTGCGCAGCGCCTCAGGTGACTGACTCAGCAGATCGGAAACGCTCAGGGTGACGATGACGCCGTTGATCGGCTGACGTCCGCGATATTTACGCAGCAGGTCGAGGAAATGGTGCCATTCGCTGGCATCCCGCTCCTGCTGACTCTCCTGGGTGCTGTAGCGCCCGGCGGTATCGAGCAGCACCGCGTCGTTGGTGAACCACCAGTCGCAGTTGCGGGTACCGCCAATGCCGCGCAGCGCTGACTTGCCAAACTTATCCGCCAGCGGAAACTGCAGGCCCGAGTTGACCAGCGCCGTCGTTTTACCGGCACCAGGTGCGCCGATAATCATGTACCACGGCAGCTGATAGAGATACTGACGGCCAAAGCGCTGCGCCCAGAACGGCGTGCCTTTGCTGCTGTGGCGCTGGAAGTGCGCCTTTCTCAGCATCTCAGTCGCTTCGGAAAAACGCCCTGCCAGCACCTGCTCTTCACTGGTCAGACGCTGACGATCGGCTTCCGGTGCATCGCTTTTGCCGGTTTCAAGACTCGACATCAGCTTGCGGTTAAGCCAGTAGTTGTAGAGCCGCGGGATCGCCTGCCCCAGGCCCCAGACCAGATAGAGCAGCGCGATACTGATCATGCGGTTCTGCTCTGGCTCAAGCGGCCGCGAATCAACGATAGAGAAGACCGGGCCAATCACCCAGATAATAAATGAGAGCGCGGTGATGCCGACAAAGCCCCACGCAAGGCGGCTGGTCAGCACCGCAAACAGAATATTCAGCATGGATCAGTTCCCTCTCGCCAGGCCGTTGAGTTCGGCATGCGTCGCATCCGGCGCAACCAGTAACGTGATTTCAACACGACGGTTACGCGCGCGATTCTCTGCGCTGGTGTTCGGCACCAGCGGATTGCTTTCACCGCGCCCTTCCGCTTTCACCCGTGACGGCTGCGCCAGCTGCTGTTGCAGCAGAGTCTGAACCGAACGGGCGCGCGCGAGCGACAGTTCAAAGTTGGAGGCGAAGCGCGCGCTGCGGATCGGCACGTTATCGCTGTAACCAATCACCTGAATCTGCCCGCTGACGTTGTTCATGGCCGCCGCGATGCGCTGGATCACGTCAATGTAGCCGCCGCGCACCTCGGTCGCCGCCGAAGCAAACAGCCCATCCCCTTTCAGCGTCACCACGCTGCGGTCCGCTTCATCACGCACCGCCACCAGCCCGGCATCAATTTCCGGCTTCAGGAAGGCCCGCAGGTTGAGCGTGGCAGGCGGAGGCGGTGCCGGGTTGCCGATCTTCACTTCCGGCAGCGCCGTCTGATAGATGCGGGCCAGTACCGGCGAGGTGTAATCGCCCAGACGCCAGTTGAGCACGATATAGAACAGACAGGCCGCCAGCCCGGCCACGGCGGCGCAGGCCCACAGCGGGATCATTGGTCGCCACAGCTTGCGCAGCACCGGCTGATCGGTGGGATGCGGTGACAGCGCCGCGGCGTAACTGCCGCGCACGCTTTTAATCATCTGCAGCAGGCGCTGTTTGATGGTCTCCAGCTGCGAGCGGCCATTGTCCAGCACCCGATAGCGTCCTTCGAACCCCAGCAGCAGGCAGAAGTAGATCAGCTCCAGCATCAGAATGTGACGTCTGGGGTTCTGCGACAGCTTCGCCAGTAGCTGGAAAAACTTCTCGCCGCCCCAGGTTTCGTTGTGAAAGGTGACCAGCAGACCATTGCTGGTCCAGACGCCGCGACTGCCCCACGGCGTCAGCGCCGCCGCCTCATCCAGCGCGGTACAGAGACAGTAGCGCGCGCCGATGATCACTTCGTAGCCGAGGCCAGACTGCTGGCAGCTCAGCTCGAAGCGGCGGATCTGGTCGATCAGCTGCTGACGCAGTTGCGCCGGGTCTTCATGCGACACCGAATGGCGGATCTGTGGAATCGCGTTAATCAGGGGGTTGGCCGCCGCAACCAGCACATTCTGGTGGCTGGCATCCGGCGCAAGATCGCTGTGTGAATGTTGTTGTTCCTGCATCATGCTGCGTGCTCAGTTTATTATTCTGACTGACTGCGGATGGCCCAGAACTCCATGTTCAGGCCCGGAAACTCACCGGCAAGATGCAGCGCAAAAGCGCCCGAGCGCTCCATCTCTTTCCATAGCTCGCTGTTCTTATCCAGTTCGAAATAGCTGTATCCGGCATGCCACGGGATCTGCGGCGGCGCGCCGGGCATCGCCCGAAGTGCGAGACCCGGCAGCTGAAGCTGCACCAGATCGCGGATTTTGCTGACCGGCGCGACTTTCATCTGTGCCGGGAAATGGGTTTTCAGGGTGTCGGCCGGCACGCTGGCTTTCACCGCCAGCACAAAGCCGAACTCATGCACCATGCTGCTCTCCGGCACGGTGGCGACGTTCAGGCCGTGCGAACGCTGCGTCAGCGGCAGCTGAATGGCGCTCTCCTCCATCACCTGCGATAGCCCCTGACGCAGCAGCAGCGACAGACGGCTGAAGCAGTTGTGCAGGTCGTCATGATCGTAAAGCGGCAGTCCTTCCGGCGCGCGCGCGGGCGTCCAGGTGCTGAGCTCGGCGGCCAGTTGCAGCCAGTGGCTGTAGAGGGTTTCAGGATGCAGCAGCGGCAGATGTTGCAGATGGCTGTGCAGGCCAAGCTGACGATTGAGCAGCGCCAGCAGCATAAAATCGACCATATCGGCGCTGTTGAAGCGGCCGGTTCCGGGTGCACGCTGACTCAGCTGCTGGCTGCGCTGCTGGATCAGCCCGTGCAGGTCATTAAACATGTTTTGCAGCGGACGGCTGCTATTCAGGGTCAGCATCGGCGGGATATAATCGCTGTCGAGCCGGATGTGGTTGTCGCTGCGTTTTTCAATCACCTGCGCAACGCCCATTGCGGTCCACTCGGCGGTCAGATCCTGCTCCAGCATCAGCCGCAGGCGCAGCTTGCCGAACTGTACCGTCGCGCTGCCCACGGCCTGTGCGTTGTCATCTTCCACGTCCGCTTCCCAGGCCAGATAGCGCGCCAGAGAATCCTGCGACTCCTGGAAGGCGACGGCTTCGCGACCGTTGCGCCGGGTCGGTATTGCCAGCACCACTTTGCTGCGATCAACAGAGGCCGGCAGATCAAGCGGTGCCGGGCCATGCTGTGGCTGGCTGAAGGCGAAAAACGTGCCGTCTGGCAGACAACCGCTGGCCGCGCTCAGCGCCAGTTTGCCCTGACGCAACAGCGCTTCATCAAACTCAAGATCGTAAAAGCCCCAGGTGTAGACACGCTGTGACTGACCCCATTCACGCAGGGTGCTGAGAAGATAATTTTCTGACTGCTGGAAATGGTGAGGACGCAGAAACATCCCCTCGGTCCAGATGACCTTTTCGGCTCTGTTCATCGGCATCACTGTTTTTCCACGCGAAGGCCATTCATTCCCGCCACGATGCGCGCATTCAGCTCGCTATCGTCTCGTTTCCAGAATGCCCAGAATGAGGGCGACTCCCCTTCGGGAACCGGCAGCGACAGTCGCCACACCTTGCCATCCAGCGCCTGATATTCCGCCATGATGCCGATAAAGCGTGCCTCAGGCAGGCTCTTAATCCGCAGCGTTTTGCTGCGCTGCTCTGGCGTCAGGAAGAATTGCTGGGTGTTAAGCTGCGCACTGCCCAGCACCGTTGCAGACTGGTTTTGCAGGGAGTAAAAGTCTGCTGACATGAACTCCGCATCGGAGCTCAGTAACACCACACGGACCTTCAGCGGCGCACCGCCGTTAAGCTGATTCTCCCCCTGAACGTCCAGGTTGTAGTAAGCCACCGGCGGCGTACTGCTGCCGCTGCAGGCCGTCAGCAGCCACATCAGCAGCACGATCAACCCACCGCGCAGTTGTGTTGTTCTCATCATCAAGCCCTCCCTGCTCAGTGCGATTAGTTAATGATCCAGGTTCCGTTAGTGCTGTTCTGACAGGCGGTGCTGTCACCGTTAACCGCGACGCAGGTTTTTTTCTTGCTGCTGCTGCGCACGCGGCGTTTCGGCTGATCGGCTTTAACGGTCTGATCGTAGAGTGCGCTTTTCACTACGGCGCGGAATGGCACATAGCCTGTCAGCTGGACGGTTGCCTGCGGCGCGGCAGGCTGAGCGGCATCTTTCACGGCAGTGGTGGCGCTGTCCGGCTTAGCTTCTGCTGCGGCCTGTGCGGGTTCACCCAGCGCCAGCCAGTTGTTCTCGACCTGACCAATCACGGTGTAGCTTTCGCCGGTTTTCAGCGTCTCTACCACCTTGCCGCCGTAACCTGGCTGGCTCATCACCGAGCCGGGATAGAGGGCGCGATAGGTTTCATTGACCGGACTGAATTGCGCTGGCGGTTTTACGGCATAACGGTGACTGATCGCCACACCGTCCACCGTGCTGGTCACCAGGGTGTCATCGGTCATTTTTGGCGGGGTTTTACAACCGGCGACTGAAAAAACAAACATCAGGCCTAACGCAACGCGGAGCTTCACCATTTTTTTCATGTTGTGTTCCATTCATACCTTGGAGAGTGGCCAGAGGCCGGGTGTCAGTAATGAAAATCGAGATGTCATCTTCACAGGAAGCCGCTTAGTGCCAGATTAAAAAACAATCCTTAAACAAAAAGCGCTTAAGCGTCTTGCTGCGAAAGGTTAACCGATCAGCAAAAGTTAAGTATAAAAAAGCAACATCGGGGACGTAAACGGGAAAAGGGAGGAATCTGACCTGGTAAACAACGATCAGAAACATGATCAATTTTTTCCCGGCAAATTTAAGAAGGTGGGGTAAACCCAAGCTTTCCTTATGCCATCCCTGGTCGAAAAACCGTCGAATTGAATTAAGCCAGTAACAGTGAGTTAATTACCCGGCAGTAAAAAATGACGCGTTATGCCCGATAAATTCTCATTATATTCTTTTAATTTCAATACTTTATAACTTTAACGAAATTTCATAGCTACCGCACGAGTCAGGTAGATCCTGCCCGTGAGTCTGAAATTACAATCCATGTGTAAATATTAGCTGCGAGTTTACAGAAGATTGACAAAATTTCAACGGCCCACTTTCAGAAGAATTTAGTTAAGTAAAGTTTAACTAATTAAGTTAATACAAATAGGGGTTAGTTTTAAGCACGCGGTTAGGACTAATCTTAACAACATACGAAAGTATGAAGTTTTATTGCACATAAATAAGTTTTTTCTGAGACTGGCATTAAAATCACTCATGTTTTAAATGGTTCTGATTTAAGCCAAATCAAAAGACGTTCATGTTGTTCAGGCAGCCAGACTCAGCGTTTTGCGTCAGTCGGCTGCGCGGCAAATGCCTGATTATCAGATGATTAAGCAGCTATGCGCCTGGCATGGCGCAGACAGAGAATGGATGGCGATTAAAACGCAATAAGCGAAGCGTTAACCAGGTCATGCCCGCTTTAAGAGCAGACTGATTAATTATGCTTTACCGGCTCGCTTAGTGAGCAGCTCACAGCCCCGACAGAGCATAAAAAAACCACGCCGTAGCGTGGTTTAGCGAGAGAGCGTGCCGCATTACTCCGGCACGATTAAGGCTATCAGAAGAAGCCCAGCGGTTCGATACTGTAGCTGACCAGCAGGTTTTTCGTCTGCTGATAGTGATCGAGCATCATTTTGTGGGTTTCACGGCCAATGCCCGACTTCTTGTAGCCGCCAAAGGCAGCGTGCGCCGGATAGAGGTGATAACAGTTCGTCCAGACGCGCCCCGCTTTGATCGCCCTGCCCACCCGATAGGCACGGTTGATATCACGGGTCCAGACGCCGGCACCCAGGCCATAAATCGAGTCGTTGGCGATACTGAGCGCTTCCGCTTCATCTTTAAAGGTGGTGATGCCGATCACCGGGCCAAAGATCTCCTCCTGGAAAACCCGCATGCTGTTGTTGCCTTTCAGCAGGGTTGGCTGGATGTAGTAGCCGCTGTTGAGTGAGTCATCCAGCTTCTCTACGCCGCCGCCCACCAGCACTTCGGCCCCCTCCTGCCGCGCCACTTCGAGATAAGAGAGAATTTTATCGAACTGTTGCTGCGACGCCTGCGCGCCTACCATGGTCTCGGTGTCCAGCGGGTCGCCGCGTTTGATGGTTTTTACCCGCTTCATTACGGCTGCCATAAACGGCTCGTAGATCGACTCCTGCACCAGCGCACGCGATGGGCAGGTGCAGACTTCACCCTGATTCAGGAAGCCCAGTACCACGCCTTCGGCCGCTTTCTCAATAAAGCTCTCCTCCGCCTGCATGATGTCTTCAAAGAAGATGTTCGGTGACTTGCCGCCCAGCTCGACCGTCGAGGGGATCAGGCTTTTGGCTGCCAGCTCCAGAATATGCCCGCCAGTAGCGGTGGAGCCGGTAAAGGCGACCTTGGCGATACCGGGATGGGACGCCAGCGCTTCCCCCGCCTCTTTACCAAAGCCGTGCACCACGTTCAGCACACCCGGCGGCAGCAGATCTTTAATCAGATCGACAAAGATGGTGATCGACAGCGGCGTCTGTTCAGCCGGTTTAAGCACCACGCAGTTCCCTGCTCCCAGCGCCGGAGCCAGTTTCCAGGCTGCCATCAACAGCGGGAAGTTCCAGGGGATAATCTGCGCCACCACCCCCAGCGGCTCATGGAAATGGTAGGCGGCGGTGAACTCATCAATCTCTGCCGCGCTGCCCTCCTGCGCCCGGACACAACCGGCAAAGTAGCGAAAGTGGTCGACCGCCAGCGGCATATCGGCCGCCAGCGTTTCGCGCACCGGTTTACCGTTATCCCAGGTTTCATAGACCGCCATGGTCTCCAGATGCTGTTCCAGCCGATCGGCAATTTTCAGTAGCAGCAGTGAGCGTTGTTGTGGCGAGGTCTTGCCCCAGGCGTCCGCAGCAGCAGCAGCAGCGGCCACCGCGTTATCCACATCAGTAGCATCTGAGCGCGGGAACTCACCGGCCGCAGAGCCGTTTACCGGCGAGGTATTAGTAAAGTAGTTACCCTTCACTGGCGCGACGAATTCACCATTAATGAAGTTGCCATAATTCTTCTGTAGCGTAATCAGAGAACCTTGTTCTCCGGGGGCAGCGTAACGCATGATCATTCTCCTGACAGGTGAGTGACGTAACAATGATTAAACTTATTATTAACATGAAGGATCATTGTGAGCCTGTCAGGTCTGTTAACCGGAAACTGTGACCGCCCCGAAGGAATAGGCGTTTACGCTGCGCTTAGAGAAAATTCCGACTTTTTCCCGAAAACGTAGTCAGAGAGAAACTTGTGCGGCACAAAGGGGGTCAACCTGAGGATGAATTCATTCTGGAGATAAGCATGCTGGCTTCAGCTTTTACCCAGATGCGCGCTAAAGCCAATTTCTTGCATCAGTTTATCCGCAATCCGCGCAAGATGGGCAGCATTACCCCCTCGTCAGAGGCGTTGTGCCGGACGATGATTACATCGGTGAAATGGCCTGAAGCGTCGCGCATCGCGGAACTTGGTGCGGGCGATGGCGTACTGACCCGGCAGATACTGGCACAGATGGCGCCCGACGCCACCCTGGATGCCTTTGAAATCAGCACTTCGCTGGCAGGCAAGCTAACCGCGCTGGAGGATCCGCGCATGACCGTGCGCACCTGTTCTGCGGAGTATCTGAACGGCAACTATGACGTGATCTTCTCCGGCCTGCCGTTGTTATCCTTACCGCCCGAACTGCGTGAAGCCATTCTGCGGGCGGTCTATAACGCCCTCGGCCCGGACGGCGTTTTTATACAGTTTCAGTACACCTCGCTGACCCAGCCTGACCTGTCGCGGTACTTCACCTGGGAGCGCCAGCGGGTGCTGAAAAATGTACCACCCGCCTGGGTTTACCGCTGCACGCGTCACTACGCGCCCTGAGCACGCCCTACTGCCGGGCGCGTCTGTTGCCAGAAGGTCACCAGCAACTCACGCGCCCAGTCTTTCCCTTCAATCTCGTTGGCCCCATCCTCTGTGCAGCCCGGCGGCGTACAGACACTCATGATGTGCCGTGAAAATTCGGGATGAAACTGTACCGAGAGCGCCTGCGGTGAATAACGCACAATCTGACAGCCATCGCGCGCAGAAGCGGCCAGTACCTGCGCCCCGGACGGCGCGCTGACGACCGACTGACGATGCGACAGCCAGACGCTGAAGTCGGCGGGTAGCGTCTGCAGCAGCGGATCGCGCTGTGTCTGATCTGAGCAGCGAATGGGTAACAGACCGCGCTCCCAGCCGTTGGGATTGTCTGCCACTTCACCGCCCAGCGCATACGCCATCAGCTGATGGCCGTAGCACACACCGAGCAGCGGCAGACCATGATCAATCGCCGCTCTGATCCAGGCGGCGCTGCGTTCACTCCAGTCGGCGTGATCGGTGACCATTGCCCAGGAACCGCTGAGGATTGCGCCGGAAATCGTGTCAAAATCGGGTAACGCTTCGCCCAGATGAGGCCGCACAATCAGGTACTCATCGGGTTGGAGATTCAGTGCATCAATAAACCAGCGCGGCTGTTCACCAATCTCTGAAACGACGTTTGCGGGTGGGACTTCAAGCTGAATTAACGCAAGGGGTAAGGCGGACGAATAGGTCATACCGAATCGGTTCCTTTAAGAAGTCATTTCGAATCAGTCTGCCAGCATCGCATCCGAAAGTCTCATCGGGCTGCACCGCCATCGCAGAAAATTTCTCACTGCGATTGGCTGGAGTACCGCAGTTCGTGCCATCATTAGCGGGCTAAGCAAAAATCATCAAAAGGATATTATCGTGGCTGTGCGGCATTTTTTTCTGATTCTGATGGTGGTTTCTATCTGGGCCTTCAACAACGTGGCGGTGAAATGGGGGCTGCTGGAACTGCCGCCGCTGTTTCTGACCTTTATGCGCTTTGTAGTCGTCGCCATCGTGCTGGTACCGTTCTGCCGCATTAACCGTCAGCAGTTGCCCTGGCTTTTGCTGCTGGCTTTCACCTTCGGTTTTATGCACTTCTCGCTGCTGTTTGTCGGCCTGCGCTACACCGATGCCGGCACGGGCGCGATTGTAGTGCAGCTGGGCACACCGATTGCAATGTTGCTGGCAATGGTGGTACTGAAAGAGAAGCTGAAGCTGGTGCAGCTGCTGGGCATTATGATTTCGCTGAGCGGCGTGGTGGTGCTATCAGGCAGTCCGACGATTCCCTCGTGGTGGGTGCTCTGTCTGCTGTTGTGCAGCGCCACCGGCTGGGCCGTCAGTAACCTGATAGTGAAAAAGTCACCGCCGATTAAACCGCTGACCATGACCGGCTGGATTGCGTTTCTGGCGATTCCCATCGTCGGCGGCTCCAGTCTGGTGATGGAATCCCATCAGCTTTATGCACTGCAGCATGCGGGCTGGCGCGGCTGGTTCGCCATTCTTTACAGCGCCATCGCCTCGTCGATTGTGGCCTATACGCTGTGGTATATGCTGCTGAAGAAATATAACGTCAATCTGATCATGCCCTATTCGCTGCTGACGCCGGTTTTATCGGTGGTGATGGGGATTGTCGTGCTGGGTGACAGCCTCAACAGCTTCAAGATTATCGGGGCCTCACTGGTGATCCTCGGCACGGCTATCGCGGTGCTCAACCTGCGAAACCTGCGGATGCATGCCCGCTTCCCGCGCCTGCGGCGACGTTGATCCTGCGTGCTATGCTTGAGAAATCACCCCTTTCAGGAAGCACAACATGGACTCACAGCTTGCCGCCTCTCTCTGGCAGCAGATGCAGCAGGGATTGCGGGGTCGCGACGACGCCTTGCCTCTTCCTGCCTTCATTGATCGCGCCACCTTCGCTTCTGCTTTTGCCGTCAGTGAACTGGCGGCCACCAGCATCGGTCTGGCAACGCAGGCCACCGCCGCACTGATCGCCGCCTCCTGCCCTGAATATCGCTCTCCGCCTGTCGCCGTCAATGTGCGCCTGGCGTCACGCTGGTTCCAGCAGAGTTTTATCCCGCTTAACCGTGCGGCACCTGCGATGTGGGACGCGTTTGCCGGTGACTATCGCAGCCGCGATGGCTGGATCCGCCTGCATACCAACGCCACACATCACCGGCTGGCGATGGAAAAGGTGCTGGGTACGCACGCCGATCGCGCGGCGCTGGCGCAGCAGGTGCAACAGTGGCAGGCCAGCGAACTGGAGCAGGCGATTATTGATGCCGGTGGCTGTGCCGCAGAAATGCGCAGCGCTGCCGCCTGGCAACGGCATCCGCAGGGCCAGGCCGTACAGCATGAATCGCTGTTTAGCTGGCAGACCACACAGCCTGCTCCTGCGCCGGACTGGCCGCTGGCCGAAGCGCGTCCGTTGCTGGGTATTAAAGTTCTGGATCTGACGCGGATTATCGCCGGGCCGGTCGCCACCCGTTTTCTGGCCAGTCTGGGCGCCAGCGTGCTGCGCATCGATCCGCCCGGCTGGCAGGAGCCGACGCTGGATGAGGAGATAAGCTGCGGCAAGCGTCGCGCGGTGCTCGACCTGACGCAGCCCGCCGATCGCGATCGGTTTATCCGCCTGCTGCGTGAAGCGGACGTGCTGGTGCATGGCTACCGGGCGGATGCGCTGGAACGCCTTGGATTTGATGCCCAGACGCTTCAGTCACTCTCGCCCGGTCTGGTTGATGCCGGTCTGAATGCATGGGGCTGGCAGGGTCCGTGGCGCAACCGCCGGGGTTTTGACAGTCTGGTGCAGATGGGATGCGGCATTGCTGAACGGGGCATGCAGTGGCAGCAGAGCGACAAACCGGTTCCGCTGCCGGTGCAGGCCCTGGATCATGCCACCGGTTATCTGCTGGCAGCCGCCGTGCTGGAAGGATTACGGCGACGCGTGACGCAAGGAGAGGGCAGCCAGGTGCGGCTGTCGCTGGCACGCACCGCGTGGCTGTTGCAGCAGCATCCCACCGGTGAGCACGCGGGTTCCGGCATTGTGCCGCAGGTTAAGGATAACCTGCCCTGTTACGAGTTAACGCAGTGGGGGTTTGGGGTAAGGCTCAGGGCAGCCGCCTGGCTGCCCGGTACTCCAGAGCTCTGCGCAACACCGGGTTGTACGCCGGGCACGCACCCGGCGACGTGGTGAATCAGGCGTCGGGCGTCTCTTCACTGCTCTCAAGCAGTTCGTTGTACATCGCCTGAATCGCCTCACGGCTCAGCATCGCGAGGGTGCGATAGAACGCGGTAGTCGCGTGTGCTTCCACTTTGCCCAGAAACGCACCGCACCACGGCAGCAGGTACTCTTCAAACAGCGCCAGCTGCGCTGCGCTCTCATCTTCCGCTGACTGATCTTCCAGCCAGGACGCGGCCAGCAGCAGCACGCCAAAATGGTCAGCAGGCGCATCGCTCAGCGGCATGCCGCGTGAGGTTAAGAACGCACGTACTTCCGGTTCCGTTTTGCCTTCCGGCCACTGTGAGGCGTAAGGCGGCACATTACAGTCGCTGCCCACAAACAGCGCGTTGTAATCGGCGGCCAGCGCCTGCGGATCGCTGTTCTGTTGCAGACGGGTCAGCAGCTCATCCTGCTCCAGCGGCCACTGCGACTGCAGTTTGCCTTCACGCAGCAGTGTAAACAACGGCACCAGCAGCGGGTCCTGCGGCTGACGATTAAACAGTGAGCCGATCACGCGGCACAGAATGGAAAACTCATTCATGAGTCAGATTTCCTTGAGGCAAAATAAATTAAAAGTCAGCCAGTTCAGCAATAGGTTTGCCGCTACGCATTTCCAGAAAGTCGAGCAGGCGACGCGGCGTGACATTTAACACCCGATCCTCAGGAAAATCCACTTCGCGGGCAATCCGCAGGCAGTGATCGAAATGGCCGAGCGTAAACGCGGTGTGGGAATCGGAGCCGAATGCCAGGCGTCCACCGGCATCGCGCACGGCGGCGGCGATAGCGCGGCAGTTAGGTTCGCTGCCCGGACGCGAATGGGTAAAGGAGGAGTTGTTCAGCTCCAGCGCCACGTCGTAGTGCGCTGCGGCCTCGGCAATCGCCGGAATATCGACCGGGAATTTCGGGTTGCCCGGATGGCTGATAATATGGACCAGTCCGCCCGCCATCGCGGCGATCATCGCGTCTGTGTGATGTTTCCGGTCACGCGGCGCATAAACCGGCTCGTGAAAACCGGCGACGATTAAATCCAGCGCATCGAGCATCGGGCCGGAACAGTCGATTTCGCCCTGCTGATTTTTAATATTGGCTTCGATACCGCGCAGAATCCCTACGCCATCGATCACGCGCGGCCAGACGCGCATATTAATAAAGTGCCAGTAGTGCGGTGCGTCGGCCATATCGGGGCCGTGATCGGTAATGGCAAACAGTTTCAGGCCAGTTTGCTTCGCCTGGGTCACGTAGTCGTGCAGCGTGCTGTAAGCATGCGTGCTGGCGATGGTGTGCATATGCAGATCTACCGGATACATCCTCTTCTCCTGCTGAGTGCCCCTGACGGGGCCGGTTCATTAATAGCCGCGCTGACGATCAACCCTGCCCTGCGGCGGCTCGCCTGCCTGATCCTGGGTAATGGCGCGGGCGATGTAGTCGATAGCTTCGTCGATCAAGGTTACCGCCGCATTATGGGGCGTAATCGTCACACGCGGATGTGACCATAACGGATGCGCTTCGGGCAGCGGTTCAACCTGAAACACATCCAGCGCCGCCGCTTTCAGCTGCCCGCTATTGAGCGCGGCCAGCAGATCGTCTTCCACCACCTGCGCGCCACGTGCGATGTTGAGGAAGAACGCGCCGTGCGGTAGCTGCTGTAAAAAGGCGTGGTCAATAAGATTAATGGTCTCGTGCGTGCTCGGCAGCAGGTTGATCACCACCCGCGTCTCCTGCAGAAAGGCTGACAAGGCATCGCGTCCGGCAAAGCTGGTCACGCCGTCGATGGTTTTCGGTGAGCGGCTCCAGACGCGCAGCGGGAATCCCCAGGGTTTCAGGCTCTCCGCCACGCGCTGCCCCAGCACGCCCGCCCCCAGAATCCCGACGGTGAAACTTTCACGCGGGTAAGCAGGCAGCGGCTGCCAGCACTGTTGCTGCTGCTGAAGACGGTAGTCGTCAAAACGACGGAACCAGTTCAGTACGCTATGGACGGCATATTCCTGCATCTGGCGCGCCATCCCGGTATCTTCCAGCCGGTAGAGCGGCACGCTGTCGGGCAGCATCTCAGGGTGCTGCTGCAGCTGTTTCAGAATCTCATCAACGCCTGCACCCAGCGCAAAGACGCCGCGCAGTGTGGCGCGTCCCTGCAGCATCGCTGCGGGCGGTGAGCGGACCAGCGCATAATCAGCCGGGCCGTCGTCGCCCGGCTGCCAGGCACGCACCCGCGCCTGGGGCAGACGCTGTTGTAAACCGTTAATCCAGGCCGCTGCAGACTGCGACGGGTGATACCAGATGATCTCCATCCTGCTCTCCTTTTTTCTTTCAGCGTCAGGGAAAAGCGAGGTGAGAGCAAGAAAAAACCCGCGTGAAAAAGCGGTTTTTCCCATAAAAATAATTCCCGTGGCTTCACATTTCCGGCTCGCTTCAGGGTGAAGTGGGCAGATAAGGTCTAAAGTTGGTCCTGTGGTCAATGCGTTACGCGCGGCCGCATTTCGGACAAGGAGAAAAACCGATGACAAAAATTGAGGTAAACGCCGACTCACGGCGTCAGCGTTATGCGCCTTTTCTGCTCACGTTGCTGCTGAGCGTACCTGCTTTCACCGCCCATGCCGACGACAACAGCCGCATGCTGAATAATCAGCCGCAGCCGCCGGACGTGCGTTTAGGGCCGCTGTTTAATGCCGTGCAGCAGGCGAAGTTCTACCCCGATCAGAAGACCTTTGCCGATGCGGTGCCGAAATTTGATCCCGCGTCGATTCTTGCCGACTGGCAGATGCAGAAGAAACAGCGCAATTTCGATCTCAAACGTTTTGTTGACGCTAACTTTACGCTGCCCGCTGCGGGCGACAAATATGTGCCGCCCGCCGGCCAAAATCTGCGTGAGCACATTGATGGCCTGTGGCCAGTGTTGACCCGCACCACCAGCAGCGCTGGTCAGTATGACTCGCTGCTGCCGCTGCCTAAGCCCTATGTGGTGCCAGGCGGGCGTTTCCGCGAAGTCTATTACTGGGACAGTTACTTCACCATGCTGGGGCTGGCCGAGAGCGGACACTGGGATAAAGTGCAGGATATGACGGATAACTTCGCCTCACTCCTCGACCGTTATGGCCACATCCCCAACGGCAACCGCAGCTACTACCTGAGCCGTTCACAGCCACCGTTCTTCAGCCTGATGGTCGATCTGCTGGCGACGCACGATAACGGCAAAGCCTATACCCGTTATCTGCCACAGCTGCAGAAAGAGTACGACTACTGGATGGCAGACAGCGATAACGTCGCGGCGGGTGCAGCCAGCAAGCGGGTGATTAAGCTGTCGGACGGCAGCCTGCTCAACCGCTACTGGGATGCGCGCGACGTGCCACGCACCGAATCCTGGATGGATGACATTGCCACCGCGCAGAAAGCGCCGCAGAGGAATAAAGCCGAACTCTACCGTGAGCTGCGTTCCGGTGCGGCGTCGGGCTGGGATTTCAGTTCGCGCTGGTTTACCGATGCGCATAACCTGTCGACAATCCGTACCACGCAACTGGCTCCGGTTGACCTCAACAGCCTGCTGTTCCATCTGGAGCAGACCCTGTCGAAAGGCTATCAGATGAACAAGCAGAGCGATCTGGCGAAGCAGTACGCCGATCGCGCAGAGAAGCGCCAGGCAGCGATCAACCGCTATCTGTGGGACAGCAAACAGAACTGGTATGCCGACTATGACTGGCAGAAAAAACAGGTCCATCCGCAGCTGACGGCTGCCGCGCTGTTCCCGCTCTATCTGCAGGTCGCCAGTGATAAGCAGGCTGAAAGCACTGCCAGCGCGGTTGAAAAGCAGCTGCTGAAGCCCGGCGGTCTGGTGACTACCACCGTGAACAACGGCCAGCAGTGGGATGCCCCGAATGGCTGGGCCCCGCTGCAGTGGGTTGCCGTGGAAGGCCTGGAGCATTACAACCAGCCAAAACTGGCGAAAGAGGTAGGCTTACGCTTCCTGCAAAACGTCCAGATGACCTATGACCGGGAGCATAAGCTGGTGGAGAAATATGTCGTTGATGGCAAAAATCTCGGCGGCGGCGGTGGCGGTGAGTATCCGCTGCAGGACGGCTTCGGATGGACCAACGGCGTCACGCTGAAACTGCTCGATAAGTACTGCCCGAAAGATAAAACCTGTAACAGCGCCCACGATATTCCTCAGGCGTCTGCCTCGCAAAACTGATCCACTCTGGATACCTCTGGCCTCGCCGGAGGTATCCGCACGCCTTTTCAGCGAATTTTACTTGACCTTCTTACATCAACAGGCAAAATTGCAGCCAATTTAAAAAAGGTAATAATTCTCATTATGATAATGAGATTGCCTATTAACAACTTTACTCACCTGCCTTAATCTTTGCTATGAAAGGAACTCCGATGAAACTGTCACTGTCGCTGAGAGGGTATATTCGCCTCTGCACCCTGGCGCTGACCGCGCCTGCTCTGAGTTTCGCTGCCGATATGGTGGTGACTGCACAACCGCAGGAAGATTCGACCTCGCCGACCCAGGGCTATCTGGCCACCACCAGCCAGGGCGCAACCAAAAGCGACCGTCCGCTGATCACCACGCCGCAGTCGATATCCGTGGTCACCCGCCAGCAGATGCAGGATCAGGGCGCGCTGACCCTGAACCAGGCACTGGGCTATAGCTCCGGCGTCTTCACCAACTTTGGGGGTGCCGCGACCCGTTACGACACCATTGCGCTGCGCGGCTTCCACGGCGGCGATGTCGATAACACCTTCCTCGACGGCATGCGGCTGATGAGCGACGGCGGCAGTTTCAACGTATTGCAGGTGGATAACGCCTTCCTTGAGCGCATCGACGTGATCAAAGGCCCCTCTTCTGCCCTTTATGGTCAGACGGTGCCGGGCGGGCTGGTTAATATGGTGACCAAACGTCCGCAGTTCAGCGAAGAGGGGCATATCCAGCTGCAGGCGGGCAGTAATGCCACCACCGGCACGATGTTTGACTACACCAATGCGATCAACGACCAGTGGGCGTTTCGCCTGACCGGCGTGACCCGCAACAGCGATACGCAGTACGATCACACCCGCGAAGAGAAATATGCGCTGATGCCGCAGCTGATGTGGCAGCCGGATGAAGATACCCATCTGATCCTGAAAGCCTATCTTCAGAAAGATCCGTCAGGGGGTTACCACGGTTCCGTACCAGGCGACGGCAGCCTCACCGAACACAACGGCTACAAGCTGAGCAATGGCTTTTATGAGGGTAACAGCGACCTCGATCAGTTCAAGCGCCGCGAGCAGATCTACAGCTTCGACTTCGCCCATCGCTTTAACGACGTCTGGTCATTCTCCTCAACTGGCAGCTACAGCCACTCCAATGTCGATCTCGATCAGGTCTATCAGATTGGCTGGGACAGCGTGAATCCCGATCTGCTGAACCGCTACTACTCTGGCGAGCGCTCGTCGCTCTCCGCCTGGTCCACCGATAACCGTTTACAGGCAGAGTTTGACACGGGCGAACTGGAGCACCGCGTCACGGTAGGAGCCGAGTATCATCGTTACAAAAATGAGATCAGCGAGGCTTCCGGTGCGGCCAACCAGCTTAATGCGCTGACCGGCGAGCAGGTGGGTGAAATGCCTGCTCAGAGCTGGGCTGAAAACACCCGCCGTTATTACCAGACCGGCCTCTATCTGCAGGATGAGATGAAGCTGGACCGCTGGCATCTGGATCTTTCCGGCCGTTACGATCGCATCGTCGCCGAAAACAGCGGCAGCGATCGCCGTCAGGATGATCATATCAGCGGACGCGCGGCACTACTCTATGCCTTCGACAACGGTATCTCGCCTTACGTGAGCTGGAGCCAGGCGATTACCCCGACCGCGCTCACCGATCCCAACAATAATCTGCTCAAGCCGACCACCGCTGAGCAGTATGAAGCCGGGGTGAAATATCAGCCAAATGGCACCCGCGATCTCTATAGCGTGGCGGTCTATGACCTGACGCAGAAAGATGTGGCGAACCGCAACGTTCAGGACGGAACCTTTACCCCCTCAGGCAAAGTTCACTCACAGGGTATCGAGCTGGAAGCGCGTAACCAGCTCACCCCACGTCTGAGCACCGTGGCGAGCTATACGCTGAATCATCTGCGCTTCAAAGATTCGGTGGATGGCAACAGTGGGCATACCCCGTATGTCACCCCCAACAGCATGGCGGCGCTCTGGGGTCACTATCAGTTTGATTACGGTCTGAGTGCGGGTGCAGGCGTGCGTTACATCGGCAAACAGTGGGCAGACAATGCAAACACCACACGTGTGCCGTCAGTGACGCTGTTTGATGCGTCGGTGCGGGCCGATCTTGGCGTCTGGAACAGCAGCCTGAAAGGGGCATGGGTTCAGGTCAATGCTAACAACCTGACCGATCGTACCTATGTAGCCGGTTGTTACGGTACGGGCTACTGCTACTGGGGCGCAGAACGCAGCGTGATGGCGACCATCGGTTACGACTTCTGATTAAAAGTAAGAGATAAAAAAAGGGGACGAATCGCTTCGTCCCCTTTTTCGTTTAAACCGTTACGGTCAACTGCGTACTTTGCGGTAGATAAACAGCACCACGATGGCACCGATAACAGCGACCACAAAGCTTCCGAAGTTAAACCCATCGACGCGGCCGAAGCCAAACAGCGTACTGATCCAGCCACCCACTACAGCACCGATAATACCCAGAACAATAGTCAGAATGAAACCGCCACCGTCTTTACCCGGCATAATCCACTTAGCCAGAATACCCGCGATTAAGCCAAAGACGATCCAGGAAATAATACCCATCTGTTGCTCCTTCCTTTTTATGATTAAAGCGTGAACGCCTGATTTATCAAGCGGTTTACCGCGATAAGTATAGCCAGCTTTTTGAAAAACGCCTCACGGGTCACACTATTTTTTAAGAATTCAGCGACTAAAGCTTTTTTTTGCCGCGCCGATAACCGGGATGAGGCAAAAAAACAGCATAAATACAGTAACCCCTTGCGGAGCAGGACGTGAAAGAAGCCGACCAGGAACAATATTTAAAACGTGGCACGCTGGCGGTTCTGGGCGTAATGAAAGATCTGCTGCGCCTGCAGACGCCACTACTGGTGCGCTTCGCGCGCGGGCAGTTTATCAGCCGGATGCTGGCTGCCGATGAAGATCGCCTGCTGTTTGACCTGGGCAGTAATAATCTGGATAACGAGTACGCCCTGACCAGCGACGATCTCAGCATTACTGCTGAAACCTATGGCGCGAAGGTAGAGTTCAGCCTCGCCTCACTGGAGAGGGTGGAGTTTGAAGGATTGCCTGCCTTCAGCGCACCGTTACCGGAGCTGCTGTGGCAGATTCAGCGTCGTGAGTTTTTCCGCGTCTGCGCCCCGCTGGAACCGCAGTTCTGGTGTCATACCGTGTGGCCGGATGGCAGTAAAACACGCCTGCGGTTACAGGATCTGTCACTGGGCGGAATCGGCGTGCTGGTGGATGAACCGCTGCCGGAGGGGTTGCAGAACGGTGACAGCTTCAATCCGTTCCGGGTCGAGCTGGGGGAGTATGGCCATTTTGACGTGCCGGTAAAGCTGCTGAGCATTGGCGAGCGCAGCGTGGTGACCCGCAAGAACGAAACCCGCATCACACCGCGACTGAGCTTTCGTTTTGCCACGCTGAACCCGACGCAGGAGCGGCAGCTTCAGCAGATTATTTTTGCCCTTGAGCGCCTGGCTCGCGATAAATCAAACCGCTTCCAGTAACCGCTTTATGGATGCGCCACGCAGGTGGGCCGCATCCAGGCTATGCTTCTTGCTTGTTTTCTTTTAAACCGGAACCCAGCAAGGAGACCCTCCCCAATGGAAAACTGGCTCGCTTCACGTCGTTTTCAATCCCTCTTTTTTAATCAGGAACTCTGGCTCAACAGCGCCATCGTAGTAGTTTCCACGCTGGTGATTTACTGGGTATTACGTACCCTGATTCGCTTTATCTCCAACCGGATTGCACTTTACAGCGAACATCGTCATGTCCGCGCGACCGCGATTCTGGTGGAGATACTGCGCAGCACCAGCCAGACCCTGCTGCTGATCTTTTCACTGCTGATTGCCCTGAAGTTTGTGGATCTGCCCGCGTCCTGGAGCGTCACCATCGCACACGGCTGGTTCCTGGCGCTGATCGTTCAGCTCGCGCTGTGGATCGACTGCGGCATCCGGCTCTGGCTGAAAAGCCTGCTGCGTGACCCGCTGCACGTACGCAACCCGGTCACTACGGTGATCCTCGGGATTTTGCTGCGGGTGGTGGTCTGGATCATGATGTTCCTGGCCATTCTGTCGAACATGGGCATCAATATTACCGCACTGGTCGCCAGCCTTGGAGTGGGTGGTATCGCGATTGCGCTGGCGATTCAGACGGTACTGAGCGATGTGTTTGCGTCGCTGGCGATTGGCTTCGATAAGCCGTTCGAGCACGGCGATTTTATTGTCTTTGGTGATATTGCCGGTTCCATTGAGCACATTGGCCTGAAAACGACCCGGCTGCGCAGCCTGAGTGGTGAGCAGATCGTCTGCTCAAATACCATTCTGTTGCAGCAGACGATCCACAACTATAAGCGTATGCAGCAGCGCCGCATCGTGTTTAAGTTTGGTATCAGCTACGCCACGCCGTCAGAGCAGGTCCGGGAGATCAGCCCGCTGGTGAAAGAGATTATCCAGGGCGTTGAGACCACCCGTTTTGACCGCGCCCACTTCCTGGCCTTTGAAGATTCAAAACTGACCTTTGAAGTGGTCTATTTTGTGCTGGATGCGGATTACAATAAGTACATGGATATTCAGCAGGAGATTAACCTGCAGCTGATGGCGGCACTGGAAGAGCGTAACATCCGTTTCGCCTTCCCGATTCGTCAGGTTGAGTTCAGCGGGGGTAATCTGCCGCCGGTGGATCTGGTTGCGATACAGAATGACGATGACGAGGTGCGCAGAATGGCGCGCTAAATCATTGCCCGCCTTTCTTTTCAGGCGTGGCGCGCATACAAGCCGGTGCGGGCGGAATCGTGACCGCATCGGCTGCTTCACCCCTTGCATTCAGCCGTTCCGCCTTACCGCTTACTGATGCCGGTAGCAGCTCACGCCGAGATACTCACTGAACGCTTCCTGCAGCACGCCAGCCGTGGCCGAGTGGTTCATCGCCACGTGATGCTCAAAGCCATTGCGGCAGATCCACGCCAGCAGCGTCTCCAGCTGCGGCACCTGAATGACCGCGCGACAGCCGACCGTGTCCAGCGGATCGGTGACAGATATTCCTTCACCCACATAGGCTTTGATTTCGCCGCTGAAGTCATCGGTCGAGAGGCGAAAATAGGTGAGATCGCCCTGCTTCATCCGGCCATGCACCGCGCCGCAGGTGTTCTCTTTGCCCACGGTGGTGCCAATAATATCCGCCGTGCCCATGGTCGGTGACTCCAGGCTGGCGCTGGCAAAATTCCCGCAATGAAACAGCACACACTTGTCCCGCTCGTCGCCAAAGTTGTTGTTCCAGTCCGCCAGTGAAGCAGGACTCAACGAACAACTGGCGAGCGCATACATCGACAGCGCACCCATCACGTCCACTTCACAGGCGCTGGGCATCAGCTGACCCGACATCACGCTCATAATTGAGCAGACGTTGATGCCCAGGTTTTCCTGCAGCGACGTCCAGCACTGAATGGCAGTCGTATCGATATCGTTGTCGCTGATCCACTCGCTGATCACCACAAACAGTTTGGCCATGGTCACCAGTTTGTCACCCGGAATCCCGCGCGCATCGGCGTTGGCTTCCAGGATTTCGCGCTTCTCTGCCACGCGGATATCGTCATCACGCAGCCGGTTAGTGCGGGTAAAAATTTCTGATAGATCCAGGGTTTCTACCGCGATGCCCATCTTCTCCAGCAGCTTTTCGCTGTAGCGCACGGTGTTGAATCCGGCGGGCCGCGCACCAATCGCGCCGACACGAACCCGCCGCATCGCATTCACCACCCGACAGAGCTGGCTGAAACGCTGTAAATCCTGCTGAAAAACTTCGCCGCTCAGGGCGCAGACATGCTGACGGGTCAGGGTAAACGGGATGCCGTACTGCCGCAGGTTGTTGCAGAGCGAGATTTTACCGCAGAAGCTGTCGCGTCGGGTCGCCAGCCCCATTTTATCCAGGTTGTCCTCTTCTGCCTGCACCAGCACTGGCACATTCAGCCCGGCCAGACGCAGCGCTTCGGCAATGGCCTTTTCGTCACCAAAGTTAGGCAGCAGCACCACAATGCCGTGAATCGCTTCGCGATGCTGGCGAAACAGCGCAGCGCAGGTTTTGGCCTCCTGCCGCGTCTCGACGCCGCCCAGATTGGTCTGGGTTTCATCCAGCATCACCGTATTAATGTTCATCTTTTCAAACAGCGCAACCGCCTGCTGGCGCGACTCGCCCACCAGATAGCTGGGAAAAAATCCCCGGTTGCCAATAATGACGCCGAAGGTTAACTGCTGAGGAAGTGTTGACATGGCTCTGCTCCGGTTAAGGATTAATGTGGCTGATAACGACAGCGTGCAACGGCGTCGATCCAGCCTTTATAGTTTTCCTGCATACGCTGCGCGAGCTCTTCACGCGGCATGATGACACTGCCACCCTGCAGTGCCTGCATATCACTGCCCTGCTGCCACCATCCCAGTACTTTGCCCGCCAGCAGCGCCGCGCCCAGCGCGGAAACCTCGGCGGTCGGCACACGCTGCAGCGGCCGCTGTAACACATCCGCCTGTAACTGCATCAGCCAGCTGTTTTCAGTGGCGCTGCCATCCACACAGAGAGCCGGGAGCTGCTGGCCGCTGGCCTGCTCCATCGCAAAAAAGACGTCGGCGATTTGCCAGACGATTGACTCCAGCGCGACCCGTGCCAGTACATCGGGCGTGGCGGCGTCCGTCAGTCCACATACCATGCCGCGCGCCTGCAGATCCCACCAGGGCGCGCCCAGACCGGAGAGCGCCGGGACAAAATAGATGCTCTGATTGTCGTCGCAGCGCTGCGCCATGGCGGTCAGCGCACGCGGATCCTGCACGCCGAGCAGTTTGCCCAGCCAGGCGGCACCGGAACCGGTATGGGTGATATTGCCTTCAAAGGCATAACGCAGCGTGCCGTCGTGCCAGGCCACGGTGGTGCTGAGGCCATTTTCCGTCAGCAGCGGCGTCGCCATCGACATCATCAGTGAAGAGCCGGTGCCGTAGGTGGCTTTCACCACTTCTGACTCGCCGCGCCGCTGCGCCTGCAGTGCAGCATGGGAGTCACCGATGCGCGCCAGAATTGGCGTGCCGGGCGCTAAGCCGGGAATGTTACGCACCGCGACAACGCCCTGTTCGCTGGCGGAGGAGGTAATACGTGGCAGTGCGGCGCGCGGTAGCTGAAACAGCGTCAGCAGCTCGTCGTCCCAGTCATTGAGATGCAGGCTGTAAAGTTGAGTGCGGGCTGCGTTGGCGTGATCGGTAACGAATATCTCGCCTGCGCTGAGCTGCCAGCTGAGCCAGCTGTCGACAGTGCCGATGCAAAGCTCACCGGCTGCGGCCCGCGCTGCGCCATCGGGAATGGCGGCCAGCATCCCGGTCAGCTTGGCGGCAGGAAACATCGGATCAACGGCGAGCCCGGTTAAGCCGGTGATACGTGGCGCTTTGCCCGCCTGATGCAGATCGCGACAGAATGATTCAGAGCGGCGATCCTGCCAGCTCACCAGTGGCGTCAGGGGCTGACCATCACACCGCTGCCAGATCAGCACCGACTCGCGCTGATTGCTGATCGCCACGGCCGCAACAGGCGCGCCATCACAGGCTGACAGACACTGGATGATTGCCTGCTTTACCGCCTGCCAGATTGCCATAGGGTCCTGCTCCGCCAGTCCGGGCTGCGGATGTTGCAGGGTTAAACTCTGGCTGCCGCGCGCCACTACGCGGCCACTGCGATCAACCGTAATCGCCTTGGCGTTGGTGGTGCCTTCGTCAATCGCCAGAATCAGGGGTCCCACCATTTTTATGCTCCTGCGCAGATGCGTGCTGCACTGTTAACTATGCTGCTGGCATCAATGCCATGACGGGCGCGGGTCGAGGCGCGATCGCCGGCAATCGCATATTCGCCATCCGGAATGCCGAGCCGTAACAGCGGGATGCCGCAGCCGCCCTCCGCCAGCACCTCGGCCACCAGGCTGCCGACACCACCATTGACGTTGTGCTCTTCTACGGTAATCACCGCTGGGTAGTGATTTAACAGGTTGCGCAGCTGTTGGGTATCACAGGGACGAATCGATGGAACCGCGATCACACCGGCTGAAATGCCCTGTTCAGCCAGTTGCTCAGCGGCGTGAACCACCTCGTGAACCGTTGAGCCCATTGCCACCAGCGCGATGTCGCTGCCTTCCCGTAACAGGTCGATCGCGCCCGGCCTGAACCGGTAGTTTTCGTCATGCAGCTGCGGCAGATCTTTGCCATCCAGACGGATATAAACCGGGCCGACATGCTCAAGGGCGTAGTCGATGATCTGGCGGCACTCCAGCGGGCAGGAAGGTGCATAGATCTCGATGTTGCCGAAACCGCGCATCACCGCGATATCATCAATGCTGTGGTGGGTGCTGGCTAACGGGCCATAGCTGGCCCCGGCATTCAGCCCGAACAGTTTGACGTTGGTGTTGTTGTAACAGACGTCAACTTTCACCTGCTCATTGGCGCGTGATACCAGAAACGGCGCGGCGTTACAGGTCACCGCAACTTTGCCACCCAGCGCCAGCCCCGCCGCTGTGCCCACCAGCGTCTGCTCGGCGATGCCGACGTTGATCAGCCTGTCGGGAAACGCCTTAATAAAGGGGGAGATTTTGGCGGTTGAGGTGGAGTCAGCTACCACCGGCACCAGATCCACGCCGCGATTCACCGCGTCGATGAAAGCCGTCACCATGACGCTTGCTAAATGTTGTGCATTACTCATCTTTCAGTTCCTCCAGTGCCAGCGCAATCTCTTCGCCTTTCGGCACCCGGTGATGCCATTCGGCTTTGCTCTGAATAAAGGAGATACCAAAGCCCTTTTCGGTATGCGCGACAATGACCTGCGGCTTGCCGTTCTTCGGCAGGTTTTCAATGGTGTCGACGACCGCCGCCATCTCATTGCCGTTGCATTCGGTAACCTCCAGCCCGAAGGCACGCCATTTTTCCGGCAGCGGATCGGTGTTCATGATGTCGCGGGTCGCGCCCGCCAGTTGCAGCTTGTTCTTGTCATTAATGATGATCAGGTTGTCGAGGCCGTAATGTGCCGCGACCAGTGCCGCCTCCCAGTTGCTGCCTTCGGCCAGTTCCCCGTCGCCGGTCACCACAAAGATGCGGCGCGAGCTGTTATCTTTTTTCGCTGCGATAGCGATGCCCACCGCCACCGGCAGGCCGTGACCCAGCGCGCCGGTGTTTAGCTCAACGCCAGGCGTTTTCTGCCGCACCGGATGGCCGGGCAGATGTGAGTCGGCATGCTGATAGGTTGCCAGCCAGTCGGTTGGAAAGTAGCCCGCCTCCGCCAGCACGCAGTAATAGCCGCCCACCGCGTGTCCTTTAGACTGGATGTAGATGTCACGCTGATCGTCGTCCGTGCGATCCGGGGCGCAGTTCAGGATGCGGAAGTAGAGCGCGGTGAGGATCTCCACCTGTGACAGATCGGCACCGGTATGACCGCCTGCCGGGCTACCCGCATTTAGCTGGATGATGCGACGACGGATAGCACGCGCCCGACGCTCAAGGTCTTCGACCGGAAGATTGAAAGGATTCATACACTACCTCTGAATTTTAAATCGTTTATGAATATATATTCACGTCGGTTAAAAAAATTTCTGCCAAAAATACGTGCCTTACACTGGCACGCCCTTCTGTCTGCCACTCTGCGCGTCTGACCGGGCAGGCCATCCCCGTGAGCAGAAACATGCAGCAGTCCGGCCTGCCCGACTCAGCGCGATCAGGGTTTTGCCGGTGTGCCCTCCTCGATTAATGCTTTCTGTGCCACCACCGCCGCCTTCTGCTGCATCCGGCTCTGAGTCTGATCGATAATGACCGCAATGATGATGACAATACCCTTAATGACCATCTGCCAGAATTCGCTGACGCCCATCATGATCAGGCCATCCGCCAGAAAGCCGATGACAAACGCCCCAATCAGCGTGCCGACAATGGTGCCGCGTCCGCCCGCCAGCGACGTGCCGCCCAGCACCACGGCGGCAATCGCGTTCATCTCAAACGCGGTGCCGTTCGCCGGATGGCTGGCGACCAGTTGCGATGAGACCACGATGCCGGCAATGGCTGCGCAGAAGCCCGACAGGGTGTAGACCAGAATTTTCACCTGCCGGGTTTTCACACCCGACAGTTCAGCAGCACGCTCGTTGTCGCCGATGGCATAGACCTGACGGCCAAACGGCAGACGACGGGCGATATAGCCGATGACCAGCGCCAGCAGCACCATCATCCAGATGGCATACGGCAGCCCGAGTAACGTCCCCGCACCAATCCGATCGAAGCCGGTATTGCCCAGTAGCGGATTACCCTGTAAACCGGGAAAGGTCTCGCCGCCGGAGGTGAGCATGGCCGCGCCGCGCAGGATATACATGGTGCCGAGAGTGCAGATAAAGGGGGCCACGTTGTAGCGGGTAATGATCCAGCCATTGCCCGCGCCAATCAGCGCGCCGATAAACAGCACCACCGGCACAATCACCCAGACACTGGGAAAGATAGCGATGCCAAACATCGGCAGCACAATCCCTTTAGTGATCAGCCAGCCGGCGATCATGCCGCACAGCCCTAAGGTGGCCCCAATCGACAGGTCGATCCCCGCAGTGATAATGACAAAGGTGATGCCCAGCGCCAGAAAGGCGTTGATGGCGATATGCTTCACCATGATCACCAGGCTGCCGGTGGCGAGAAAGTCCGGCACGGTGATGGCGAAGAAGCTGACAATCAGAATCAGCGCAATAAAGGTGCGCAGTTTCAGAAGCAGCAGCAGAATGCTTTCGCGTGAACTGAATGCCTTAGCCGGAAGCGTGTTCAGCGCGACGCTGTTATTGCTTTTCATGCTCAGAACCCCTGCGCACTTGCTTTCACCAGCGCTGCCTCTTCCGCCTGGTCGCGGGGAAGATCAGCCGTAAGTTTGCCGCCCGACATCACCAGGATGCGATCGGCTACCGCCATAATCTCTTTCAGATCTGAGGTGGAGAACAGCACGGCGATGCCCTGCTGCGACAGCGCCACCATGGTGCGAAACACCTCGGCTTTGGCCCCGACGTCAATGCCGCGGCTCGGCTCATCCAGCAGCAGCAGGCGCGGATTGGTCAGCAGCGCACGGCCAATCACCACTTTCTGCTGGTTGCCGCCGCTGAGTGCGCTGATGGCGACGTCCGGCGAAGAGATTTTGATCGCCAGGTTGCCCACCGTCTGGTTCACCGCCTGCAGCTCCGCCTGATGCGCTATGGCAAAACGGCGCGACAGCCGCCGCCACAGGCTGGCGATGGTGAGATTACTGGCGACCGACGAGACCGGGAAAATCCCGGCGCGTTTGCGATCTTCCGGCACCAGACTCATGCCCATGCGGATGCGATCGGCGGTCGGCAGACGGATTGGCAGCGGTTTACTGTCGAGCCACAGCTTGCCGAGATAGTGACGCTGGCTGCCGAGCAGACACTCAAACAGTTCGGTGCGACCCGCGCCCATCAGTCCGTAGATCCCGACAATTTCGCCGGCACGCACCTGAAAACTGACATCATCGACCAGCGTATTGCCGTTGGGGCTGACGCAGGTAATATGCTGTGCTTCCAGCACCGGCGCGCCAAACTCACGCTCATCCGGCAAAAAGGTCGTGACCGGCTCACTGCCCAGCATCTCGCGCACGATCCATGGCACATCAATGGTGCTGACCGGTGCTTCCGCCTGGAAACGTCCGTCGCGCAGAATGGTAATCACGTCACCAATTGCCATCAACTCCTCCAGCCGGTGGGAGATATAGATAAGGGTCACGCCCTGCTGCGTCAGGTCGCGGATCACCCGGAACAGGATCTCCACTTCGGTTTTGCTCAGCGCAGAGGTCGGCTCGTCGAGGATCAGAATGTCTGCATCTTCTGCCAGCGCTTTGGCGATCTCCACCAGCTGCTGCTGACCCACTTTGAGATTGCCGACCCGCTCAGTGGGCGAAATCGGCTGGTCGAGTCGTGCCATCAGTGCGGCGGTGCGGCGTGCCTGCTCCGCCTCATTGATGGGTAACAGGCCGCGCTGGATCTCCCGGCCCAGAAAGAGGTTCTCCGCCACCGTGAGGTTTTCAAACAGATTCAGCTCCTGATGCACCATGCCGATACCGTGCCGGGCGGCGTCACGGGTGCTGCTCAGCGTCAGCGGCTCGCCATTCAGGAACAGCGAACCGGCGGTGGGCTGCTGTACCCCGGCCAGAATCTTCATCAGGGTCGATTTTCCCGCCCCGTTTTCACCGATGATGACGTTAACTTTGCCGCGCCAGACCCGGTAGTCGACGCGATCCAGCGCCAGCGTGCCGGGAAACAGCATCGATATCTGTTCGGCCCGCAGTATGATCTCATCGTTCATCAGGGCGTCCCCCGCTTCAGCTCAACCGCCACCACCTCTTCAACGCTGTTGTGACCGATGCTCACCGCCAGCAGCGCCTGCACCGGCTGGTTGACCCAGCTGGCATCCAGCGGCGGCAGCTGCTTCACCGCGTGACGGTTCAGCGCCCGCGTCAGCTGGGCGTACTGCACCTGATTCGTAAACTCCTCGAAACGGAACCCGGCGGCGTCGCGAATAGCGTTGCTGCGCAGCACCGGCCCGACGCTGACTGCCACCGGTTTACCGTTGATCGTCAGCGTTAGCGTGCGTTCACGCGGATTACTCTCATCCAGGGCGCTGGCCGTCCCGCTGGCCCGTACGAAGACGCTTTCACGCCCCCCGGGTTTAACCGTCTGACTTTTCGCCTCCATGTCGGCCCAGCTCAGTGCGTGGCTGTTCGCGGTGGTCATGACCCGCGGCTGCCAGGTCTCCTCCGCAATCTGCTGCGGCGTCTGGGTGGTATAGCTGGGTTTCGCGTGCGGATCTTTCGGCAGAATCGGGTTACCGTGCGCATCCAGATCCACCACGGTGCAGGCGCTGAGCAGCGCCATACCGGTCAAAACCGCCAGTATCCGTTTCATGGTTATTTCGCCAGGTTGAAGTTTTTCAGCTTAGCGGCGTTGCTGTCGTCAATCAGCACACAGTCCATCAGCTGCTTCTCCTGTTTCTGCGCTTTGCCGTTCTTCAGGTAGTAGTCCGCCTGCGTGACCGCCATCTGCGCCTGATCCCAGCCCGGTTGCAGTACCGTCGCTTTGATGTTGCCTTTGTTGAGGATCGAATCGCGGGTGTAGTCGCTGCCGTCAAAACCCACCACGATGACCGAGGTTTTCCCGGCGGCTTTCAGCGCGGCTTCCGCACCCAGCGCCATGGTGTCGTTACCGGAGATCACACCGACGATGTTGGGGTGCTTCTGCAGCAGGGTTTCCATGCGGCTGAAGGCTTCGGTCTGGCTCCAGTTAGCGCTTTGCTGCGCCACCATTTTCAGGTCGGTGTAGTCATCCAGTACGTCGTGATAGCCCTGCGACCGCACGCCCGCGTTGGTGTCAGACTCCTTGCCCAGCAGTTCAACGTACTCGCCTTTGCCGCCCAGCAACTTTGCAAATTTCTCTGCACCCAGCTGCGCACCCTGATAGTTATTGGAGACGATCTGCGCCACGGCGATACCGGTTTTGTTGATCTCACGGTCAATCAGAAAGGTCGGGATACCGGCATCTTTGGCTTTCTGCACCGGCCCGACGGTGGCGTCCGCGCCGGCGTTATCCAGAATGATCGCTTTGGCTTTGCGCGCAATCGCGGTCTCAATCAGCTGGTTTTGCTTGTTAACGTCATCGTCGTGCGACGCTACCAGCGTGGCATAACCCAGCTCTTTGGCTTTAGCTAACGCGCCTTCTGCCTCGGCTTTAAAAAACGGGTTGTCATGGGATGGGGTAATAATCGCCAGCAGGCCTTGCTCTGCCGCCAGCGCCGTTGCAG
The DNA here is from genome assembly GCF_025153065.1 of Pantoea sp. XY16. NCBI lineage: Bacteria > Pseudomonadati > Pseudomonadota > Gammaproteobacteria > Enterobacterales > Erwiniaceae > Pantoea > Pantoea sp. XY16. The sequence goes on along the minus strand of NZ_JANZNP010000003.1, from coordinate 151,572 downwards.
AAAAAGCGAACATCGAAGCCAGCAGGGTCAGTTTAATCAGAGGACGCGTCATTGTTTCTCTCCGCTTGAATATATATTCACACGCGATTTTATATGCATAATGACTATGCGCCTGCGCTGACGCGCCGTCCAATGCGCGATCGTTAAAAAGCGAAAACGATCACAAATTAGCCTGCGTTGTGATTTTGATCATCCTGGTTAACAATACCGGGCAGATTCAGAGAGGGAAAAACCGATGGCAAAACAGGATGAACAGCGACTGATGGTGAAGATTGCCACGCTTTACTATGTCGAAGGGCTGAAGCAGTCAGAGATCGCGCAGTCGCTGACCCTATCGCAATCATTTGTCTCACGCATTCTTAATCGCAGCGTGAAAGAGGGTGTGGTCAAGATTAGCGTGGTGCCACCGGCCAACGTCTATCCGGAACTGGAAAAGGCGATTGAGCAGACCTACAACCTGCCGCAGGCGATTGTGGTGGATGTGCCGGATCAGGCCTCGCCGCTGCAGATTAAACAGGCGATTGGTTCGGCGGCTGCTCACTATCTGGAGACCCGGCTGCGCAACGATGAGCTGATTGGTATTTCGTCGTGGAGCGGCACTATCCGGGCGATGGTGGATGCACTGCATCCGCTCAACAGCGCCTGTAAGGGCGTGATCCAGCTGCTGGGCGGCGTCGGAGCCAACGGCAACGTGCAGGCCACCATTCTGACCCAGAATCTGGCGGCGCTGCTGAACTGCCCTGCCTGGCTACTGCCGTCGCAGTCGATTGAGCATTCGGTCAGCGATCGCCAGCGGCTGTCGGCCAATGCCGAGGTTGCCGAAGTGCTGAGTAAATTTGAGCAGGTCGATCTGGCGATTGTCGGCATCGGCGATCTGGAGCCGTCAGCGCTGCTGCGCAATTCTGGCAACTACTACGATGGCAAAATGCTGCAGACGCTGGCGGCACGCGGTGCGGTCGGTGATATCTGCCTGCACTATTTTGACGCCTGTGGCCAGCCGGTATTGAAAGCTGAAGAAGATCCGGTGATCGGAATGGAACTGGCGCAGGTGAAACAGTGCGCGCAGGTCGTCGGACTGGCTGGCGGACGGGAGAAAGCGCAGGCGATTCGCGGTGCGCTATTGGGCGGTTATATCAAGGTGCTGATTATTGACTATCCCACGGCCCGGCTGCTGCTCACGCCGCAGTCGTAGTCAAAACCGGTCAGATGGTGCGGTAAGCGGTGGTGACTTTCCAGAGATAGCGCGGTGCCTGCGCCGCCGGATGCCTGTTCTGCACATGCTGATAGAACTCATCCGGTGACATAGCGTTGATCATCGCAATGGCCCGATCGCGGTCGCGGGAAAATGTTCGCAGCAGCGCACCGGCACCGTTGGCATAAGAGACGATGGTGGCGTAGCGCAGGGTCAGCGGATCGCGGATGCCCGACAGCGCAGAGTCCTGCAGGATGCGGATATAGGCGGTGCCGATATCAATATTTTTGGCCGGATCGCGCAACTCGGCATTCGACGGCTGACCCCGGCGGCCCAGCGTGCGATAGACTTCACGTCCCGCGGTCGACGCTTTAATCTGCATCAGCCCGACCGCATTGGAACGGCTCACTACGCCCGGATTTCCACCCGATTCGACACTGATAATGGCGCTGATCAACTTCTCATCAACGCCATAATGACTGGCGGCATCTTCGGTAAACATGGCCCAGGTTCCATTGACGCTGGAAGGCGGTGCCTGCGTTAACGGCGTGTTGCGCTGCTTAACGGCATGGTGCGGTGGCTCGCTGGCACAGCCAGTCAGGAGTAACGCCGAGAGTATAAGGTGTCGGATTTTCAGCAATTTTTCGTCTCATCGCGATTGTGGCGAATGCTATCATACCCAGGCAGCCTGAGAGCAAAATTACCGTTTATCCTAAATACACGATTATGCGGCGCGCACCGTGACTTCAGCGGGCTTTTTCGCCATCATCGCCGTCAGTCATGTGCGCTAACAGCAGGAAAGTATGATGATTTCACGTTCAGTTCGTCTTATCTCCCCCTCCGGTTACTGTCATAATCAGCCTGCGGCACTGCAGGGCATTGCACGACTGCGCGCGGCGGGCCATCAGGTGGAGAACGAGCAGGTGATCACCCGCCGTTTTCAGCGCTTCGCCGGAACGGACGCAGAGCGCCTTGAGGATATCAACCAGCTTGCCAGCCTCACTACGCTGCCCGACGTGGTGCTGGCGGTGCGCGGCGGTTATGGGGCCAGCCGGTTACTGGCGTCCATCGACTACGTCGCCCTGCAACGCCGTCTGCTGAATCAGCCGCTGGCGCTGTGCGGCCACAGCGACTTTACCGCGATTCAGCTGGCTCTGCTGGCGCAGGTCGGCCTGATTACCTTCAGTGCACCGATGCTGGCCGGTAACTTCGGTGCCGCGACCTTATCTGAATTTACCCTGCACCACTTCTGGCAGGCACTGACATCACCTACAGTAGAGGTGAAATGGCAGAGCGAAACGCCAGATCAGGGTGACTGGCAGGGTACGCTGTGGGGCGGAAATCTGGCGATGATCTGCTCTCTGATCGGCACGCCGTGGATGCCGCAGATTGAGAACGGCATTCTGGTGATAGAAGATGTCAATGAGCATCCGTTCCGCATTGAACGCATGCTGATTCAGCTGGAGCAGAGCGGCATTCTGGCGCGACAGCGGGCAATCGTCACAGGCAGCTTCACCAGCACAACCCTGTCGGACTATGACAATGGGTTTGATTTCAGTACCGTCTGGCAGCGCGTGCGTGATACTACCGATCTGCCGGTGATCTGTGGATTAGATTTTGGACATGCCGCTGACACCGTCACACTGCCGCTGGGCGCCAGCGCACGATTAGCGGTCAGCCAGGGCAACGCCCATTTGCAGGCGACCGGGCATCCCGTCCTGCGGGAATAGAGAGCGTTTCAGGAGATCGACATTGAAGCCGTTGTATGACGATTTGTGGATCTCAACCCCGGAATTCCCGGTGGAAGATGCCGTTAATGACCTGATGATGCATGGCTTTATGCTGCGTCACCCGCGCGGCAATCTGCTGATTGGCCGCGTAGAAAATCCGCTCGATCATGAAGTGATTGCCGATACCGGCGGCGTGATCCGTCACTATCTGACCCACTGGCACGAATCCGCGCCCGGTGCGGCAGTGATCCAGCAGCGGTTTAGCAGCGCGCTTTACTGCCACAGCCGCTCATTAGGCCCTATCAGTCGTTTTGCGGAGCCGGATGACACCTTTTCGCAGCCGGAGACACATTTCGGCGATTTCCATCTGCTGCCAACGCCCGGACACACGCCGGGTAGTTGCAGCTTTCTCTATACCTCGCCGCTGGGGCTAACCTATCTGTTTGTCGGCGATACCGTGACCCGCTCTCATGACAACTGGATCACGGTGCTGGTGCCGGACAGTAATCCGGCTGAGCTGAGTCAGACGCTGGAATTTTATCGCTCGCTACGTCCCGACGTGGTACTGATGAGTACCACGCGCGGCCATCTTTCCTGGAAAAAAGTGACGCTGCAAAGCTGGCTGGCTGCCATTGATGAAGCTGAACAGCATCCCCTGGATCTGCGGGAAAATCCGCTGTTCTGATTACAGTTCTTTGGTCAGATAGTGCCGCTGATGATGATCCATGTAGTTCGCCAGTGTAAGCCGCAGGGTATAGCCGAGTTTTTCGTAAAACGGCCGCGCCTGAAAACTGGCGGTATCTACCTGTGCATAGCGGCAGCCGCGATCCCGCGCCTCCTGCTCGGCAGCCTGAATCAGCCTGCTGCCTGCCCCCTGCCCGCGTAGCGCCTCACTCACCCAGAGCATATCAATCCGCAGCCAGTTACCGGTCGTTGAGCCGGTCAGTCCGGCCAGCTTTTTACCCTGCTCATCACGGATAAACACGCCAATTGACCTGATCGTATTCACATCAATAAATTTGCTGTTGAAGGCATTGAGAGCCAGCCTGACCTCATCCAGATCCTGCGCAGTAACGTTGTCGGTAATCTCAGGTTGCATAGTGGCTCCAGGGGGTTAACTGTCGGAACGCTGACGATCGTCGTAACGCTCCAGGGTCAGCGCATCCACATCGCGTTTTTCGCTGCGGCTGCAGGGCAGCAGTTTATCGCTGTCGCGGTAAACAAAGAAGGTTGCCTGGCTGCGCTGGTTCACAATCAGCTGATCGCCATTGCGAAAGCGGGTAATCGCCACCTGATCGCCCGCTTCTAAGCGGGTTCGCTGCTGACCGGCGGCAATCTGGAAATGATTTTCCGGCCACATCAGGGTGGTTAAACCATATTCGGCACGTGAAACTGTCATGGTCGGCCGACCGGGACAGTTAAGCTGAAATTCGGTTTCACTCCAGGCGGGTGCGATATGACAGGCCAGCAGGCCCAGGGCAATTAACGCTGCCTTCATGCTGTGTCTCCACTGATTTCATTGAGAATTTTCTTAGCTTAACATAGAAAAACCAGAGGAGAGGCGTGAGGGGAGCGTGACTAAGACCATTAAAAGGTGGAATCGGTGTGCGAAAAAACCTGAAAGTTGAGAAAAGATAAAGTAATCCGGCCAGCCTGACAGCGTACCCGCCTGGCCGGATTGTGACTATTCGGCAGCGACCTCGGCGGCCACTAACATCAGCGCCAGCCCGGCATTTTCGCTATCATAAGCCTGCATGGCTGCACGAATATTCGCTGAGCAGGCGAGCACCTGTTGCTTCTTATCGGCTTCCAGCTCGTCAATCGCGTGGCGAATAATCATTAGACTTGCTTCTTCTTCTTTCATCATTTATCCCTGGATTTGCCTAAGTGGTGCGCAAAGGAGCCAAGAATACCGTTTATTGATAAGCAAAGTCACCCCTTTACATTCCTGTTGCTTAACGATTAAACAAATCACAAACAGGAAGCGTAGCGGAAACTGCTATAATTACGTGATTGGTGGTGCAACAGGATAGACTCTGCGCCACGACACTCCCAGGGATTGAAGCAGGTAGAAAATCATGATGCGACTCAGCATTTTTATCCTCATCGCGTTGGTGACTGGATGTTCATCTGGCCCGAAAGGGGTGGAATGTCCGGGTGAGGTCTCGACAATTTATGGTCAGTCGATGGGACAGACACAGGGCGTGATTTTTGACCTGGTTAACAGCTTTACCGTGACACGAGACAATGTCAGCGTTAACAGTGGCCCGCTGCAGTCGCTGGATCGGTTTAAATATGTCCCCTCCGCCGTGACGCGTGAAGGTTACTTTGCGCAGCGCCTGTCAGATAAGCAGTTCCGCCTGATTAATCCTTATCAGGACACCCAAATCACCTGGACCTGTCCATAAGGGATGAATCCTGCTGCCAGATGGTTTATTGTCAGGAAACGTCAAGCAGCAGGGTTCCCCGATGGAAAAGCGTCTGGATAACAACGGTTATATCGACTTCCCCTTCCCCGCTACGCGCAATGCGGATGGCTCGGTTAATCCCTGTGGCTTTGATCTGACGCTGGAAACCGGTCGCCTTGAAGAGATCGTCGTACTGAATCGCTCAGCGAATCTGCGGCGACTGGTCGAGGAGGTTAATTTGCAGGAGGGGCTGTTTATGACCCTGGCCTGTGACTGGCAGCAGCAGGAAGATGCGGTCTGTGGTTTTATCGATGTGGCTTTTCGTCCCGACCTGCCGCAGCACGGTCACCAGGAAGCCCTGCAGCTGGAGGCGAGCTTTCACCATTACCTGACCGGACAGGAGCAGCAACATCAACTGCCCGCCGGGACACTGGTCAACTATGCCCGTTCGGTACTCGACTGGAGCTGGTCGCCGCTGCATCAGCGTCAGCGCGATTACGAAAAAATTACCATCCAGTTCTATTGTCCGCAGGCCGATGACGCCGAATGGTGTTTTGACCATCTGCGTCATTTCCTGGTGAGCGTCTATCCGACCTGCATCGCCGGCCGTTCGCTCTGATCCCCACTTCTCCCGGAGTCGCTATGCGTTCTGCTGCGCTGTCTGTTTTTACGCTGTTCTGCTCGCTGTTTTTTGCCGCGTCGGCCCAGGCCGATCGCTGCCAGCAAATCCGCGCCGGTCTGGATATCGGTTCCGGTACCACCAAAATTGCGGTGGCGCGCGTCAATGTCTGCCAGCAGCGTATCGAAAAAGTGCTGTATCAGGATCAGCGCGCCGTGGCCTGGAACGACGCATTAGCCCATTCAGCGGATAACCAGCTGAGTCCGGCAGTCACCCACGAAGGTGCCGCCGCACTGCAGCAGCTGGTCGCGCACGCACAGCGCTTTCATCCACAGCGAATCAGCGGCGTGGCGACGGCAGTGTTTCGCAATGCCAGCAACGGTCAGGCCGTAATTGAACAGTTGCAGCGCCAGAGTGGTGCGCAAATCAGCATTATTTCGCAGCAGCAGGAAGCGATGCTTGGCTTTCTCTCTGCCAAAGCCGCGCTTAACGATCCGGCAGTACGGGATGAGCAGTTGCTGGTCTGGGATATTGGCGGTGGGTCAATGCAGATGACGGCATGGCGACAGCAGGCGGGCAAGCCGGTAGCGGATATTTACCAGGGCAGACTGGCCTCAGTGACGCTGAAAAACTTTATCCTGACGGTGCTGAAGAACAGCCCGGAGGCTAAATCGCCCAACCCGATTGGTTCCTGGCGGCAGTCGGTGCTGCGCTTTGTGCAGTTTTACGCGACTAACGAAGTCAGCCCCCAGATCAAACAGGATGTGGCCGGTCGTCGGGTGATTGGGATCGGAGGCGTACACGGTTTTTCGATTCGCAATCAGTTACCGGGTAAACCCAACCACTATATGCTGGCGACCCTGAGCCAGCTCTCGCAGCAGCAGGTCTGGAAAGGCGACAGCGAATTGCAGGGTGACTACCGCGCCACTGACGTGAGTAACCTGTTACTGGTGGAAGGGTTTATGCAGGCGCTGAAAATGGATGAGGTGGAGATTGTTGAGGCCAGCCTGATTCAGGGCGTGCTGCTGCAATAGCGCAACGCTTCCACACTTCGCTACACGTCAGATTTAACCAGCCGGATAGCGTGATCCAGCATCCGCTGCTCATCCCGTTCACTGTGGGCGCGCTGCTGGCGGATACGCTTAAGCAGGTCGTAGATTTCGCCACGCCGGGTGTCATGACCGCGCTCCATCAGCACAATGACTGCATCGCCAATAACGCGGCAGACTTCATCATAGTCATCATCATTCAGTGCATCACGTTTCATCGTTTCTCCTCCGGCTGTGACTTTCTTCTCAAAAGGCTAGACAGGAAATGGCGGGCCCGCAAATGCAGCGCCATTAACAGCCGGAAATGATTTTTTAGGCCCTTATCGGGCGCTGGCGGAGCAGAACTCACTATCTTTGCTACGCTTTGAGAGTCTTACTCAAAACCAAGGAGCATTTAAATGTCAGGAAAAATCGAAGATAAAGTAAAAGAAGCCGCTGGCGCAGTTCAGGAACAATGGGGTGCAGCAACCGGTTCATCTGAGCATCAGGCTAAAGGCGCAGCGCGTCGTTACACCAATCAGGCAAGCTATGCTGCACGTGATGCTGCTGAGACCATTCGCGATCAGGTTCAGTCCAATCCTGCTGCCGGTCTGGCCATTGCTGCAGGCGTTGGCGTATTTATCGGCTTCCTGCTGGGTCGTAAGTAATACCGCCACACGTCGACAGAACGGGAGCCACTGGCTTCCGTTTTTTTTGGCTTTAGCTGACTGCATGCTGAGAAACATCTGAAAGATAAGCCTTCACAGGCCAGCTCACGGTGAGTCTTCAGTCTTAATTACGTTCTCTTTCTGACAACATCAAGGTGACCTTATGAAAACGATACCTGCTTTGCTGCTGGTGGCAGCGACCTTAACCTCTCTGGCGGGCTGCTCACATAAAAGCGACGCGATTAAAGAAGATGGCCGTCCCCATGCGCCAAGTGGCCAGTCATCACCGGGCGGCACCCTGGGTTCAGGCCCGGTGGGTCAGCCTCAGTCGTAATACCCTGCCCCGGCACGCGTGCCGGGGTTTGTTTCTCTTTTTTTATATTGAATAGCACCCGTAAAATAAATCCTCTGATAGTTAACCTGCTAGTAATTAAGTGCGGGATTAAAAATATGGAATATCATTATTATAAGAATTGTCCCAATTCTTTTCGCTAATTTCCTACCTCTTTTACACAATTTTGTATATATACCCTGAATAAACAACACTAAAAATGTGGAAACAGTTTAAACAAATATTCTACGGAGAATAAAAAATATTTCTCCCTACTGAACTTTAGACGTAAGAATATTCTCTAATAATGCACAACACCTTTTGTTTAATATTATTGATGCATTAAAGAGAATTCAGCCGTGAAGAAAAGAAAGATTTATCTGATAGACCGACTTTTAACGCTTTATTCTCGATTTTCAGGCAGAACAAAACTGCAGGCCCTGCAGGCCCTGACACCCGGCACAGTCGTGATTTACTCCACCACGGCACTGGGCGATTTTCTGATGAATACGCCGGCTATCTGGAGCCTGAAAAATCGCTTTCCCACCAGCAAATTTATTCTGGTTTCCAGCAAGAAAAATAAGGATCTGGTCAGTCGTTATAACTGGTTCGATAAGATCTATATCTGGGATAACAAAGTGGCGAATTTCCTGCCGCTATTTTTCAAACTGCGTCGCCAGAAACCTGATCTGTCAGTGATATTACACGCCCATTTCCCTTACGATATTATGAGTTCGGTGCTGACCGGCAGTAAAGCAATTGTGCGCGATCATTACGGCAGCGAATCCCCTGTACTGAATAAATATCTTGATCACTATTCAGGTTATTTCGACGACCACACCATTAAGCGTAAGCTGAAACTGATTGAAGCGCTGGGTGCAGAGACAGAGCAGACCCGGATGCATCTTCCCGAGGTAACGAGCAGCTCGGCTGCAACGGCCAGCCATCGCCGTATCGGTTTTCATTTAGGCGCATCAAAAGATATTCGCCGCTGGCCGCTGGCTTCATTCAGCCAGCTGGCGACCGCGTTGCTCGAACGCTGGCCTGACGCTGAAATCATTGTCACCGGTACGGCTGCTGAGCAGCCTCTTGAGAAACAATTTATCGAAAGCCTGCCGCTGCACTGCCGTAAGCGTGTGACGCCAATGGCGGGCAAAACGAATCTCAGCGGCCTGATTACGCTGATCCGCACGCTGAACGTGCTGGTCACCGGCGATACCGGCCCACTGCACATCGCCGTGGCGGCACAGACGCCAACGGTCAGCCTGTTCTCTACCGCCAATCCACGCTATACCGGCCCCTGCCAGGACAGCGATCGCCATATTGTTATTCATCGCCCGGATAAAACGGCGACACAGCATCCGATGGCGTCGATCAAGGCTGAAGAAGTCGAGCAGGCCGTGGCGAAACTGGTGGGGTAATGAACGAGCTTTCTCACGCCATTATGGCGCTGATTGAATACCACAATCAGCCAACCGCCCTGGGCGGGTTCCGGAAAGTGGATCGGGCGGGTTTTCATCTGCAGCAGCTGCCACTGAATGAAGTGGAGTTTGCGATTCTGATGAATGATTTTTTTGCCACGTTCAACGTCTGCTCTGAGCATTATGATGATGCCCGCTATTTTCCGGCGGCGCACCTGCGGCGAATGACACCAATGAAGTGGTTTAAATCTGGCGGATATTGTCCCGTAACGGTCGCGATGTTATGTGAAGCGGCCAGCCGTGGACGCTGGCCTGAAGCAGATTACTGAATAATCATATGGACGAAGGCATCATAGACCTCGCGGCTGCTCAACGCGTTGACCTCACGTGACGCCGGTTGCAGCACCTGATAGTTGACCTTCCACGGATGCCAGCACGCCGGATCGCTGTCACCAAACAGCGCCACCACCGGCAGGCCCAGTGCGGCACCGATGTGCATTGCTCCGCCATCACTGCTCACCAGCCCCTGACATAACGACATAGCCGCAATCAGCTGTGGCAGGCTGGTAGTTGCTACCGCCTTTATCGGCAGGTGCGGACAGAGCGCCATGATTTCACGCGCTTTTTCATCATCCCCCGGATGACGCGGATTATCGCGGCTGCCAGGTGACCAGAGCAGCATGATCTGGCAGGGATGATGCGCCGCGATCTTCTCCGCCAGCCCGGCAAACCGCGTGGCTTCCCACTGCTGACTTGGCTTACGGGCGCTGATCTGGAGTGCATAGATCGGAAGAGCAGAATCAATCGCACAGGTGTCTCGCAGGCTGGCCGCAATAGCCGCATCCGGCCGCAGGGTCAGTTTACCTGGCGCAGTGGCGCTGAGACGCAAATCCCTCCCCAGGCTAAACAGGGTTTCGCTGATATGACAGGGTGACTGGCTGGGCGGCGGCAGTAAATCGCTGATCAGCGGATGCGGCTGCTTCCCCAGCGCGATCACTCTGGCGGGACGTACGATTTTAACCCACTTCAGGCCATGCTGATCCCAGCGGCTTTTGGCCAGAATCACTATGTCGTAACGTTGCTTTTTCAGATTCAGCATCAGCTTCAGTCGCTGTAACACACAGGCCAGTCGTCCCTGCCCTGCCTCACGGTGATGCAACTTGGTGTAATAGAAGAGCTGCCGGATATCGGGATTATGCTGTAACACGGGCGCAGCGTAGTTGTTAGTCAGTACATCGACCTCATACTGGCCCGACTGCGCCAGCGCACTGATGAGCGGCGTGGTCAGCAAGGTATCGCCAATATTATCCCGACAAATAATTAAAACCCGCATGTCTGACATCCTCTGCGCACAGGCTACGCCGTTCTGGCTGAATAAAAGTGAGACTCGCACAATTAACGTCTCTGAAGCGCTAACGTAACGGCATAAGTCAGCAAATTAGTCAGCGCAGATTGAGGTTGGTTCCATGGTCGCCGTATTGTGGAAAGCCGATGGGTGCTTTTCAGGCAAGTGAAATGCCTCACGCATCCGCCGGATGATTGATTTAACAACACCCATGCTAAGGCGTCAGCGTAAAGAAGGAGGAAAGGCCGCGAATGGCGGCCTGACGTGGTGGTTACATTACCGTTATATTAGCTGGCGCTATTTTTCAGCAGGCTGATGGCCAGCCTCATAACGGGTTCAGGTTCAATGCCGGTGAACATGCGGTGAATTTTTTCAGTAATGGCCTCGCGGGTTACCGGCTTATCTTCAGCCACAATTTCCATCACAGCCTGACCAAACAGCAGTCGACATGCCGCAATGGCATCACTTACAGCCTCATCATCCATAATATTCTCCCTGTGTATCGGCAGAAGAGTACACTCCTGCGGCAGCGGGATCATGCTGAACTGTTTATTTTGCGGCACAGATTACAAAAATGAATCCTGTGAAACGCGCGGAGAGCCTGGCGCGTAACCGTTAATGCCGGGCACTGACCTGAAGCAGGGGTTATTAACAAAGAGTGTCGTTCAACAGATCAAGAGCAACATTATAAATCATTGCAGGCTGCGCATCAGGTAACATTACCTTTATCTTTGCTTCCAGTGCGCGGTTAGTTACTGGCTGATTATCTGCTAATAATTCCAGCACAGCCTGCCCAAACATCAGGCGACAGATATAAATCGCGTCTTTTGTATAATTAGCGTCCATAAATCCTCCTTATGAGTGAGCTATTACAGTAACGATATTCAGTCACAAACAGATGCCAGTTTTGCGTTCACGGTTTCTTTTGTAGTGGCATCAGATAATGCATTTTGCAGAAATATTAAAATATTCAGTCGCAGGTAAGAATTTTTCAGGATGTTGATAATGAAAAGTAATTCAGTCATACGTTGAAGGGGACGCTAATCGCCCCTTATTTACTGAGTCAGCAGAGCATCAATGCTGACCACGTCATGGCTGAAGAGGCGAAGAAGGAGAGAATGGAAAAGTGTGAAAAGCGGATACAAAAAAAAGCCCACATCGTGTTTAACGCGATGTGGGCTTAAGCAGACGTTACATATTTTCGATGATCGCGTCACCAAACTCGGAACATTTCAGCAGTTTATCGCCATCCATCAGGCGTCCGAAATCGTAAGTCACGGTCTTGTTAGCGATAGCGTCTTCAACACCTTTAACAATCAGGTCAGCCGCTTTGAACCACTCCAGGTGACGCAGCATTACCCTAATATCAGGAGGTTAATCTATTGATTTAGTGCGATAAAAAACTTAACTGGGGTAGTTCAAACTGTTTTTTATGTGAGGGATTAAGCTATATAGATTTTTGAATTTATTAGGGTTTTGCAGAAAAATTCACTGATAATCTAGCCCGCCACTGAGCGGGTTATTTGTGGTCAGCCCGGCAGTTGACGCTGCCGGGATTTTTAACCAGCCTCACATTTTAGTGAATGTTATGCTTGAGCAACATAATAGCCACATCGTAAACCAGTTCGGGCTTGCAGTCGGGAAGCATTTTCTTCACTTTATCTTCCAGGGCAACCTTGGTTACCAGTTGATCATCGCTGAGCAATTCCAGCACCGCTTGACCAAACATCAACCGACAGATGTGGATTGCATCTGTTGTATATTTATCTTCCATAACACCTCCTCCCGTAAGCGATGCCACAATACGAAGAAGCAGATTCGACCTTATCTGACAGTGCGTTTTTTAAGCAAAGAAGCCACAAAGCAATAAAGTTGAATAACAATTAAAGTTATTGAATTTACAGGCCGGTGGATGAGTTTTCCATTCTTGCTGCAGGACTGACAGTGCAATACTGGCAGCCAGATTATCGCGCCGCTCTGATAGCGCCACAACCACGCTGGCGATTGTCTCCAGCGTCACCGTTTCATCTCTGGCCACCAGCTGCCAGACAGCCTCGCCCATAGTCATGTCAGGCTATGCTGCCTTATAAATAGCTTCTTCAAATCCATTTTTCATATTCCGACTCCTGTTCAAAGAAAACCATTTAAACGTTGTGTTAAACTTATCACAAAATTGTAGCATCTCTTCCAAATTATATTGATCAAACGCACCACTGAAACGATTAACGTATTTACATATAAAGATTTTTTTAATAATTTGAAAACACTAATCATGGATTGATCATAGGAAATGGCTAGTGCAATACAGCAACCAGGTAATAGGATTTTTACAAGGAAATGACATTTTAGCTAAAAATCTCGACAACGCTCTTTTAGGCGTCAAAGAAGCAGTCTCAAACCAGATTGATACTATAGGTGCAGGTGCCAGACGCGCGCTCTATTACACTTCCTGCTTTACCGATGCCTATAACGATGTTTGCCAGCAACAAAAGACTGAGGATACTCGATTCGTAAAAGGTATTTACCATATTTTGCGACATGAAGACATTGTTTATGAAATGCTCACAATCTACTTTAATGAGGTATTTCGCCATAAAACATCTGAACAGTTAGAATACATCAAACGTTTGTTGATGGGGGTGAATATTCATATCGCCGCTAGCTCCCTGATTAATCACGGATTTGTGTTGGCGACGGCAGCCGCCGTTTCTCTCGGATTGCATTTTAATCTAGACATGGCCGCACTTACAGGGCGATTTACAGGTGGTATTATTTTGCTATCAGGTCTTTACGGCGTCGTACAAAACGCTGCTGACAGTGCTCATCGATTAAGTATTCAGTCCCCTACTTATCACAGTGCTCTTTATACACAAGAACTTGAAATGATGTATTTCTTAATAGAGCCATTATTTAAACGCGCTGGTGCTTTCCAGCAACCCCTATCGGATAAAAATATAGCAAACATTATCACCAGGATGATAGGATAATGCTTTTGAATATTATTAAACGATTACTGAGGCGAGTTTTCACATCTCTAGTAGGGTTATACGCTCCACAGGCATTAATAATAACCTATGCAATGATTCAGATAAATTATTTTCCTACCGCCCCGCTTTGGCTTGTGCCGGTTTTCGCCATAGCAGTTATATATATATTTAGTCGATATGTGAAATGGTAATTATAATTAAAATTTTTTAAGCCGAATTTCCAGATCTTTAATCTCGGATTACGGACCGACAGCATTAACCATATTGTTCGCTCTGATTCAGGGTATGTTTTTCCCGGATAGTCCTATATAGCTAATCCCTCTATTCTTTGTATTTTTGATGGTTAGTTTATCAATATATGAAGTCTTAAAGCTCAAACGAAAGCAATAACATAAGATTTTATAAGGAAATAACATGTCTACACCAGCTCATTTATGGCTTGAAGATGAAAACGGATCACCAATTGTTGGTAGTTGCCAGATGCCATTAAGGTTAGGCTCAATTGAATTAAAATCATTCTCACACGGCGTAACTATCCCTGTAGATCCCAGCTGGGGAAAATTAACAGGTACGCGTGTACACAGCCCCATTACAATAGTTAAAGAGTTTGATCAAACAACGCCACTCCTATACCGCGCTGTCTGCGAAGGCCGAACCATGAAGAAAGCGATAATCCGAATGTATCGTATTCTGGAATCTGGCATCGAAGCAGAATATTTCAATATCATTCTGGAAAACGTAAAATTTACAACGGTTGCGCCGTATCTGGCCCCTAACGGTATGAGTAGTACTCATCTCGAAACGCTCGAATTACGTTATGAGGCGATTACATGGAAGTATACGGAGGGTAATGTAATTTACCGCGACACATGGAATCAACGAGCCACATATTGAACAAAAAAAGCCCGGCAATAGCCGGGCTGGTGTTGGCAGATAAAATTAAGAAAACTCTATAAAATCTCATTATTAAAAATATTATTATCCACCCTATCACACACCCAAATAATATTAACTTCACGTTGTTTTCCTATTCATATATCAGGCTCTCTCTAACCATGTTCAAAATATACTCATCTTTAATTTGGCTCCGACTTGTTTAACCGATCAATTCTCCAGAATTGATCGGTTAAACAAGTCGACTGACATAAAGCCCTGTAAAAAAGGTTTATTAGCTAATTCATAGCAACTATTTTTTTGGTTAACCCTCAACCTCAGTATCAGAGCTTTCGTACTTGTGATTCACCATCATCACACAACATCACAGGCAGAACGTTGCGAAGCGCTAACTATCAGCTCCATCACTACCGGCTTAATCAAAGCACGTAAAATGACAAGCCTGACAGAGAATGACACCCCACCAACATTCTACGAGCAGCGCTCACTGGCTGAGCGGTTATATCGTGAACAGGGCATGGACATACAGCACTACCTGGTCATAAAAAACCAGACGCAGACCGATAAATACGACGATGACAGGGGCAAAGATTGACTGGTGGTGGCGGTATAAAACAGTACGATTTAGGTTCAGTTTAGCAGAAGGATTTTGCTGGCGTTTTGCAGGAAAAAGTCAAAAAAAAGCCAACACGATTTTTACATTCGTGTTGGCTATATGTTACGTAAAGCCGATTACATATTTTCGATGATCGCGTCACCAAACTCTGAACATTTCAGCAGCTTAGCGCCATCCATCAGGCGTTCGAAATCGTAAGTCACGGTCTTGTTAGCGATAGCGCCTTCAACACCTTTAACAATCAGGTCAGCCGCTTCGAACCACTCCATGTGACGCAGCATCATTTCTGCAGACAGGATCACTGAACCTGGGTTCACTTTATCCTGACCGGCATACTTAGGTGCTGTACCGTGGGTTGCTTCAAACAGCGCGCACTCGTCACCGATGTTAGCGCCTGGTGCGATACCGATACCGCCAACCTGCGCCGCCAGGGCGTCAGAGATGTAATCACCGTTCAGGTTCATACAGGCGATAACGTCATATTCTGCCGGACGCAGCAGGATTTGTTGCAGGAACGCATCAGCAATCACATCTTTCACGATGATCTCTTTGCCGGTGTTCGGGTTTTTGAACTTCATCCACGGGCCGCCGTCGATCAGTTCGCCGCCGAACTCGTCTTTCACTAACTGGTATCCCCAGTCTTTGAAAGAGCCTTCGGTGAACTTCATGATGTTGCCTTTGTGAACCAGGGTCAGTGAATCACGATCGTTGGTGATGGTGTATTCCACTGCCGCGCGGACCAGACGTTTGGTACCCGCTTCTGAACACGGCTTAACGCCGATACCGCACTGCTCAGGGAAGCGAATTTTCTTAACGCCCATCTCTTCGCGCAGGAACTTGATCACTTTGTCCGCTTCGGCAGAGCCCGCTTTCCACTCAATACCCGCATAGATATCTTCGGAGTTTTCACGGAAGATCACCATGTCGGTCTCTTCAGGGCGTTTAACCGGGCTTGGCGTGCCTTTGTAGTAACGTACCGGACGCAGGCAGACGTAGAGGTCAAGCTCCTGACGCAGTGCTACGTTCAGTGAACGAATACCGCCGCCGACCGGGGTGGTCAGTGGGCCTTTAATGGCCACGCGATATTCTTTGATTAAGTCGAGCGTTTCCTGTGGCAGCCAGACATCCTGACCGTAGAGTTCAACTGACTTCTCACCCGTGTAAATCTCCATCCAGGAGATTTTACGCTCGCCGTTGTAGGCCTTCTTCACCGCCGCGTCGACGACTTTCAGCATCACCGGGGAAACATCAACACCGATACCGTCACCCTCAATGTAAGGAATGACCGGATTGTTTGGCACTGTAAGCTTGCCCTGATTCAGGGTGATTTTCTGACCTTCCGCCGGAACTACTACTTTGCTTTCCATTAACCTCTCCTGGGCGTTTGTTAATGATTTGTAAGATGCGCGTCAATACTACTTGAATATTTCCGTCACGCCAATCACCGCAATTTCACGTTATAATGCGCCGAATGTTTCTGACTGCAAAGCCCATGCGAAAAACAACTCAACGAATTCACCAGGATAAACGATTCAGCCGCCCGACGCGTGATGTGCGACGTGCGCCTGCCCGCCCTGCTGCTCCACGACGTGTCATTCTGTTTAACAAACCGTTCGACGTTTTGCCGCAATTCACCGATGAAGCGGGCCGCCGCACCCTGAAAGATTTTGTCAGCGTCGCAGACGTTTATGCCGCAGGTCGCCTTGACCGTGATAGCGAAGGCCTGATGGTACTGACCAACGACGGTGCCCTGCAGGCCGCGCTGACGCAGCCCGGCAAACGCACGGGTAAGGTCTATTATGTGCAGGTGGAAGGCGAGCCACAGGAGGCGGATCTTCAGCCTCTCCGGGGAGGGGTTAATCTGAAAGATGGCATGACGTTGCCCGCTGGTGTGGAAAAAGTGGCTGAGCCGGCGTGGCTCTGGCCGCGTCAGCCGCCAATCCGCGAGCGCAAAAATATCCCGACGCAGTGGCTGAAAGTCACCCTGTATGAAGGCCGTAATCGTCAGGTGCGCCGGATGACAGCCCATATCGGCTTTCCCACCTTACGGTTAATTCGGTACGCCATGGGAAACTATTCGCTCGACGATCTGGCGCCGGGTATGTGGCGTGAAATCAGCGAGAGGCCTGCCTGAAAATCTATTTTTTATAACCTCAGGTTAACAATTGCGGAGAAGTAATGTTTAAACCTCATGTTACTGTCGCCTGTCTGGTTCAGGCAGAGGGTGAACTGCTGGTAGTGGAAGAGACGATCAACGGTCGTCCTACCTGGAACCAGCCTGCCGGACATCTCGAAGCGGATGAAACCCTGCTGGAAGCCGCCGAACGTGAACTCTATGAAGAGACGGGTATTGCGGCATCGATGCACTATTTCATCGGGATAAACCAGTGGATCGCGCCCGACAGTACGCCTTTTGTGCGTTTTCTGTTTGGCGTCGATCTGGCGGAAAAAGCGCCAACTCAGCCGCAGGACAGCGACATCGATTGCTGCTGGTGGCTGCCGCCAGCGCAGATTCTCACTGCGTCTAACCTGCGTTCGCCACTGGTCGCTGAAAGCGTACGCCTGTGGCAACAGGGCGCGCGCTACCCGTTACATCTGGTCAGCCCGTTCCAGTGGCCGTTTCACGAGGGTGCGCGTCTGCCTTCTGCATGATAGAATGCGCCGCCTGTTTTTTTATCGTAATGCGAGCGTGTCATGTCTGACAACAGCCAGAAAAAAGTGATCGTCGGTATGTCCGGCGGCGTCGATTCTTCCGTTTCCGCCTGGTTACTGCAGCAGCAGGGCTACCAGGTTGAAGGCCTGTTCATGAAGAATTGGGAGGAGGACGATGGCGAGGAGTATTGTACCGCCGCGGACGATCTGGCGGATGCGCAAGCGGTGTGCGACAAGCTCGGTATGAAGCTGCATAAAGTTAACTTTGCCGCAGAGTATTGGGATAACGTCTTTGAGCATTTCCTCGAAGAGTACAAAGCGGGCCGCACGCCTAACCCCGATATCCTCTGCAACAAAGAGATCAAATTCAAAGCGTTCCTGGAGTTCGCGGCGGAAGACCTGGGCGCAGATTTTATCGCCACAGGTCACTACGTGCGCCGCAAGGACGTCGATGGTCAGAGCCAGCTGTTACGCGGACTGGACGGTAACAAAGACCAGAGCTACTTCCTCTATACTCTGAGCCACGAGCAGATTGCCCAAAGTCTGTTTCCGGTCGGCGAGCTGGAAAAACCGGAAGTGCGCCGCATCGCGGAACAGCTGGACCTGATCACCGCGAAGAAAAAAGACTCGACCGGCATCTGCTTTATCGGCGAGCGCAAATTCCGCGACTTCCTGGCGCGCTATCTCCCGGCTCAGCCTGGCGAAATAGAAACTACGGAAGGTCAGATCGTCGGTGAACATCAGGGGCTGATGTACCATACGCTTGGACAGCGTAAAGGTCTCGGTATCGGTGGCCTGAAAGAGAGCAAAGATGATCCCTGGTATGTGGTCGACAAAGATGTGGCGCGTAACCGTCTGATTGTTGCCCAGGGCGGCGATCATCCGCGTCTGATGTCCGTTGGCCTGATTGCGCAGCAGTTGCACTGGGTTGATCGTCAGCCAATCACCGCTCCGCTGCGCTGCACTGTGAAAACCCGCTATCGTCAGACCGACATTCCCTGTGAGATTATTCCACAGGGCGACGACCGGATTGCGGTGCGTTTCGACGAGCCGGTTGCTGCAGTCACGCCAGGTCAGTCTGCGGTGTTTTATCTTGGCGACGTCTGCCTCGGTGGCGGTATTATCGAACAGCGTCTGCCGTTAGTGGCGGAGTAAGCGGGCTCAGCCCGCGTTGATGACGCGTAAACAGGAGTAACCGTGGCGAAAAATTATCAGGAAATCACGCTGGCGCTGGCGGGCATCTGTCAGTCCGCCCATCTCGTGCAGCAGCTGGCTCAGCAGGGTCACTGCCAGCCCGAGGCGCTGACCGTGTCGCTGCGCAGCGTGCTGGATCTTAATCCTGGCTCCACGCTGGCGGTGTTCGGCAATAATGAAGCCAACCTGCGCCTCGGACTTGAAACCCTGATGGCGGTGCTGAACAGCAGCAGTCGCCAGGGTGCCGGCGCAGAACTGACACGTTACACGCTCAGCATGATGGTGCTGGAGCGCAAGCTCAGCGCCAGTAAATCCGCCATGGCGACGCTGGCACAGCGCATCACGCAGCTGGATCGCCAGCTGGCACATTATGAACTGGAGTCAGACACCATCCTCAGCGCGATGGCTGGCATCTATGTGGATGTGATCAGCCCGCTTGGCCCGCGTATTCAGGTTACCGGTTCGCCTGCGGTGCTGCAGAATACGCAGGTGCAGAGCAAAGTGCGCGCCACCCTGTTAGCCGGTATCCGCGCTGCCGTGTTGTGGCAGCAGGTCGGCGGTGGCCGACTGCAACTGATGTTCTCGCGTCAGCGTTTGCTGCGTGAAGCGAAAACCCTCTTATCCCGGCTGCCACTGACTTACTAAGTCGGTGCGGCAAAACACTGCTAAATGATTCAGGAGTTGCACTGATGGAATTATCCTCTCTGACCGCCGTCTCACCTGTCGATGGTCGTTACGGCGATAAAGTCAGCCCGCTGCGTGCGATTTTCAGCGAGTTCGGTCTGCTGAAATTCCGCGTTGAGGTTGAAGTTCGCTGGTTACAAAAACTGGCCGCGACCGCAGAGATCAAGGAAGTTCCTGCATTTGATGCCGACGCAAACGCTTTCCTTGATGCAATTGTCGCCGGTTTTTCAGAAGACGATGCCGCCCGCATCAAAACCATTGAGCGCACCACCAACCACGATGTAAAAGCGGTTGAGTATTTCCTGAAAGAGAAAGTGGCTGATATCCCTGCCCTGCATGCCGTCTCTGAATTTATTCACTTTGCCTGCACCTCTGAAGATATCAATAACCTGTCGCATGCCCTGATGCTGGAAACGGCCCGCCGTGACGTGATTTTGCCTTACTGGGACCAGCTAATTACCGCCGTGAAAGGTCTTGCCAGCGAATACCGTGACATTCCGCTGCTCTCCCGCACCCACGGCCAGCCGGCGACGCCGTCGACCATGGGTAAAGAGATGGCCAACGTCGCCTATCGTCTGGAGCGTCAGTTACGTCAGCTGAAGCAGATTGAAGTGTTGGGTAAAATCAATGGCGCGGTCGGTAACTACAATGCTCACATTGCTGCCTATCCCGAAGTGGACTGGCACGCGCTGAGCGAGAACTTCGTGACCTCACTGGGGATCACCTGGAACCCGTACACCACGCAGATTGAGCCGCACGACTATATCGCTGAGATGTTCGACTGTATCGCCCGCTTTAACACCATCCTGATCGATTTCGATCGTGATATCTGGGGTTATGTGGCGCTGAACCATTTCAAACAGAAAACTATTGCGGGTGAAATTGGCTCCTCAACCATGCCGCACAAGGTGAACCCGATCGACTTCGAAAACTCCGAAGGCAATCTGGGTCTGGCGAATGCTGTCATGCAGCATCTGGCCAGCAAGTTGCCGGTCTCACGCTGGCAGCGTGACCTGACCGACTCCACCGTGCTGCGTAACCTCGGGGTGGGCGTGGGCTATGCGCTGATCGCCTATCAGGCGACGCTGAAAGGCATCTCTAAGCTGGAAGTGAACCGTGACCGCCTGCTGGACGAGCTGGATCACAACTGGGAAGTGCTGGCAGAGCCGATCCAGACGGTGATGCGTCGTTACGGCATTGAAAAGCCCTATGAGAAGCTGAAAGAGCTGACGCGCGGCAAACGCGTGGACGCTGCCTTTATGCAGGCCTTTATCGACAGCCTGGCGCTGCCGGAAGAGGAAAAAGTGCGTCTGAAGCAGATGACGCCTGCAAACTATATTGGTCGCGCTATCCAGATGGTTGACGATCTGAAATAATGCCCGCCGCAGACCGGCTCAGTCCGGTCTGCGTTAACATCTTGTTTAATACATTTCGCGTATACTTTCTGCAGGTTGACTCAAACAGAGTGTAAGGAATTTCTATGCGTGTTCTGGTTGTTGAAGACAATGCCCTGCTGCGCCATCATCTCGCCGTCCAGTTACGTGACATGGGCCATCAGGTCGATGCCGCCGAAGACGCCAAAGAAGCTGACTATTTTCTTCGCGAACATCTGCCCGATATCGCGCTGGTGGATCTCGGCCTGCCGGATGAAGATGGCATGTCGCTGATTCGTCGCTGGCGCAGTGATGCCGTGCGTCAGCCAATTCTGGTCCTGACTGCCCGTGAGGGCTGGCAGGCGAAAGTCGAAGCGCTGGAAGCCGGTGCGGATGACTACGTGACCAAGCCATTTCACATTGAAGAAGTCGCGGCACGCCTGCAGGCGCTGATGCGCCGCAACAGCGGTCATGCGTCGCAAATCATCGATATGGCCCCGTTTCAGGTGGATCTCTCACGCCGTGAGCTGACGGTGAATGAAGAGCCAGTAAAACTCACCGCCTTTGAGTACACCATTGTCGAGACGCTAATCCGTAACGCCGGCAAAGTGGTGAGCAAAGACTCACTGATGCTGCAGCTCTATCCTGACGCTGAACTGCGCGAAAGCCACACCATCGACGTCCTGATGGGTCGTCTGCGCAAAAAGATTCTGGCGTTGCACCCCACTGATGTCATTGCCACCGTGCGTGGCCAGGGTTACCGCTTTGATCTCTGACCATGTCCTGGTTTAATCGTTACCGCCCTATTTCGCTGCGCGCCCGCTTTCTGCTGGCCTCCGCAGCGATAGTTCTGTTCCTCTCACTCTCTTACGGCATGGTCGCGGTGATTGGCTATGTGGTGAGTTTCGATAAAAATACCTACCGGGTGATGCGCGGCGAGAGCAATCTGTTCTTTACGCTGGCGCAATGGCATGACAACAAGCTCACCATCGCGCAGCCGGAACGAATGACGCTGAATTTTCCTACCCTCGTCTTCATCTACGATGAGCATGGCAAGCTGCTGTGGCAGCAACGCGACGTGCCGGATATTCGCAAAAAGATCCGCCGCGAATGGCTGCTGAAGCCTGATTTCTACGAGATCGATACCAGCAACCGCACTAGCATGGTCGCGATGGGCAATAATCTCAATGCTAAGCAACGGCTTAATGACTGGGACACTGACAGCAACGATACCTTTACCCATTCGGTTGCGGTTAACCGTTACGATGCCACGACGAATCTGCCCGCGCTCACCATTGTGGTGGTCGACTCTATTCCGCAGGAGTTGCAGCACTCTGATGTGGTCTGGTCGTGGTTCAGCTATGTGCTGGCGGCTAACCTGATTCTGATTATTCCGCTGCTGTGGCTGGCGGCGCACTGGAGTCTGCGGCCAATTGGTACGCTGACACAGCAGGTGCGCGAACTGGAAACCAGTCAGCGCGAAAATCTGGCGGATAATCCACCGCAGGAGTTGCGCAGTCTGGTGCGCAACCTCAATCTGCTGCTGACCAATGAGCGGCAGCGCTATACACGTTATCGCACCACCCTTTCTGATCTGACCCATAGCCTGAAAACGCCGCTGGCCGTGTTGCAGAGCACCCTGCGATCGCTGCGCAACGGCAAAGAGCTGACGGTAGAACAGGCGGAGCCGGTCATGCTGGAGCAGATTAGTCGTATTTCACAGCAGGTGGGATATTACCTGCACCGCGCCAGTATGCAGGCCGATCACAATCCGCTGCAGCGCGATATCCATTCCGTTTCCGGTCTGCTCGACAAGCTCTGTTCAGCCCTGAATAAAGTCTATCAGCGCAAAGGCGTGGCGATTACGCTGGATATCTCTCCGGAGCTGTCCTTCATTGGCGATCAGAATGACTTTATGGAAGTGCTGGGCAACGTACTGGATAATGCCTGCAAGTACTGTCTGGAGTTTATCGAAGTCAGCGCTTTTCAAAGCGAAAATGCACTGCATCTCTATATTGACGACGATGGCCCGGGCATTCCCGAGAGCAAGCGCGATGTAGTGTTTGTCCGGGGTCAGCGTGCCGATACGCTGCGGCCAGGCCAGGGCTTAGGTCTGGCAGTGGTACGCGATATACTGGAACAGTATGATGGAAATGTCATCGCCACTAGCAGTGCGCTTGGCGGAACACGTATGGAAGTAGTTTTTCAGCGCCAGGAAGTCGAACATCACCGCGAGTAGAAAACCCTCAGGACTGTTATACTTGCTGGCATTTACAGCCCTAAGCGGAACCCTTGTATGGACTATCAGCTCGATATTAACTGGCCCGATTTTATTCAGCGCTACTGGCAGAAACGCCCGGTCGTGCTGAAGCGTGGTTTTAAAAACTTTGTCGATCCCCTTTCACCGGATGAACTCGCCGGACTGGCAATGGAAAACGAGGTGGACAGCCGCCTGGTCAGCCATCAGGACGGCAAATGGCAGGTCAGCCACGGCCCGTTTGAGAGCTATGATCATCTGGGAGAGAACAACTGGTCACTGCTGGTCCAGGCGGTCAATCACTGGCATGAACCCTCAGCCGCGCTGATGCGCCCTTTCCGCTTTCTGCCTGACTGGCGTGTTGATGACCTGATGGTATCGTTTGCCGTGCCTGGCGGAGGCGTCGGCCCCCATTTTGATCAGTATGATGTCTTTATTATTCAGGGTACTGGCCGCCGTCGCTGGCGCGTCGGTGAAAAAGTGGCGCTGAAGCAGCACTGCCCGCACCCGGACCTGCTGCAGGTTGAACCGTTCGATGCCATCATCGATGAAGAGCTGGAGCCGGGCGATATTCTCTACATTCCGCCGGGATTCCCGCACGAAGGCTACTCGCTGGAAAACGCACTGAACTACTCTGTGGGTTTCCGCGCCCCCAGCGGTCGCGAGTTAATCAGCGGCTTTGCGGACTATGCCCTGGCCAATGAGCTGGGCAGCCTGCGCTTCAGCGATCCGGATGTGCCTGCACGTGATTGCCCGTCGCAGATCCTGCCGCAGGAGATTGAAGGCGTGCGCCAGCTGATGCTGGATGTAGTTAATCAGCCAGCGCAGTTTGAGCAGTGGTTCGGCGAATTCATTTCGCAGTCACGCCACGAACTCGACGTCGCGCCGCCGGAACCGCCTTATCAGCCTGATGAAATTTATGATGCGCTGCAACAGGGGGATGCGCTGAGCCGGTTGGGTGGCCTGCGTGTCCTGACGATTGGTGAGGCTGTTTATATCAATGGTGAGCGGGTTGAGTGTTCACGCCCGGATGTGATGGCAGTTCTGGCGAATCACTATCGCATCACACTGGAGGATCTGGGTGATGCGCTGGATGATCCGGCCGTACTGGCGCAGATCGCCGGTCTGGTGAATGCCGGTTACTGGTACTTCGGCGAGGAATAACCCGCAGCGCGTAACAGTGCGCTGCGGCTGAATCAGGCTCTCCTGCCGTCATGGCAGGAGAGCCTTTTTTAATTTAATCCTTCTTCTGCGCGGCCAGTTCTGACAGACGCACAATCACTTCCACTGACTTCGCCATGATATTCAGCGACGCAAACTCATGCTTGCCGTGATAGTTATAGCCTCCGGTAAAGATGTTTGGGCAAGGTAATCCTTTCCACGACAGCGATGACCCATCGGTGCCGCCGCGAATCGGTTTAACCACGGGTTCAATGCCGCAGTCACGCATCGCCTGCAAAGCCAGATCAATGATATGCGGGAACGGCTCGACCTTTTCACGCATGTTGCGATAGCTATTGGTGATCTCAACAGTGACCGAGCAGTCAGGGTGCAGGGTTTTGTTGATCTCCGCAGCGATCTGCAGCAGCGTCTGTTTACGCTGTTCAAAACTCTCTGTTTCAAAGTCACGAATGATGTAGAGCATCTCGGCGTGCTCGACGCTGCCTTTGATCTGATGCAGATGGTAGAAGCCCTCATAGCCGTCGGTGTACTGCGGTTTTTCGCCGGCCGGTACGGCCGCATGAAACTGGTTAGCCAGCTCCAGTGCATTGACCATCACGCCTTTCGCGGAGCCTGGATGTACGTTGTTACCGACGATTTTGACCGTAGCCGAGGCGGCATTGAAGTTCTCATACTCAAACTCACCCAGATCGCTGCCATCAATGGTGTAGGCCCAGTCGGCGGCGAACGCCTCCACATCAAAATGTGAGGTGCCGCGACCGATCTCTTCATCAGGGGTAAAGGCGACGCGGATCGCGCCGTGGGGCGTATCGCTGTTAGCCAGCTGCGCCATCGCCGTCATGATCTCGGCGATACCCGCTTTATCATCCGCGCCCAGCAGGGTTTTGCCATCGGTGGTAATCAGCGTATGTCCAATCAGCTTGTGCAGCACAGGGAACATGACCGGTGACAGGACCTCGTTGCCATTACCCAGCGCAATGTCGCCACCGCGATAATCTTCGATGATCTGCGGGTTCACATGTTTCGCTGTGAAATCAGGCGAGGTATCCATGTGGGAGATGAAACCGATAACTGGCGTCGGCCAGTCAACATTGGCGGGCAGCGTGCCCATGACGCAACAGTGATCGCTCAGGGTGACATCAACAAAACCCAGGGCCAGCAGCTCCTCCTGCAGCTGACGCGCCAGCGTCCACTGCCCTTCACTGCTGGGCACCTGGCGCGCCTGCGGCTTAGCCTGTGTCTCAACTGCCACATAACTTAAAAAGCGCTCAAGTAACTGTTCCATATCCCATCCTTTAAAAGTGCCGTCCGGTATTATTCACAGACCCGCCGGTCACAACGTTGCGTAAAATCATTCGCAGACAGGTTAGCGCTGTCGGTGACCTTTGGGAAAGTAATAAGCCCGAAAAAAACGCCTGATTACGTGAATGTTGCGGCAAACCTCGCAATGTTGTTAACAGCCGGGCGAATTGCCGCGGCCAGGCGGGCAAAACATGGCAATGCCTTATTTTTCAGGTATCATCCGCCCCTCTTTGCTGGCTGGCTGCACTGAGCGGCTATGCTGTAACTGTTCGACCTTAGACAGACTGAGACTAAAATGACGCAAACACGCGCACAGCAGGCGCTGGTTACGCTTTCTGGCATCAGTAAAGCTTTTGATGGAAAGACCATCATTGATGATTTTAACCTGACCATCCATCACGGTGAGTTCATCACCCTGCTCGGCCCGTCGGGCTGTGGCAAAACCACCATTCTGCGCCTGATTGCCGGGCTGGAAGCGGCTGATCGCGGCCGTATCTCGCTCGATGACCAGGACATTACTGATACGCCGGCCGAACACCGTCACGTCAATACCGTGTTTCAGAGCTACGCGCTGTTTCCGCATATGACCGTGTCTGAAAACGTTGCTTTTGGCCTGCGGATGCAGAAAACCCCGTCGGCAGAAATTGAGAGCCGGGTAAAGGATGCGCTGGCAATGGTGCAGCTGGAGCACTTTGCCGATCGCCGTCCGCATCAGCTTTCCGGTGGCCAGCAACAGCGTGTGGCCATTGCCCGCGCGGTAGTCAATCGCCCTGAAGTGCTGCTGCTGGACGAATCCCTCTCGGCGCTGGACTACAAGCTGCGCCGTCAGATGCAGAACGAGCTGAAAGCCCTGCAGCGTAAGCTCGGCATTACCTTTGTCTTTGTCACCCACGATCAGGAAGAGGCGCTGACCATGTCCGATCGCATCGTGGTCATGCGCGACGGCAAGGTAGTGCAGGATGGTACACCACGCGAAATCTACGAAGAGCCCGAAAACCTGTTTGTTGCCCGCTTTATCGGCGAAATTAATGTCTTTGACGCTGAAGTGCTCGCCAGCGACAGCGCGCCAGACGTGCGGGCCCGGGTAGAGGGACGCGAGTGCGAGATCCACTGTACTTTCCCGGTTAGCGTGGGTGACCGGCTTCATGTGCTGCTGCGTCCGGAAGATCTGCGGGTGCAGGAGATCCATGATGACAGCGCATCAGATGGCCTGATTGGCTATGTGCGCGAACGTAACTATAAAGGTATGACGCTGGAGTCTGCGGTAGAGCTGGAGAACGGTAAGCTGGTTACGGTCAGCGAGTTCTTTAATGAGGATGACCCGGACGTTGATCACTCGCTTAATCAGAAGATGGCCGTGAGCTGGGTGCCGGGATGGGAGGTGGTACTGCCCTATGAAGCTGATGCGTAATGGTTTTCAGAAGGGGGTCATCGTACTGATCGTCGGCTGGCTGGCGCTGTTCGTTTTTGTGCCCAATCTGATGATTTTTGTTACCAGTTTTCTGACGCGCGATGATGCGCACGTCGTCAGCGCCATGTTGACCTTCAGGAATTACACCCGGCTGCTCGACCCGCTCTATGCGCAGGTGCTGCTGCACTCGCTGAACATGGCGCTGATTGCCACGATCGGCTGTCTGCTGCTCGGCTATCCCTTTGCATGGTGTCTGACAAAACTCACGCCGCGCCTGCGTCCGCTGATGCTGTTTCTGTTGATTGTACCTTTCTGGACCAATTCGCTGATCCGTATCTACGGCCTGAAAATTTTCCTCAGCACCCGGGGTTGGCTGAATGATTTCCTGCTGTCGCTGGGGCTGATCGATAAACCGTTTCGCATCATGTATACCCCGGAAGCGGTGATCCTCGGGCTGATCTACATTCTGCTGCCGTTTATGGTGCTGCCGCTCTACTCCAGTCTGGAGAAGCTTGATAAACCGCTGCTGGAAGCGGCGCGCGACCTGGGTGCCGGTAAGCTGCAGACCTTTTTCCGTATTATTCTGCCGCTGACCATGCCGGGCATCATTGCGGGCTGTCTGCTGGTGTTGATCCCGGCGATGGGGCTGTTCTACGTCGCCGACCTGATGGGCGGCGCAAAGAATCTGCTGATCGGCAACGTCATCAAAAGTCAGTTCCTCAACATCCGCGACTGGCCGTTTGGCGCGGCCACCAGCATTGTGATGACGCTGTTGATGGGATTGCTGTTGCTGATTTACTGGCGCGCGGCGCGACTGCTGAATAACCAGGTGGATTTAGGATGATGGCACGCCTGTTACGCGGCAGTTTTATGGCGATTATTTACGCCTGGTTCTACATACCGATTGTTATTCTGATCGTGAATTCATTTAACGCCTCCCGCTTTGGCATTAACTGGCAGGGTTTCACGACCCGTTGGTACAGCCTGCTGCTGAACAATGACAGTCTGATTCAGGCGGCGCAGCACTCGCTGATCATGGGCGTGCTCTCAGCCAGCTGTGCCACACTGATCGGCGCACTCATCGCTGTCGCACTCTTTCGCTACCGTTTTCGGGGCAAGCCCTTTGTCAGTGGCATGCTATTCGTGGTGATGATGTCGCCGGACATTGTGATGGCTATCTCCCTGCTGGTGCTGTTTATGCTGCTGGGCATTTCGCTGGGCTTCTGGTCACTGCTCTTTTCCCACATTACATTTTGCCTGCCGTTTGTGGTGATTACTGTCTACTCACGTCTGAAGGGCTTTGATGTGCGCATGCTGGAGGCAGCCAAAGATCTGGGTGCCAGCGAAACCATCATCCTGCGCAAAATCATTCTGCCGCTGGCGATGCCAGCCGTCGCCGCTGGATGGTTACTGAGCTTTACCCTGTCGATGGATGATGTGGTGGTCTCTTCCTTTGTCACCGGTCCGACGTTTGAGATTTTACCGCTGAAGATCTACTCGATGGTAAAAGTAGGCGTCTCACCGGAAGTGAATGCGCTGGCCACCATTTTAATGCTGCTGTCATTGCTGCTGGTCGCGGCCAGTCAGTGGCTGCTGCGTGACAGAAATAAATAAGAGGATTGAAGATGAAAAAGAGATCTCACTGGCTGGCGGCAGGTGCACTGTTGCTGGGTATGAACGTGGCGCAGGCAGACAACAGTAATACCCTCTATTTCTACAACTGGACCGAATATGTGCCGCCGGGGCTGCTGGAGCAGTTCACGAAAGAGACCGGCATTAAAGTGATCTATTCGACCTATGAATCCAATGAGAGCATGTACGCCAAACTGAAAACCTGGAAAGATGGCGCTTACGATCTGGTCGTGCCGTCAACTTACTTCGTGGCAAAAATGCGAAACGAAGGGATGCTGCAGAAAATCGACAAAAACCAGCTCAGCAACTTCAGCAACCTCGATCCCGACCTGCTGAATAAACCCTTCGATCCTGACAATAACTACTCGATTCCCTATATCTGGGGCGCGACGGCAATCGGTGTCAACACCGATGAGATCGACGTGAAAAGCGTGACCCGCTGGGCCGATCTGTGGAAGCCGGAATATAAGCAAAGCCTGCTGCTGACCGACGACGCGCGCGAAGTGTTTCAGATGGCGCTGCGCAAGCTGGGATACTCCGGCAATACCCGCGATCCTGAGCAGATCAAAGCCGCTTATTCTGAGCTGAAAAAGCTGATGCCCAATGTGCTGGCCTTCAACTCTGATAATCCGGGTAATCCCTATATGGAAGGCGAAGTGAATCTGGGCATGCTATGGAATGGTTCGGCGTATGTCGCACGTCAGGCGGGCACGCCGTTAGCGATCGTCTGGCCTGAAGAGGGCGGCATTTTCTGGATGGATAACCTGGCGATCCCGGCTAACGCGAAGAACAAGGCAGGCGCGCTGAAGCTGATTAACTTCCTGCTGCGTCCTGACGTCGCGGCGAAAGTGGCGGAAACCATCGGCTATCCTACACCGAACCTCGCAGCGAAGGCGTTGCTGCCACCCGCCGTGGCGAACGATCCGTCACTCTATCCACCTGCTGACGTGATTAAGCACGGTGAATGGCAGGATGATGTTGGCGACGCCAGCCTTCAGTACGAAACTCTGTTCCAGCAGCTTAAAGCGGGCCGTTAGAAGAGTTAAAGAGGCGGCTATCAGCCGCCCGCCTACTTATACAGTCCGCGCAGCAGGGTATGAACAAATTCCGGCACCACTTCGCTCGCCAGGCCGTAATGCCGTTCGGCAAACTCGTTACCCACCTGGCTCGGCTCCAGGTTCAGCTCAACGGTGTGCGCACCCTGCAGTTTGGCCTCATGCACAAAGCCTGCGGCCGGATAAACATGGCCTGAAGTACCGATAGCGATAAAGTAATCGGCCTGTTCCAGCGCCTGATAAATCTGCTCCATACCCAGCGGCATCTCGCCAAACCAGACCACGTGCGGCCGCAGCACAGAGGGGAACTGGCAGCAGGTGCAGCGATCGTCCGGCGTGATATCGCCGGTCCACTCAATCACCTGACCGCTGGTGACGCAGCGCACTTTTAGCAGTTCACCGTGCATATGCAGCACCCGGCTGTTACCGGCACGCTCATGCAAATTGTCGATGTTTTGCGTGACCAGCAGGAAGTTATCGCCCAACACCTGCTCCAGCTCAGCCAGCGCCAGATGGGCAGCATTAGGCTGGATGTCGGCTTCCTGTAGCTGCTGGCGGCGCGCATTGTAGAAACGCTGCACCAGCGCGGAATCGCGCTGAAAGCCTTCGGGCGTAGCAACGTCTTCAACGTGGTGCTCTTCCCACAGGCCGTCAGCCGCGCGGAAGGTCCGGATGCCGGACTCCGCTGAGATGCCTGCGCCGGTCAGCACCACAACATGCGGCTGAGGGTGGGCGGCCAGTTCGGCCTGACGATCGCGCTCAAATATGCGCTGGCGAAAGCGCTGATGCACTTTTCTCCGGGTTTTCTTCAGGCGGGCAAGTCGTATGCGGCGACGTGGTGTACGCATAAAATCTCCTGGCGTAGCAGCTGCGGCGAGCCGCTCTAAACAGATTCCGGGTTAACATCACCCGATAGTAACGGTTGCTGAGGGCATGACCCAACAGCAAAGGTCTTAAACAGATGCGGCGCGAAATCACTCGCGCCGCATTTTTATCACTGACCGCTTAATACCCGAGCCGGGTCAATGCGGCTGGCGCGTCTGGCGGGATACCAGCTCGCCAGCAGGCTCAGCAGAATGGCGGTGATCAGTACTGAGAACACGTCAATCCAGTGCAGTTCCGAGGGCAGGAAATCAATAAAGTAGATATCTCCTGCCAGCAGATGATGACCGGTAATCGATTCCAGCCCACGCACCAGTGAGGTCAGATTCAGTGCCACCAGCACGCCAGCCACCACGCCGCTGACGCTGCCCAGCAGGCCCGCCAGCAAACCGTACCAGATAAAGATGGCGCGGATCAGCCGGTCTTTCGCGCCGAGGGTACGGAGTACCGCAATGTCACTGCTCTTATCCTTCACCGCCATCACCAGCGTGGAAACGATGTTAAAGCAGGCGACGCCGATCACCAGCACCATCGCCAGATACATGATGGCGCGGATCATCTGAATGTCGCGATACATATAGCCGTAGGTGCCAATCCAGCTCTTGATGTAGACATAGGAGCGGGTCGCTTCACCGGCATCGCGCACCAGTTTCACGGCCTGGAACGGGTCTGTCATCTTCAGCGCAATACCGGACACGCTGTCACCCATCTCCAGATAGTGCTGCGCATCGGCCAGCGGCACCAGTGCCAGACTGTGATCGAGCATGCCGCTGAGTTGCAGGATACCGCTGACCTGCAGCCGGATGCGTTTTGGCTGCAGCAATTTGTTATCACCATCGTTGTTCGGGATCATGATGGTGATCCAGTCGCCCTGCTTCACCTTCAGCGATTTAGCAATGCCGCCGCCCAGAATGATCTGTTGCTTACCGGCGGCAAAAGAGGACCAGGCGTTATCGGCGACAAACTGTGGCAGCGCGCTGAGGCGCGGCTCCTGGGCCGGATCGACGCCCTTCACCTGCAGCGCTTCCAGCCGGGCACCGCTCTCAATCAGACCGGTGAAGTTGACATAGGGGGCCGCCGCCGCAATGCCGGGCACTTTTTCAATCGGGGCAATCATCGACTGCCAGTGCTGGAACGGCTGATTAACTGCCTCGATTTCACCGTGCGGCACCACCGCCAGAATGCGGTTATTCAGCTCACGCTCAAAACCGTTCATGGCGCTGAGGCCGATAATCAGCACCGCCACGCCCAGCGCAATCCCGATGGTGGAGATCACCGAAATCAGCGAAACCATCCCGCCACGACGGCGTCCACGGCTGAAGCGCAGGCCCAGCAACAGGGATAACGATGAACCCATTACAGCGCTCCTGCCAGAGTGAGCTGATCGCTTAACTGGCCATCACGCATCTCCATCTGACGCGTCATGCGTTTTGCCAGCATCAGATCGTGCGTCACCACCAGAAAGGCGGTGCCCTGACGGACGTTCAGCTCGCCCAGCAACTCAAAAATAGCGTCGGCGTTACGCGCATCCAGGTTGCCGGTGGGTTCATCTGCCATTACCAGCCGTGGACGGTTGACCAGCGCACGGGCGATCGCTACGCGCTGACGCTCGCCGCCGGACAGTTCAGACGGCCGGTGCTCGGCACGATGGTCCAGCCCGACTGCGGCCAGCATCTCGCGGGCGCGATCCTGCGCTTCCGCTTTCGCGATTTTGCCAATCAGCAGCGGCATCGCCACGTTCTCCAGCGCACTGAAGTCCGGCAGAAGATGGTGGAACTGATAAATAAAGCCCAGCTCGCGGTTACGCAGCTCTGCTTTGGCCGACGAGGACATGGCGTTCAGCGACTGACCATCAAACACCACATCGCCCGACGTCGGCGCATCCAGACCGCCCAGCAGATGCAGCAGCGTACTTTTACCGGAACCGGAGCTGCCGACAATCGCCGTCAGTTCACCGGGCTGGAGGCTGAAAGCCACATTGCGCAGCACATCGGTCTGCACGCTGCCTTCCTGATAGCGTTTGCACAGGTCGCGGCACTGCAACAAAGGAGTGTTACTCATAACGTAAAGCCTCAGCAGGTTGAACGGCGGCAGCGCGCCACGAAGGATAGAGCGTAGACAACAGCGCCACAATCATCGCGCTGAGGGCGATGGTGACCACCTGCCACACATTGATATCAACCGGCAACGCGGCGCCATCGAGGAACAGGCCAATCACCGGCATTAAGTTATTAAGCTGGCTGGCCAGTAGTACACCGAGCAGCGTGCCGAGCAGCGTGCCGATAATCCCGGCGCTGGCACCCTGCACCATAAACACCGCCACTATTTGCCGACGCGTCAGGCCCTGGGTCTGGAGAATCGCCACTTCGCCCTGCTTCTCCATGATCAGCAGGCCTAATGATGTAATGATGTTAAAGGCGGCCACGGCGATAATCAGGCTCAGCAGCAGACCCATCATGTTCTTCTCCATGCGTACTGCCTGGAAGAGATCGCCTTTGCGCTCGCGCCAGTCTTTCCAGACCAGACCCGCAGGCAGTGTCTGCTGACTCAGACTGTCGACCGACAGCGGTTTATCCAGCCAGAGTCGCCAGCCGGTAATGTTACCGGCCGGATAGCGCATCACGCGCGACGCATCCTGAAGATTGACCAGAATCTGATAACCATCGACTTCGCTATTGGCGGCATAGGTGCCTGCCACGGTAAACAGACGCTGGCTCGGTACGCGTCCCATCGGGGTAAACTGGCTGACCGACGGCACCATCAGACGCAGCTGATCGCCACGTTTAACGCCAAGCTGTGACGCCAGCTGTTCACCGAGGATCACATTGTACTGTCCGGCCTGCAGCACGCTCTGCTGGGTGTTGACCAGGAACGGCGTCAGCGGATCTTTTTCTTCCGGCTCAATCCCCAGCATCACACCAACGGAGACGCTGTGCGGGCTTTGCAGCACCACACTGGCGGTGGTCAGCGGCGCGATACGGCTGACACCCTGCAGATTCAGCGAAGTGGCGGGTTGCTGCTGTGGATTGAGACTGCCTTTGTCGCTGGTGATCAGCACCTGAGGCATCAGGCCAAGAATATTGCCTTCAAGTTCACGCTCAAAACCGTTCATCACCGATAAGACAGTGACCATCGCCAGCACGCCGAGCGTGATGCCAATCGTTGAGAGCCAGGAGACAAAGCGACCGAAGCGATCCGATGCTCGTCCGCGCATGTAACGCAGACCGATAAATAGCGCGACAGGTTGATACATGGAATCCAGTAAGCCGTTGCCTGAAAATAGGTAGGGGGATGATAAAGGAGCGGCTCGTTTTATGAAACCTCTAACCCTCTGAGTCGGCAGCAAAGTTGCGTCAGAATACGTCACATTTACGACTAAAGCCGCAGAATAGACGATAAAGCCATCGCTTATTGGCTGATTATCCAGCGCCCTGGCGCGTAGACTATAATCTGTAACAGGATAAGAGGTAATTTATCGCACAGCGATAGAGGCAGCAACCATGTTGAAATTTCCCAAAGGCAGCATCGTTAAACATCAATCCGGGGAAATCAGAGGCGAAATCATCAACGTCTTTGAGCAGGGAAGCGCACCAGCCGGCTACTACGTAAAGTGGGACGACGGCAACCTCAGCTATCATCCTGAGCAGGAGTTATCCTGGGCAAATATCGACCGCCCACGCATGTATTACACACAGCAATCCATAAAATAGAATGCCCGTTTAACCCCGTCGCTGCACAGCGACGGCGGTTTTTTCTGATCCCGCTCCAGACTCGTCTATCCTCTCTCTATCCGCTGTATTACCGCCGACGCCCGGTAATGGCTGACCGATCCCCGGGTTCAGCGCGGCGCGGCAGGAAAATTGTGCCGCAGAGGTGATCCCCCTGACATAATATGGAATGATTACGTCCTGGAAAAATGGAGCAACCCCGAGATCCCATGCCCGAACAGACTCGTTATACCCTGCCCGTTAAATCCGGCGATCATCGCCAGCTCGGCCAGCTTATCGGCGCTGCGCATGCGGTTGAGTGTGCCAGTATTATCGAACGACATGCTGGTCCGGTGTTAATGATTACACCCGATACCCAAACCGCTCTGCGTCTGCTGGATGAAATCCGCCAGTTTACCGATCTGCCGGTGTCGCACCTTGCCGACTGGGAGACGCTGCCGTATGACAGCTTTTCGCCGCATCAGGATATTATCTCTGCGCGACTGTCGACCCTCTACCAGCTGCCGGTGATGCAGCGCGGTCTGCTGATCATGCCGGTCAATACCCTGATGCAGCGCGTCTGTCCGCACAGTTTCCTGCACGGCCATGCGCTGGTGATGAAGCAGGGGCAAAAACTGTCACGCGACCGGCTGCGCGATCAGCTTGAGCAGGCCGGTTACCGCCATGTCGATCAGGTGATGGAGCACGGTGAATACGCCACGCGCGGCGCCCTGCTCGATCTGTTTCCGATGGGCAGCGATCAGCCCTACCGCATCGACTTTTTCGATGATGAGATCGACAGCCTGCGCCTGTTCGACGTCGATAATCAGCGTACGCTGGAAGCGGTGCCGGAAATCAATCTGCTGCCCGCACATGAATTTCCCAGCGACAAAGCCGCCATTGAGCTGTTCCGCAGCCGCTGGCGCGAAATTTTTGATGTGCGCCGCGAGTCGGAGCACGTCTATCAGCAGGTCAGCAAAGGCACGCTGCCCGCGGGCATCGAATACTGGCAGCCGCTGTTCTTCGAGCAGCCGTTACCCAGCCTGTTCAGCTATCTGCCTGACAACACCCTGATTGTGAACTGCGGCGACCTTGAAGGCAGCGCCAGCCGCTTCTGGCAGGATGCTGAGGCGCGCTATGAGAACCGTCGCGTGGACCCGATGCGTCCGCTGCTGGAACCGGTCACCCTGTGGCTGCGTCCCGACGCGTTAATGGGCGAACTGAAAGCCTGGCCGCGCATCCAGATGACCAATGAGGTGCTGCCCGCCAAAGCCGCGAATACCAATCTCGGTTACATCCCGCTGCCAGATCTCGCCGTTCAGGCGCAGGCGAAAGCGCCGCTCGACCATCTGCGGCAGTTTATTGAGACTTTCAGCGGCGCCGTGGTCTTCTCGGTCGAAAGTGAAGGCCGCCGCGAGAGCCTGCAGGAGCTGCTGGCCCGGATTAAACTGCGTCCTCAGTCAGTGCACCGTTTTGATGAAACCGTCGACGATCGTTTCACGCTGATGATCGGTGCCAGCGAGCGTGGTTTCATCGATACCCAGGGTAACCGGGCGCTGATTTGCGAAAGCGATCTGCTGGGCGAACGCGTCAGCCGTCGCCGTCAGGATACCCGTCGTACCATCAATCCCGACATTCTGATCCGTAACCTGGCGGAGTTGCATCCCGGTCAGCCAGTAGTGCATCTGGAGCACGGCGTGGGCCGCTATATCGGCCTGACTACGCTGGAAGCAGGCGGCATTGAGGCGGAATACCTGATGCTCTCCTACGCCAATGACGCCAAACTCTATGTGCCGGTTTCATCGCTGCACCTGATCAGCCGCTATGCGGGCGGAGCTGACGATAATGCGCCACTGCATAAGCTGGGCAGTGATGCCTGGTCGCGCGCGCGGCAGAAAGCGGCGGAGAAAGTACGCGATGTGGCGGCCGAACTGCTGGATATCTATGCCCAGCGCGCCGCCAAAACCGGTTTTGCCTTTAAGCATGACCGTGAGCAGTATCAGCTGTTCTGCGAAAGCTTCCCGTTTGAAACCACACCCGATCAGGCACAGGCGATCAACGCCGTGCTGAGCGATATGTGCGAACCGCTGGCGATGGATCGTCTGGTGTGCGGTGATGTGGGCTTTGGTAAAACGGAAGTAGCGATGCGCGCGGCGTTTCTGGCCATCGAGAACCACAAACAGGTGGCCGTACTGGTGCCGACTACCCTGCTGGCACAGCAGCACTACGACAACTTCCGTGACCGCTTCGCCAACTGGCCGGTTCGCATTGAGATGCTTTCCCGCTTCCGTACCGCCAAAGAGCAGGCACAGGTGCTGGAACAGGCCAGCGAGGGTAAAATCGACATTTTGATCGGCACCCACAAACTATTGATGAGTGACCTCAAGTGGCACGATCTCGGCCTGCTAATTGTCGATGAAGAGCACCGGTTTGGGGTGCGTCACAAAGAGCGCATCAAGGCGATGCGTGCTGATGTGGACATCCTGACCCTGACCGCCACGCCGATCCCGCGCACCCTGAATATGGCCATGAGTGGCATGCGCGATCTTTCCATTATCGCTACCCCGCCTGCCCGCCGTTTAGCGGTAAAAACCTTTGTCCGTGAATACGACGACGTGGTGATCCGCGAAGCGATTCTGCGTGAAGTTCTGCGTGGCGGACAGGTCTACTATCTCTACAATGACGTTGAAAATATAGATAAAGCGGCGCAGCGTCTCAGCGATCTGGTGCCGGAAGCGCGGGTGGCGATTGGTCATGGACAGATGCGCGAGCGTGAGCTGGAGCGGGTGATGAACGATTTCCATCATCAGCGTTTCAACGTGCTGGTCTGTACCACCATTATCGAAACCGGGATCGACATTCCGACCGCGAACACCATCATCATCGAACGGGCCGACCACTTTGGCCTGGCGCAGCTGCATCAGCTGCGTGGTCGCGTCGGTCGTTCGCATCATCAGGCGTATGCCTGGCTGTTGACGCCGCATCCGAAGTCGATGACCGCGGACGCACATAAACGCCTGGAAGCGATCGCCTCACTCGAAGATCTGGGCGCCGGTTTTGCGCTGGCAACCCACGACCTGGAGATTCGCGGGGCTGGCGAGCTGCTGGGTGATGAGCAGAGCGGACAGATGGAGACGCTGGGCTTCACGCTCTATATGGAGCTGCTGGAGAATGCCGTCGATGCGCTAAAAGCGGGTCGCGAGCCGTCACTGGAAGATCTCACCAGCAACCAGACTGAGGTGGAACTTCGCATGCCGGCGCTGTTGCCCGAGAGCTTCATCCCGGATGTCAGCACCCGTCTTTCACTTTATAAGCGCATCGCCAGCGCGGAGGCTGAAGAGGAGTTGCAGGAGCTGAAGGTTGAGATGATCGACCGCTTCGGCCTGCTCCCTGACCCTGCGCGTAATCTGCTGGACGTGGCGATTATCCGTCTGAAAGCCCGCGCGGTCGGTCTGCGTAAGATCGAAGCCAGCGACAAAGGCGGCTATTTCGATTTTGCGCCGCAGAACAAGGTCGATCCGGCATGGCTGATTAGTCTGCTGCAGAAAGAGCCACAGCAGTGGAAACTGGATGGGCCAACACGCCTGCGGTTTACCCGTGAACTGTCGGAAAGAAAAATTCGTATGGATTGGGTGCAGGGCTTCGTTTCACAACTGGCTGAGCATCAGGCGTAACCCTCTGCCCGCGCTTTGCTGAGCTAATCGGTAAAGTGCGGGAAAATGGCGATAAAAAAGGCGCATCTTTGAGATGCGCCTTTTTCATTACGTCGTGCTGTGTGGCCGCCAGTGCGGCAAAGCTTTGCCCAATTACGCCTGGTCACCGTTGAGAATCAGCTGACCATTGCGATCCAGTGGAATACGCGTGCCGGGGTCGTTCTCCATACGGATTTTACCCTGCTGATCGCCTATTTTATAGGTCACGTCATATCCCAGTTTTTTCTCTTGTTTGTCATACACTGTTTTACAGCGCTGTTCGGTTGTGGTGTAGGTATCACGATCCTGCAGTCCGCCCTGGACCTGATTACCCGCATAACCGCCTGCCAACGCACCTGCTACTGTCGCGACATCCTTACCGCGACCGCCACCGAACTGGTGACCGAGAACTCCACCTGCCACTGCACCTAATACAGAGCCAGCAAGACGGTTCTCATCCTGTACGGCCCGACGGTGAGTCAGTGTGACATTACGGCACTCCTGACGTGGCTGTCTGATGCTCTCTTTGATTGGCGTTGCAGCCAGTACCTGAGCGTATTGAGGACCGCGATCAAACACGTTCATGCCTGCTACGGCGGCAACACCCAGCGCTGCTGCCACACCAATACCGATACCCGCTAACATTGATTTATTCACAGGAAGTTCCTCCTGAAAGTGTTACCGCGCAATCCTGCTGTTAAAGCATCCTCATTGACTGAGGTATAACCGGCGTGCGCGACGCGCCGTGTTTGTTGAGATGAAGTTTTACAGATGGACCGAAAATGCAACATCAGATAAATGGAGGAAATTGGTCACTTTGCTATCAGGACCAGTTTTTAGGAGAGTTCTGAGGTGAAGGGAGTTGTTGCTGGTGTCGATTTAATAAAAAAATTTAACTAATTAAATCAACTGGATAAATTTATCTCAAGCGTTATGCAGACGCTGACTGTCTGTTCTGGCAGCGGCCTTTTCAGCGCTACCTGTAAGCATGTTCACTGGATGCCGTCATCGGGCATATTCCTTCCTGAAGCACCCAGGCTTCAGGAAGGAAGAAAAAGGAGACTAATCAAAAATACTCTCTGACGGGCATTCCTTCACCTCGCCCCAGCCCACAACGGCGCCGTTTGGGGTGAGATTTTTGATTGAAACGCTATCGCCTGAATATTCAGAGCCTCTGACCACGATATCGTAGTCATGGTTAGCCTGAGGAATAAATTCAGCAGTGGCAGATTTTTGAGTGTTCTGATAGTACCCAGTCTTAGTCCAGTAGTGGATGACCCGAATCATTTGTCCCGGCTTCAGGGTGAACTCATTGATGAAAGCACCATTATTATCAGATGAGGCTGGCATACCTATTCGTTTATTCCCTGTGACAGGGATAACCAGAATGGCAAAGCCAGAAGTAATACGGCGTTCCAGTACTTTTTTATAGCAACCTGAACCCTGCTTTTCAAAGAACTGAAGAGCCGTATTGCCCTCTGAAGCGACGCGGATCCGGGCCGCATCCTGTCCTTTATAATCATCCAGTGAAGGTCTGAAACCTGCCGTGCAGCCACTCAATAATAGTGCTATCAATCCGGTGATCAAAATTTTTGCAGCCATTCTTTATTATCCTTAATTTAACTGACACAGACTGGAACTGGTTATTTTATTGGTACTATAACGAGGCGGGTGTTGCGTTACACATCGTTTATTTTGTGACAAAAAAATATTGACCGTATTAATGCACAAAGACTTTATTAATCCTGCTGGAAAAAATAAAGTATGGTACCCATATCAGACAACTGATTAAGGCCCGAGCCAGCATATTGATAGCAGGCTGCGTAAGGTTTACGTGAAAAACCAAAGCAGGATAAAGCGTGCAAAAACTCGCAAAGATAAGACCGTATAAATATTACGTTATCATCACGTATCTGGTTTTTACTTTCTTCCTAAAGAAGAACCAGCAAGCCAGCACTGTTACGGGAGCATTAATAATGGACAGCGCTAATAATAAAACACTAAAACTATTAACCACACCTTGTTTCTGATAAGTGTTGGCAATCAACGAAACAATACAAAAATCATTATACAGCATCGTAAAAAAACCAATAATCAAGCCTAAAGCTGGCAGATATAATAAGCCATTAATCCTGCCCTCTTCTTTTTTTTCACAATTATCACAAAAGCCTGATTATTTATTCTCTTCTGCTTCCTGACATTTAATGCATAACATTCTCGCCCCCTGAAGCTTTAATTGTTTTTCTTTGTTTTAACAAAATTCAAACCGGTTAATTCAGAAGATCGACGTCTTTGGTCAGACAGGATCAGGTACTATTTTAAATGTATCGAAGAACTGCCTGATTCGACCTTTATAAAAAACGGTCCTTTCCAGAGTGCAAAAAAACAACCCTGACCAGATGACCAGGGTTGCGGTTTTTAGCGTTGAATCAGAAACGGTATCCGATGCCGATGTTAAAACCATTGATGGCAACATCTTCGTTATATTTTACGCGAGTACCTTCATAGCCAACACTCACAGAGAGGTTGCTGATAGGATTCACGACAACGCCAGCGCCATAGGCAAAAGAGGTTTTATTTTCGCTATATTCTTCGGAGTAGACTCCGGGATAAGTCACGTTCTCATCCACTTTGGTATGGGCAACACCAATTAATCCATAGAAGCTGATGTAGTCATTGATGCGATATGCAGGACCTGCCATCAGTGAGTAATATTTCACTTTGGTTTTTCCATCATATCCGCTGACATCGCCATAAAAATCTTCGCGCTCAGAAAAACTTTCATCGCCTTTCATGTAGCTGAATGAGCCAATCACACTGAGAGGAGAATTCCATTCATAGCGATACTGAACATTGACACCGCGAATGTTTTTGAAGTCTTCAACTTTACTTTGAGCATAGCCGATAGAGACAGTGTGATTATCAGCCAGCGCATTGCTGCCCACGAGAAGACCGCCACACAGTAATGCCAGCATCGTCATTTTAGAGGTCATGTAATTAATTCCTTTTCATAATTTAACATTATTTCCCTGCGCTTAATGCAGGACTTCGCTCCCTGAATCACCAATACCCGACGGACAGGATAGAGTTTTTATCAATCCATCTGTATCGGACAGGAATTTCATGTAGCGCTCCGCGCCTGATGTTCAGATCGGTCGGAGAGCATCTATTCATACCCGGATTTTTTAAAACAGGCTGGCCTGAGTCAATGTGAAACTTAAACGCCAGCCTTATTAAATGGAACTTCGGCCATTTAATTTAGGTTAAGTAAAGAATTTAACCACAGGAATCATTCTCGCGGTTAATTACCAATCAATCCTTAATGGCATTATTAGACCAAAAAGAATTAGAGGTATCAAGACCGAGTTGCCATAAAAAAGCAAAAATCCCTGGAAACCATTTCGGCACATACATCCAGAAAATTATCCGGCCTTATACAATCCATTAACGCAGATTATTAACTGACCTGTATACCCACAACCCATTAAAAGACTAAGTTACAGTTCTATTTAAACCCCTCTGAATAAATGAAAGCATTCGGAAAAATAATACCTGTATTTTCCCAAAAAGCGTCACCCTCAAGCTGACTGCGAAGAAAAAATGAACGAAAGCCAGACCGGAGAAAAACTATCTGGTTTTCAGAGATAGCTCGCAATTTATTACTCAGCTTTCAGCGAGTTTACGTGGCAGGAGGTGTATATTTAAACAGGTAAAAACGGAACAGGAAGCACATAACGAGAGATTTTTTAGCGCGGGCTGAAGGTGGTGGAACACCAACAGCCCGCTGACCACAACTAACTGATTGGGAGTTAATTATGGCTGACACGCATCATAAGTCAGGGACCCGCACGTCCACAACCGCCGCCGGTGAATCGCGAGCACATTATTACAGAGTGGGATACCGGCCTAATAGGGGCCAGCCGAACCCACTGCCGCAGCTCACCATTAAAGGCCGCTGGCTGGAAGCGCTGGGATTTACGACCGGGCAGAAGATCGAGGTGATCACCGGGCCGGGACAGTTGATCATCCGGCTGGCGAATGAAGGACAATTGACTGACCTGTAAAGAAAAATCCCGGCATTAAGGCCGGGATTTCTTATTAATCATCATACAGGAAACTGAAGTTTAATTTGTCTTAATGTGTGCCCCTCAAGGGCATAAAAAAGCCCCCTCAGAATGGAGGAGGCTCAGCCTTTACGAGATTAAGTGCAGTGCTTATTAGTGCAGCTTAAGCCGCGGGCGGATAACCCGGTTGATGCTGCCGACCAGCATCATCAGGCCGGTTTTAAAATAGCCATGCAGTGCTATCTGGTGCATACGATAGAGAGAGATGTAGACAAAGCGCGCTATGCGCCCTTCTACCATCATTGAACCGCGCATCAGGTTGCCCATCAGGCTGCCGACCGTACTGAAGCGGGAGAGCGACACCAGCGAGCCATGATCTTTGTAGACATAAGCCTTCAGCGGTTTGCCCTGGCGCTGAGCAAGGATATTGTCCATGGCGCGTGAGGCCATCTGGTGCGCTGACTGGGCGCGCGGTGGTACAAATCCGCCGCCCGGCAAGGCACAGGAGGCGCAGTCGCCAATCGCGTAGATGTCATCATCCAGCGTGGTCTGCAGCGTCTCCTTTACCACCAGCTGATTGATGCGGTTGGTTTCCAGTCCGCCAATCTCTTTCAGGAAGTCCGGC
The DNA here is from genome assembly GCF_025153065.1 of Pantoea sp. XY16. NCBI lineage: Bacteria > Pseudomonadati > Pseudomonadota > Gammaproteobacteria > Enterobacterales > Erwiniaceae > Pantoea > Pantoea sp. XY16. Next base: position 108,621 of record NZ_JANZNP010000003.1, on the reverse strand, counting down.
GCTTTAATGCCCGCCGCCCAGACCATCAGATCGGCTTCAATAAACTCACCGCCTTTGGTATTCAGGCCATTCTGCTCAGCGCTGGTAACCATGGTCTGCGTCAGAACGCGCACGCCCAGTTTGGTCAGCTCCTGATGCGCCGCAGCTGAGATGCGCGGTGGCAGTGCAGGCAGAATACGTTCGCCCGCTTCGACCAGCGTCACGTTCAGCGCTTCGCGTCCCAAACCTTTAAATCCGTAGCTGTGCAGCTGTTTGACCGCATTATGCAGCTCCGCTGACAGCTCAACGCCCGTTGCGCCGCCACCCACGATGGCGATGTTGACTTTTTCGACCCTGCCTTCGCTGGCGGAGAATTTCAGGAACAGGTTAAGCATCTCATTATGGAAACGACGCGCCTGATGCGGGTTATCCAGGAAGATACAGTGATCTTTGACGCCCGGCGTGCCGAAATCGTTTGAGGTGCTGCCCAGCGCCATTACCAGCTGGTCGTAGGCCACTTCACGCTGTGGCACCAGCACTTCACCCTGCGCATTCAGCACTTCTGCCAGACGGATTACTTTGCGGCTGCGATCGATGTCGGTGAGCGAACCGAGCTGGAACTCAAAACCGTGATTGCGGGCATGAGCAAGATAGCTCAGCGCATCAATCCCTTCATCCATCGAACCGGTAGCGACTTCGTGCAGCAGCGGTTTCCACAGATGGCTGTGGTTACGGTCCACCAGGATAATCTCGGCCTTCTTTTTACGACCCAGTTTATGGCCCAGCTGCGTTGCCATTTCCAGGCCGCCCGCTCCCCCTCCAACAATAACAATTCTCTTAACAGACGTAGTCAACAAAGACCCCCTCAAATTGTGAACCAAAAGTTAACCAAAGGTTAAATTAAACCTTAAGAAACATAGGGTTGGCGAAGTTAAAATCGCAATCTGCTGGCAGAATAACATGGCGGGAAGAGGAGAACATAAGAATATTGATATACATCAAAGCGGGGAAATAAAACTCGGATAATTACGTAATGAAAACAGGCACCTTGCGGTGCCTGTCCGGCTTAACCTGATGTTTTGAAAGCTTTTATCCGCTGAAGATGTGGGGATATATTTTTGAACTTATGCCCCTCAGTCTCGTCCCAGACGATTTCATAGAAGGGATGCAGCTGGTCGGCGGTGCGCTGGCTGTCCAGTGCCTCATCCTGACGGGAGAGAAAAGTCAGACAGCGGTCACGATTGCGTTCGCGAAAATCGCTGACGCATTTCGTGGCGATGTCCTGGTACTCTTCTGGCCGGTCGATCTTCCCCTCCATATTCTCCTGCGGAAAGAGGTTGGGATTGAAGATCGCCTGCCGGATACCGCACAGAAAACCGATGCGCTCTGACCAGAAACCGCCCAGCCCGACGCCACAAATCAGCGGGCGGTCGTCGTCGGACAGCGTCAGCATTTTATCGGTCTCTTTCAGCAGAAATTGCATGTCATGTTTAGGATGACGGGTGCTGTAACTGATCAACCTGACGTCTGGATCGATAAATTGCAGTTGCAGCACCTTTTCGTGATTGCCCGGACTACTGGAATCAAAACCGTGCAGATAGATGATCATGATAATCCTCAGGTTAGTGATAGCGCCGGGCAGTCACTGCCTACCACGACGCTTTGTGAGCCAGCCAGCGTTCCTGAAGTGCACTCAGTTGCTGGGCATTATTTTTCCAGCGATGCGTAGCCTGCAGTTCATCGCGGGTAAACCTGCCCTGATGATACAGCTGCGTAATCCGCTCTGACCCGACCGGGATCAGGTTATCCAGCACACTGATAGCACCCTGCCGCTGATTGCAGACCAGAATCATGTCACAACCGGCAGAAAGGGATTGCTGCGCGCGCTCAGGATAGCTGCCCATTACAGCGGCGCCTTCCATTGAGAGATCGTCGGAGAAAATCACGCCGTCGAAGCCCAACTGCTCGCGCAGCACAGTTTTAAGCCAGTAGGGCGAACCACTGGCGGGCAGCGGATCAACGTCGGTGTAGATGACATGTGCAGGCATAATCGCATCCAGTGCCTGCTCGGTAATCAGCCTGCTGAAAATCGCCATGTCGTGCTCACGCAGCGTTTTTTCATCGCGTGGATCGCGTGGCGTCTCTTTATGCGAATCAGCACTGACCGCGCCATGTCCCGGGAAATGTTTGCCGGTCGTCTTCATGCCCGCCTCGTGCATCCCCGCAATAAAGCGGCGGGCAACAGCCAGAGCAATCGCCGGATCGGCATGGAAAGAACGATCGCCAATCGCGGCGCTGATATGACCAATATCGAGTACCGGCGCGAAGCTGATGTCGATATCCATGGCAATCATCTCGGCCGCCATCTGCCAGCCCGCCTGCTGCGCCATTTCGCCAGCGGTTTCTGCATCGTGAAGTGCCGCAAAGGATTGCATGGCAGGCAGTTGGGTAAAGCCGTCACGGAAACGCTGCACGCGACCGCCCTCCTGATCCACCGCCACCACCAGCCGGGTGTGAGAGGCGGCGCGGATCTGTCGCACCAGCTCTGCCAGCTGAGCCGGGTCGTGATAGTTTCGGGCAAATAAAATTAAGCCGCCCACCAGCGGATGCTGCAGGATGTCGCGTTCTTCGCCATCCAGTTCATAACCCTCGACGTCGAGCATCAGAGGGCCGGGTAAATCTGATCTCATAACCTGAATCCTGTAGCGAAACGCACCTGCGTAACGCGATTAAATCTGTTCCCAGCTCTGTCGGGCCAGCTGGTGTAATGTTTCGTCGTCACCCTGACCGGCACGCAGCTGATACCAGCTGGCCATCAGCAGACGCAGCCAGGGTTGCCAGCGTCTGACCTGCTGCACCAGCGCGGTAAGCGGCAGTTGCATCGCTGCGGCGTACTCTGCCAGCCAGTCAGCATGGTGCTGCGGATCGCTGGCACAGACAGCCGCCAGCTCCAGCGCCACGTCGCCATCGGCGGCATATTCCCAGTCGATCAGACGCAGACCTTCGGGACCTTGTATGACATTGCCGGCATGCAGATCCATGTGCAGCGGAGCCAGCCTCAGCGGCTGGGGTTCACCCTGCTGCGTCAGACGCCTGAGCGCCCGCAACCAGCGGTGATGCCGCTGTGGCGTGAGCTGCCAGTAGCGCCATAACAGCGGCAACAACTGCAGACGATAGCCGGTCAGCGGCTGCTGATGTAGCTGCCGCAGGAGTGCCACGATCTGTGGACGCTGCTGGCTGAAGCAGTGTTCATCCAGCGCTTCGCCTGCGCACCAGGTCAGGATAATCCCCTGACGATGCCCTGCCACGGGCTGCGGTGCCAGTCCGCTGTCTTGCAATTTGCGTAACAGACGGAATTCGCGCTGCCGATCCACAAACGGAATAGCCGGTTGCGGTGCCGCCCGCGCGATAAAGGTTCCGCGCGGGCTGACAATCTTCTGGCTGTGCCCGGTCAGACCGGCCAGCGGGATAGTTGATACCTTATCTGGCTCGCCGGTAACCTGCTGAATTACCCGCTGAAAGACGGAATTAATTCTGTGCAATGCCGTTGCCGGACCAGATGATCTCGCCTGTCTGAACCAGCATCAGCTGCATCTGCAGCGTCGGCGCTTTGACATCGCCTCGCGCGTTGCTGTAAAGCACATACTGAGCATTAACGTTACGCGCCAGGCCAATCGCTTTACTGCGCGAGTTCAGGCTGTCATCCGGCGATAATCCCAGCGTCTGCTTAGCCTGCGCCAGTTGATCGGCAGAAACCAGCGTGAATTTGCCGTTGTTGTTCAGCGCATTCTGGATAGCCGCTGTCGCTTTTTCGCTTTGCAGCGCGCCATTGGTACTGTTTTTGATGCGGTCTACCAGCAACACGCTGCCCGGCTCGGCGCTGGCGGCCTGTAACATCTGCGCCACCAGCGGCTGAACGCTGGCATCCCAGTTGATAGTGACCAGTTTCGGTGGTTGCGGCACTGGCTGTGGTTGCGGCACCGGTTCAGGTTGTGGAACGGGCTGCACCGGCTCCACAGGTTGAGTCGGTTCAACCGGGGCAGGCTGCTGCTGTTTCACCACACAGCCGGTCAGAATGAGCGCCATCAGGAGCGCTCCGGTACGATTAACACTGCGTATCACGTAGAAAATCCTTAAAGATAGAGATAAAGACGAACCTTGCTGGCAGTCAGGTTACCCAGCTGCGAGGTGGCGACAATGCTGCCCTGCGCCGGAACGGTAACGGTCTGCGCCGGTTCCTGCGGGGTGATTTCCAGCCCTTTGTCGTCATACCAGTAGTAACGATAGTGCACAACAACCGGTGTTTCGCGCTGATTATAGAGCACGCTGGTGGCACGCTTCAGTCCATCGTTCTCATCCAGCGTCGGTTCATCGGTAATGATCCCTGCCGACAACACAGAGGACTCCATCACCAGCGACTGTGACGTATTGATCATCGGTTTTTCACTGCTGCAGGCCGTCAGGCAGAGCAGGATCGGCAGGCCAGTCAGCCAGGATCGCATAGCATTTTTCCGTTATCAGGTCAGTCAGAGAGCATCGGGCCTAGCGGTTCGCCGCCCAGCAGATGCATATGGATGTGATAGACCTCCTGACCACCATGTTGATTGCAGTTCACAATCAGCCGATAACCATTTTGATCGATACCTTCCTGACGCGCGATTTTCGCCGCGGTAGTAAACATACGTCCCAGCGCATGCTCATGCGCCGCTTCCGCCTCGTTGACCGTTGGGATCAGCACATTCGGCACGATTAAAATATGGGTCGGGGCTTTGGGCGAAATGTCGCGAAAGGCAGTGACCAGCTCATCCTGATAAACCACATCAGCGGGGATTTCGCGGCGGATAATTTTACTAAAAATGGTTTCTTCTGCCATGGTGCAATTCCTTTAGCTTTAGCCTGAGTCTTAATCAATCAGTATGCGGGAGAAATTTGTTTTCTTTCAACCTCAGGACCACTTTTCTTGCATTGTTCGCCTGCCTTTGCAGCAGCACCCTCTCTCCGTGACCCGCACCCTGTTCAGAATGCCGGCAACGCCCCTGCCACACCATAAAATGAAACGCTGTTTTATAAATTAGAATTTCGCCACCCTTTTCTTTGTATGACTGCCACTTCAGCGCCAGCACTTGCCAAATTGCGAAGGTTTAGCCGCCCCGTCAGTTCTACTTTGCTAACCAGTCCGGGTGAGATGACCGGCGTCACCAGGGATAAACCGCCATAAACATCAAGGAGCATCAGACATGCGCTCACGTAAAATTGGTCTTGGCCACTATCTGGCCTACGGTTCCGGAGATTTTCTTGGAGCAGGTACCACGGCGCTGACCGCCGCCTGGTTGCTCTATTTTTACACCACCTTTTGTGGGTTAACCCCGATTCAGGCTACGCTGATCTTTGCCGCTGCCCGCGTGCTGGATGCGATAGTCAGTCCGCTGATGGGCTTTCTGACCGATAACTTCGGTTCGACCTGGCTGGGCAAGCGCTTTGGCCGCCGCAAATTCTTTATCCTGCTCGGCATACCCTGTGTATTCAGTTATAGCCTGATGTGGGTCAGCGACATGAGTTTCTGGTGGTATCTCTGCACTTACCTGCTGTTTGATATCGTCTACACCATGATCCTGGTGCCGTATGAAACGCTGGTGCCGGAAATGACCGACGATTTCAAACAGAAAACCCGCTTCTCCGGTGCCCGCATCGGCCTGGCTCAGCTATCGGCCATTCTGGCCGCCTTTTTACCCGGTATTTTGCTGGGTATGCTGGGCAAAGATAATCCTCTCTCCTTCTTCTACGCCAGCCTGGTGTTCTCGGTAATCTGCGCGCTGGTGCTGACGCTGGTGTGGTGCTTTACCTGGGAGCGTCACCCGGATGATTTCTCTGCCGAGTCGCGGCGTGCTGAACAGGAAAAACAGCAGCTGACGCTGATGCAGAATCTTAAACGGCTGTACGTTGAGCTGGCCTCAACTTTACGTATCCGCATCTTCCGCCAGCACCTTGGCATGTACCTCGGCGGCTACATCGCCCAGGATGTTTTTAATGCCGTCTTTACCTGGTATGTGGTCTTTGTGCTGATGCAGAGTGCCCAGGTTGCCTCCAGTCTGATGGGCACCATGGCAGTGCTGCAGTTTATTGCCGTGATGGCGATGATCCCGCTCTGTATCCGCATGGGGCCTGCACCTGCCTACCGTCTGGTGGCTATCCTGTTTGGCCTGGCGTCGCTCTCCTATGCCGGATTGTGGTATGCCGGCATGAACGACAACATGTCCCTGCTGTTAGCGATCTCTGCCCTGGCAGGCCTGGGACGTGGCGGCATTAATTATGTGCCATGGAACACTTATACCTATATCGCAGATGTCGATGAGGCCATCACCGGTCAGCGCCGTGAAGGCATTTTTGCCGGCATTATGACCCTGACACGTAAAGCGTCGCAGGCTGGTGCCGTCATGCTGGTCGGTATCGTGCTGCAGCTCTCTGGTTTTGTCTCTGGCCAGGCGACCCAGCTACCCGGCGTCAGCCACACTATCCTGGCGATCCTGAGTATCGGTACAGTGGCCGTTCTGGCCTGCGGCTTTATTGTGTCGCTGCGCTTTAAACTTAATCTGCAGACCCATACTGTCCTGCGCCAGGAGACGCTGAAAATGCGCGAAGCGGACCGCATCGTGCCGGAAAGCATCACCCCGGAAGCACGTGGGGTAGTTGAAACGCTGGCAGGCATGCCTTACGAAAATCTGTGGGGCAACAATAACATTGGCTTTCTTAACCGTAATAAGCCAGCGCCGGAAAAAGTGTCCGCGCACCCCTCTTTACACCCTTCTATAAACCCGACCTTAAAACGACAGGAATAAACCATGACTGTATTTCCCGTTAAACACAGCAAATTATTGTGCCAACCTGAGCATCTGCTGCCACGCAGCGAACTGGTACAGCTGATTCAAAAGCTGACACAAAATCTGGTTAACATCACCGATGAGACAGGCGAATTTTTATTACGGCTGGACGATGGCCGGGTGATTGATACCAAAGGCTGGGCGGGTTGGGAATGGACACATGGCATCGGTCTGTATGGCATGTTGCACTACTATCAGCAAACCGGCGATCAGCAGACGCTGGCAATCATTGATGAGTGGTTCACTGAGCGTCTGGCGGAAGGAACGCCGACCAAAAATGTGAATACCGTTTGTCCTTTTCTGACGCTGGCTTACCGTTATGAAGAGACCGGTAACCCGGCCTGGGTGCCGGTGCTTGAGCGCTGGGCTGAGTGGGTCATGTATGAAATGCCGCGCACCGAACAGGGCGGCCTGCAGCACATCGTCTATAACAATGAAAACACACAGCAGCTCTGGGACGATACGCTGATGATGAGCGTAATGGCGCTGGCCAAAATCGGCCAGTTGCTGAAACGCGACGAGTGGGTGGAAGAAGCGAGCTATCAGTTCCTGCTGCACACCCAGTATCTGATGGATCGCGAAACCGGCTTATGGTTCCACGGCTGGAACTTCGATGGCCGCCATAACTTTGCTGATGCACGCTGGGCTCGTGGCAACAGCTGGGTAACGATTGTGATTCCTGACTTCCTGGAGATGATGAACTGGCCTGAGCATCACGCTACCCGCCGCTTCCTGCAGCAGGTGCTGGAGACACAGGTCAAAGCGTTAAAGGCCTGTCAGCACAGCAGCGGCTTGTGGCATACCCTGCTCGATGATCCAGACAGCTACCCGGAAGCCTCCGCCACGGCAGGATTTGCCTATGGCATTCTGAAAGGGGTTCGCAAGCGCTATCTCCCTGCTGAGTACCGTGAGGTAGCGGAAAAAGCGTTGCGCGGCGTGATTGCGAATATCGATGACGATGGCGAGCTGAAACAGGTTTCCTTTGGTACCGCGATGGGCAGTGATCTGGACTACTACCGCACGGTTCCTCTCACCTCGATGCCCTATGGTCAGGCAATGGCCCTGCTCTGCCTGACTGAGTATCTGCGCGTTTACCTGTAACACATGCCAAAAAAAAGCCCCGCTAAGCGGGGCTTTTTCATATCGCTGAATCATTACATGCTGCGGATGTAATCATCCATATCGGTTTTCAGGTTATCGGATTTAGTCCCGAAAATTGCCTGAACGCCGGAACCGGCAACCACTACGCCACGGGCGCCGAGGTTTTTAAGTTCAGTCTGATCCACTTTCGCCACATCGGCGACGCTGACGCGTAAACGAGTGATACAGGCATCCAGGTTAGTGATGTTCTCTTTACCACCAAACGCCGCCACCAGCTTGCCCGCCATCTCGGTACCGGTCGCGGTAGATTGCTCACTACTGCTGCTCTCTTCACGGCCAGGCGTTTTCAGATCCAGCTTCGCGATCAGTACACGGAACACGGTGTAGTAAACCAGACCATAGATGATACCAACAATCGGGAACAGCCAGATTTTGCTGCTGTTGCCGCTCAGCACGATAAAGTCGATCAGACCGTGTGAGAAGCTGGTGCCATCACGCATCCCAAGCAGGATACAGATTGGGAATGCCAGACCCGCCAGCAGCGCATGGATCACATACAGGATCGGTGCCACGAACATGAATGAGAATTCAATCGGTTCGGTGATACCGGTCAGGAATGCGGTCAGTGCGGCGGAGATCATTATACCGCCCACTTTAGCGCGATTTTCAGGCTTCGCTGAATGCCAGATAGCAATCGCTGCCGCTGGCAGACCGTACATTTTGAACAGGAAGCCGCCAGAAAGTTTACCTGCGGTCGGGTCACCCGCCATATAGCGTGGGATATCACCGTGGAACACCTGACCTGCCGCATTGGTGTATTCACCAATCTGCATCTGGAAAGGAACGTTCCAGATGTGATGCAGACCAAACGGCACTAACGCACGTTCGATTACGCCATAAATACCAAAGGCGACAACCGGGTTCTGATAGGCAGCCCACTGTGAGAACTCCTGAATCGCAGAACCTATCGGTGGCCAGATAAAGGAGAGCAGCACGCCGAGAATGATAGCTGCCAGACCGGAAATAATCGGCACAAAGCGTTTACCTGCAAAGAAGCCCAGATATTCCGGCAGCTTAATGCGATAAAAGCGGTTAAACATGTAAGCGGCGATGGAGCCCGCGATAATGCCGCCCAGAACCCCGGTGTCGGCGAGGTGTTTAGCCTCAATCTCTGCCGCAGGCATATGCAGCACCAGCGGCGCAACCACCGCCAGGGTTTTCACCATGATGCCATAGGCAACCACTGCTGCCAGCGCCGAAACGCCATCGTTATTGGTAAAGCCCAGCGCCACACCGATAGCAAAAATCAGCGGCATGTTGGCGAACACCGATCCACCCGCTTCTGCCATTACATGCGAAACCACTGCAGGTAACCAGCTGAAATTGGCTGAACCGACCCCTAACAAAATACCGGCAATCGGCAGAACCGATACCGGCAGCATCAGCGATTTACCGACCTTTTGAAGGTTGGCAAAAGCATTTTTGAACATAGCGTGAAGCTCCTGAGTATGAGTGCATATTTGCGCAGTGCGCGTGGCAAAGAGGGAGGATTCTTTGCCGGGCTGGCGGTGACCGCCTTTTGATTTATTACGAAGGGTAAAATAAATCCCGTTTTGTTACTTTGATGGCTATCACGTTTCGACAATTACAGAGGCGCACTTTACGAAATTTCTCACTGAAGCGCATCGGTAATTGACGATAAAAAGCTGACCCTGTCTGAAAAAACAGGGTCATGCAGGCAGGTTACAGATTAATTACAGAGGCTGAAATAAAAGCCGATCACGCGCCAAGCTGGCTCATCGGGATATGGAACAGCGTTGAGAAGTTTTGCGTGGTAGCGGCGGCCAGCGTTTCCACATCGACCCCTTTCAGTACTGCCAGGTAATCGGCAACATCGCGTGTGTAAGCAGGCTGATTCTCTTTACCACGATACGGCACTGGCGCCAGATAAGGTGAATCCGTTTCGACCAGCATCCGGTCCAGCGGCACATAACGCGCCGCTTCGCGTAACTGTTCTGCATTACGGAACGTGACGATACCGGAAAAGGAGATATAAAAGCCCATATCGAGCAGCTTAGCTGCGGTGGGCTGATCCTCAGTGAAACAGTGCAGCACACCGCCACAGCGTTCCACCTGCTCTTCGCGCAGAATCGCCAGCGTATCTTCGCGCGCATCACGCGTGTGGACAATGATCGGTTTATTCAGTGCAATCCCGGTACGGATATGTTCCCGGAACGAGCGCTGCTGCTGATCTTTTGTCTCAGGCTGATAATGATAATCCAGCCCGGTTTCACCGAGCGCGACGACCCGAGGATCGGCAGAGAGCTGGCGAAACGCCTCAACGTCATAGGCCTCTTCCTGATTCAGCGGATGCACGCCGCAGGAGAGCGCAATATTTTTCCGATCGCCGACCAGGCTCTTCAGGGTATGGAAACCCGGCAGCGTGGTGGCGATGGCCAGCATAAATTTCACATCACGTGCCGCCGCTTTGGCGATCACATCATCCAGGTCACGATGGTTCTTTTCATAGTCCAGGCCATCAAGATGGCAATGGGAATCCACAATAAACATAATTACTCTCAGATAGGTTTAGCACACCTGCGCGGGCTTCTGTTTGTCCGCCCAGCTCAGAAGCTGATCGGTCAGCAATAATTCGCGATTCACTGACGCTATATGCAGTAACTGCTCGCGACAGCGCATCCATGCCAGGGTACTGCTGTTGAGCGCGCTGGCTGAAAAGTATCCGGCCAGCAACTGCACCACATCCTGACGGTCAATATTACTCAGCCACTGACCTGCATGTTGCTGCCATTTCATCGCATCCAGCAGTAAAGAGAGCAGCCAGCCGATACGTGCTGCCGCATCGTCAGCATTCAGCGCAGGCAGCAGTTGCAGGATGTCCTGCTGCAATGCCGCGGGCAGCGCATCGCAAAGCTTTTGCCGCGCCTGCCAAGGCCCGTTTTCCAGCAGGCTGAGCGCCGCGCCCGGCGCACCTGCGCTGAGGCGTAGCGCCGCCAGCAGCATCTTTTCATCGTGCGAGGACTGCTTTTTCAGCCAGAGCAGACTTTGTCCTTCATCGGGCGGCGTCAGATGCAGCGTCATACAGCGACTGCGCAGCGTGGCCAGCAGACGTGACGGATCGCGACTGCTGAGGAAGAACCAACTGTTGGCTGGCGGCTCTTCCAGCGTTTTCAGCAGGGCGTTGGCCGCCGCTTCCGAAAGCTGCGCGGCATCCGGCAGCCAGACTACTTTCGCGCCGCCCTGCTGACCAAAGTGATACATTTTTTCTGTCACCTGCCGCACCGCGTCGATGCCCAGGGTACTTTTGCCCTTCTCCGCCTCTAACCGATACCAGTCAGGATGCGTGTTAGCCTGCATCAGCTGGCAACCGTGGCACGCTCCACAACTTTTCAGTCCATCCGGCTGCTGGCACATCAGCCAGCGGCTCATCCCCCAGACCAGCGCGTCATCGCCCATCCCAGCCATCGCCTGGATCAATAGCGCATGATGCGCGCGATTCTCCTGATGCTGGCCAATCACCTGGCGATAAGGCTGATTCAGCCACGGATACCAGTTCATCACATCTGCTCCGCCAGCCAGCTGTCCAGCGCCATCTGAAGTGACGCTGTCACCTCGGTCAGTGACTGAGTTGCATCGATAGTCAGGATAGTGGGATCGTCTGCGGCCAGCGCCAGATAGCGTGTACGGGTACGTTCAAAGAAGCGCAGCGACTCCTGCTCGATGCGATCCAGCTCACCGCGCACACGGGCGCGCTGCAGGCCGATCTCAGGCGTGACATCAAGATAGAGCGTCAGATCGGGACGGAAATCGCCCAGGACTGCATCTCGCAGCGTCTGCATCAGTTCGCTGTCCAGACCACGGCCACCACCCTGATAAGCCTGAGAGGAGAGATCGTGACGATCGCCAATTACCCATGCACCGCGAGCCAGTGCCGGTTTGATTAAGGTCTCCACCAGTTGAACCCGCGCCGCATAGAGCATCAGCAGTTCGGCTTTATCCGTCACCTGCTCACCCTCAATGCCCTGCTTGACTAACACCCTGAGCTGTTCTGCCAGCGGCGTACCGCCAGGCTCACGGGTAAAAACCAGATCACTAATGCCACGAGCGCGCAGTGTAGCGACGATGGCGTCGCGTGCGGTGGTTTTTCCGGCGCCTTCCAGGCCTTCGATGACGATAAACTTACTGTTCATTTTTTTCCTTTAGCGTCTGCCGGTAGACCTGCACCGCCTTATTATGGCTGGCGAGGTTGGTGGTAAACGTATGTCCGCCCTTGCCGTCTGCAACAAAGTAGAGATAGTTCGTTTTCTCGGGATGGGCCGCTGCCTGCAGTGAGGCTTTGCCCGGCATCGCGATCGGTCCCGGCGGCAGACCATTAATGATATAGGTATTGTACGCGCTCGCCGTCTCAAGATCTTTGCGGGTCAGCGTACCGTTATAGCTGTCACCCATGCCGTAGATCACCGTGGGATCGGTTTGTAAACGCATACCTGTGCGCAGGCGATTGATAAACACCGAGGCCACGCGCGCCCGCTCTTCGCTGACGCCGGTCTCTTTCTCAATGATCGAGGCCAGGGTCACCAGATCCTGTGGCGTTTTGTACGGCAGATTATCCGCCCGTCCCTGCCAGACCTCATCGATGGTTTTCTTCATCCGCTCATGCGCGCGTTGCAGCAGCGCCATATCGGTCGTGTTGGCGGTGTAGAGATACGTGTCCGGGAAGAAGTTGCCCTCCAGTTGCTCAGGCTCCACGTTGAGTGCGCTGGCAAGCGTGGCGAACTGATCATCTTTCAGAGTGTGACGGATATAGGGCGCTTTACGCAGCTCATTGAGCCACTCTTTCAGCCGCTGCCCCTCCACAAACCGTAAAGGGAACTGCGCCTCTTTACCACTGGCCAGCAGCTGTAACAGCGCGCGCACGGTCATGGCCGGTTCAAGGCGATAGGTGCCCGCTTTAAAGGTCGCCAGCTCCGGCTCCAGACGCAGCAGCGCGCCAAACCAGATACTGTGTGGAATGATGTTTTTCTCTTCCAGCTGTGCCTGGAGCGCGACCCGGCCCGTACCGGCTGGCAATGTGTAGATTGTTTCCTGCTTAATGGTCAACGGGGTAGCCGCAAACTGCTTAACCTGCCAGTAACTCAGCGCAGCCGCGAGACCCACAATCGCCAGCAGGCTGACGAGAATTTTTTTGCTTCGAATCATGATGCATCCATTATCTTTTTACAGCCTGCGTGCAACTGATTAAACAGCGAGCGCTCAGTAAACTGTACGGCTTCTATCTGTCGGACCGGCAGAACCGGCATCAGCGCGTTACATATCACCACTTCATCAGCGGCCAGCAGCTGTGCCGGTTCGCTTTTTATCACCTGACAAGCCTGACCTGCTGCTGCAAGTTGCGCCATCAGACTTCGCCGCATAATGCCATCAACGCCTGACGCGGAGATATCAGGCGTAAAAATTTGCCCGCCCTGCCGCCAGAATAAATTGGCCGCACAGCATTCCACCACCCAACCTTCAGTGTCAAGCACCAGCGCCTCGTCAGCGTCTGTCTGGTCAAGATGAGCCCGAATCATCACCTGTTCCAGCCGGTTAAGGTGCTTGATACCGGCAAACTGCGGGTTTCGCGCCAGACGAATCGGACTCAGCCGGAGTAAAGCTCCCCGCTGCCGTAAATCGGCGTAGTGTAGCGGCCAGGGCGCCAGCAAAACGACCCGGGTGGGTTCACCACAGCCGCGCCGGCTGTAACCCCGTCCGCCGCTGCCCGCGCTGATAATCACTTTCAGCACCGCCTGCGCCTGCTCATGCGCGGCCTGACTCATCTCAGCCTCAAGCTGATCCCAGTCGACGCCGCCAATCCATAACCGCTCGCAGCCCGCTTTGAGGCGCTGGATGTGGCTTTCCAGCAGCACGATTTTCCCCTCGCGCACAGCAGCGGTAGTAAAACAGCCATCCCCAAACTGCAGGCCGCGGTCGCTGGCGGCCAGCGTCGATTGTTTGAATCCGTTAATCCACATGGTTCTCTCCTGAGCGTGACCCGTGATTTCAGCGCATTCTGCAGGATAAAAAAAGGCCCGCATCGCGGGCCTTTTTAACAATCTGCAACGATTACACTTTACGGAAGATCAACGAACCGTTGGTTCCACCGAAACCAAAGGAGTTACACAGGGTGTACTCCAGACCGGGAACCTGACGCGCGGTGTGCGGCACGAAGTCGAGATCGCAGCCTTCATCCGGATTGTCCAGGTTAATGGTCGGTGGGATGGCCTGGTCGCGCAGTGCCAGAATCGAGTAAATTGATTCAACAGCGCCTGCGGCACCCAGTAAGTGTCCGGTCATTGATTTGGTTGAGCTGACCATGACACTGCTGGCTGCTGCCCCAAAGACCGATTTCACCGCCTGCGCTTCCGCTTTATCACCGGCTGGCGTGGAGGTACCGTGCGCGTTGACGTAGCCAATCTGCTCTGGCGTAAGCTGAGCATCACGCAGCGCATTGGTCATGGCCGCCGCTGCACCTGAGCCATCTTCTGGTGGTGAAGTCATGTGGTAGGCATCGCTACTCATACCAAAACCTACGATTTCTGCGTAGATTTTCGCACCACGTTTCTTCGCATGTTCGTACTCTTCGAGCACCACAATGCCAGCGCCGTCACCCAGCACAAAACCGTCACGATCTTTATCCCACGGGCGGCTGGCCGCTTGCGGGTTATCGTTACGGGTTGAGAGGGCGCGTGCTGCACCAAATCCACCGACGCCTAATGGCGTGCTGGCCTTCTCTGTGCCACCCGCCAGCATCACGTCAGCATCGTTATAGGCGATGATACGTGCGGCATGACCGATGTTATGCACACCAGAGGTACAGGCTGTCGCGATAGAGATGCTTGGACCTTTCAGGCCATACATGATGCTGAGATGACCCGCCACCATGTTAACGATGGTTGAAGGCACAAAGAATGGGCTGATTTTACGCGGGCCGCCGTTGACCAGTGAGGTATGATTTTCTTCAATCAGACCTAAGCCACCGATACCGGAGCCAATTGCTGCGCCCATACGGCTTGCATTTTCATCGGTAATAACCAGACCGCTGTCCTGCATGGCCTGCATACCGGCCACAATGCCGTACTGGATGAAGGCATCCATCTTGCGCTGATCTTTGCGCGAGATGTAGTCATCACAATTAAAATCTCTTACCAGACCTGCAAAACGGGTTGCATAAGCACTGGTATCAAAATGGTCGATCAGGGTAATGCCGCTCTGACCGGCAAGGAGAGCACTCCAGGTAGACTCTACGGTATTGCCGACAGGAGACAACATGCCAAGACCAGTCACAACTACACGACGCTTAGACACGTTCGTCCTCCAGGGAGGGGAAATAGGGAACTATGTGGGACAAACAAAAAATCAGGCGGTCGAGCGACCGCCTGAAGATATTCATTAGCCTTTATGGCTATTGATGTAGTCGATCGCTGCCTGAACGGTAGTGATTTTCTCAGCTTCTTCGTCTGGAATCTCAGTATCAAACTCTTCTTCCAGAGCCATCACCAGCTCAACGGTATCAAGAGAATCGGCACCCAGGTCTTCTACGAAAGATGCAGAGTTGGTGACTTCTTCCTCTTTCACACCCAGCTGCTCACTGATGATTTTCTTAACGCGTTGTTCGATATCGCTCATACTATTTAATTTCCTATCAAAACTCGCTTACGCGATGGTTTTCGTAGTGTATAAAATGGTGAAAAAGATGCAACAAAATCCCGGCTGGTCGAACCACGATTTTGCGTTATTTTGCGGTTTTAACCGCAAATAAAGCAAATGATTTCGTGATTTATCAGACCATGTACATTCCGCCATTGACGTGCAGCGTTTCACCTGTGATGTAGGCTGCTTCGTCAGAGGCTAAAAATGCCACAGCATTGGCGATTTCCTGTGCATCGCCTAAGCGACCCGCAGGGACTTCCGCCAAAATACCGGAACGTTGATCTTCGTTCAGTGCCCGCGTCATGTCAGTCTCAATAAAGCCTGGAGCCACGACGTTGACGGTAATGCCACGTGACGCGATTTCGCGCGCCAGTGATTTGCTAAAGCCAATCAAACCCGCCTTTGCTGCTGCGTAGTTTGCCTGGCCCGCGTTACCCATGGTGCCAACAACGGAACCAATGGTGATGATACGGCCCACGCGCTTTTTCATCATGGCACGCAGGACCGCCTTAGAAAGGCGGAATACCGATGTGAGGTTAGTATCCAGGATATCCTGCCACTCATCGTCCTTCATGCGCATGAGAAGATTATCACGCGTAATGCCTGCATTATTGACTAAAATATCCACTTCGCCAAATTCAGCGCGAATATTCTCTAAAACGCTGTTAATTGAATCAGCGTCAGTCACGTTCAGTAACAGGCCTTTACCCTTGTCGCCAAGGTAAGCACTGATGGCATCGGCGCCACTCTGGCTGGTTGCAGTTCCTACCACTTTGGCACCACGTGCCGCCAGTGTTTCTGCAATCGCACGACCAATGCCGCGACTCGCGCCGGTAACCAGCGCAACTTTACCTTCAAAGCTCATGATTTTCCTCTTATTCCTTACCGAGTGCAGCCGTCAGGGATGTCGTATCGTTAACGGCAGCCGCTGTCAGGGTATCGACAATACGTTTAGTCAGACCGGTCAGGACTTTACCTGGACCCATCTCCAGTAGTTGTGTCACGCCCTGTGCCGCCATCGCTTCCACGCTCTCGGTCCAGCGAACAGGGCTGTAGAGCTGACGAACCAGCGCATGACGGATGGCCGCAGCGTCAGTTTCCGCTTTCACATCGACGTTATTGATCACCGGTACTGCAGGGGCATTAAAGGTAATGCTTTCCAGGGCAACGGCCAGTTTATCGGCAGCGGGCTTCATCAGTGCGCAGTGAGAAGGCACGCTGACCGGCAGCGGAAGAGCACGCTTAGCGCCCGCAGCTTTACAGGCAGCACCCGCACGTTCAACGGCTTCTTTGTTACCCGCAATAACCACCTGGCCCGGCGAGTTGAAGTTAACCGGTGAAACGACCTGGCCCTGCGCGCTTTCTTCACACGCTTTACGGATAGCCGCGTCATCCAGGCCAATAATTGCCTGCATTGCGCCGGTGCCTTCTGGCACCGCTTCCTGCATCAGTTTGCCGCGCAGTTCAACCAGCTTCACCGCATCCGCAAAGTTAAGCACACCCGCACAAACCAGCGCCGAATATTCGCCCAGGCTATGACCGGCCATCAGGACAGGCTGTTCACCGCCCTGCTGCTGCCAGACACGGTAGATTGCTACAGAGGCGGCTAACAGTGCAGGCTGAGTCTGCCAGGTTTTGTTCAGCTCTTCAGCCGGCCCCTGACTCACTAACTGCCACAAGTCATAGCCCAGCGCGTCAGAGGCTTCACGGAAGGTCCCTTCTACCAGCGGATACGTCGCCGCTAATTCAGTCAGCATGCCCACAGTCTGTGAACCCTGACCCGGAAAAACAAATGCAAATTGCGTCATCTTCTGTTCCTGTCAATCAAAAGCGAACCAGCGCAGAACCCCAGGTGAATCCACCACCAAAGGCTTCCAGCAGAATAAGGTGTCCGGGTTTGATGCGGCCATCACGCACCGCTTCATCCAGTGCGCTGGGCACCGATGCAGCAGAGGTATTGCCATGGCGATCCAGTGTGACGACCACTTTATCCATGGTCATACCGAGTTTTTTCGCGGTAGCGCTGATAATGCGCAGGTTAGCCTGATGCGGTACCAGCCAGTCCAGCATTTCACGATCGAGATTATTGGCCTGCAGCGTTTCATCAACGATGTGGGCCAGTTCGGTGACGGCAACCTTGAAGACTTCGTTACCTGCCATAGTGACATAGGCAGGCTGATCCTGATGGGCACGATCCTGATAAGGCAGCGTCAGAAGCTGTGCATAGCGACCATCGGCATGAAGATGGGTAGAGATAATTCCCTGCTCTTCGCTCTGGCCCAGCACGACCGCACCCGCGCCATCACCAAACAGAATGATGGTGCCGCGATCGTCCGGATCCAGCGCGCGTGCCAGGACATCAGCGCCGATGACCAGAGCATGCTTAACCGCGCCATTTTTGATGTATTGATCAGCTACGCTCAGTGCATAGGTGAAACCTGCACAGGCGGCAGCAAGGTCAAAGGCCGCGCAATCTTTGATTTCCAGCATTTGCTGGATCATGCAGGCGGAGCTGGGGAAAGCATGGCTGGACGACGTTGTGGCGACAATAATCAGCCCAACATCGTTCGCGTCAATGCCTGCCATTTCAAGCGCGCGTTGCGCCGCGCTGAATCCCATGGTGGCGACGGTTTCGTCAGGCGCAGCAATGCGACGCTCACGGATGCCGGTACGGGTAACAATCCACTCGTCCGACGTCTCCACCATTTTTTCCAGATCGGCATTGGTGCGAACCTGGCTGGGCAGATAACTGCCCGTACCGATAATTTTGGTATACATCTAGGCTTTGTCACTCCTGGCTAATACAGCATCAAGGCGCGCAGCAATTCGCTCGGGAATTTGCTGCCTCACCGCCTGCTCTGCCTGTTCTATCGCCACGGCGAAGGCGTGTTGATTTGCTGCGCCGTGACTCTTGATCACTGTTCCGCGCAATCCTAACAGACAAGCGCCATTGTACTGGTCAGGGTTGAGTTGTCCGAAGCGCTTCGCCAGACGTTTCTGGATTAAGCGCCCCAGCAACTGAAGCCACCATGACCGTTTTTTACTTTCCCCTGATGACTTCAGCAGAGAAAGAAACATTCTTACCACGCCTTCCATCGTCTTCAGCGTGACGTTTCCGACAAAACCGTCACAGACCATCACATCTGTTTTACCGGTAAGCAGTTCGTTACCTTCAAGGTAACCAATATAGTTGATTTGCGGTGATTCTCGCAGCACTACTGCGGCGTCGCGGATGGTTTCCAGCCCCTTGGTCTCTTCGTGACCAATATTAAGCAACGCGACGCGGGGCCGTGGAATACCAAGCACATGCTCAGCCATCACCGACCCCATCACAGCAAACTGCACCAGCATCGCACTGTCTGAGCCCACATTCGCACCCAGATCCAGCACCACGGTTTTACCCTGTTGCTGATGCGGTAAAACGGACATCAGCGCAGGACGCTTAATCCCATCCAGCGGTTTTAATAAGAGTGTCGACAGCCCCATCAGCGCACCGGTATTGCCAGCGCTGATGCAGGCCTGTGCACGTCCCTCTTTAACCATCTCCAGTGCCACGCGCATTGAACTGCCGCGACTGTTCCGGATGGCCTGAGCGGGCCGCGCATCACTTGCAATAACCGATTCGGCAGGGATAACCTGCAAACGCCCCATCAGGGAGGAATCCGCTTTGGCAAGCAATGGCGTGAGGGTGTCGGGATGTCCGACCAGAAGAAGGAATAGTTCCGTATGAGAGGCCAGTGCCTGCAATGCTGCAGGCACTGTCACGCAGGGACCGAAGTCCCCGCCCATGGCATCAATCGCCAGGGTCAAACGTGTCAAGGTATCGCCTTGCTAAGCAAGAAACTTACTTAACGATAACCTTGCGACCGCGGTAGTAACCGTCCGCAGTGATATGGTGACGCAGATGAGTTTCGCCAGAAACTTTATCTACTGACAGAGCAGCAGTGGTCAGCGCATCGTGTGAACGACGCATACCACGCTTAGAACGGGTGGGTTTATTCTGTTGTACGGCCATGGACCTTACTCCTATTACTTACGCTTTAAACTGGCTAATACGGCAAATGGATTTGGTTTCTCCGCCTCTGCAGGCAGTTTGCCAAAGACCATGTCCGCCTCGGACACTTCACAGTGTTCAGAATCGTGCACCGGAACGACCGGCAGCGCGAGAATCAGTTCATCCTCGACAACCGCCAGCAGATCGATCTCACCAAACTCGTTGACATCGACCGGCTCGTACGCTTCCGGTAGTGCCTCGGCCTGCTCTTCAGAAGAGACAGGGCTGAAGCAATAACTCACTTTTACGTGATGGGGAAAGGTCTGGTTGCAGCGCTGACAACGTAACGTCACCTGTACTTCAGCAGTACCCGTCAGTACCGCCAGACGTTGGTTATCAACCGCAAACGACATGGCACAATCCACATCACTGTCCACACTAACGACCGACTCGGCCACACGCTCCACCTGAACAGATGTGTAGACACCCTGATAATCAAGGCGCTTCTGAGCGGTGCGGACAGGGTCCAGCGTTAGGGGTAATTTTACCTTTTGCATAGGGCGCGCATATTAACTTTGTAATGTCATAGAGTCAAAGAAAAAGGCCGTTAAACAGCATCTTTCAACCACTATTCGCATCCAGTGCGGCGCACAGTTTAAAATGACTGTCACCAATTCGCTATCACTATTGAAAAAAAATGACGCCATCAATTCTTTTAGCTTCAACCTCGCCCTTTCGGCAGGCATTACTGCGCAAGCTGGGCCTGCCTTTTATTACCGCTGCGCCTGAAGTGGATGAGTCACCGCAGCCCGGTGAAAATGCCGAAGCGCTGGTCACCCGTCTTGCCGTAGCGAAAGCGCAGGCGCTGGCAAAAGCCTGGCCTGACCACTGGATAATCGGCTCAGATCAGGTCTGCGTGCTGGATGGCGCGATCGCCGGTAAGCCTCATACGGCAGAGAATGCGCGGGCGCAACTGCGTGCCGCCAGCGGTCAGGCGATTACCTTTTACACCGGGCTGGCTCTTTTTCATCCGGCCAGCGGCAGGCTGCTGCAGTGTTGCGAACCCTTCGTGGTGCATTTCCGCTCCTTAACGGACGCTGAAATCGCCGGGTATGTGGAAAAGGAGCAGCCGCTGCAATGTGCAGGTAGTTTTAAAAGTGAAGGTCTGGGAATTTGTCTGTTTGATCGGCTGGAGGGGCGCGATCCTAATACGCTGGTCGGGCTGCCGCTGATTGCACTCAACGGAATGTTGCAGCAGGCCGGCATCAACCCTTTAACGGACTGATGCCGGAGAACGATTACACTTTCAGCTGACGCAGCTTATTCAGGCACTGCTTCAGGCCATCATCCAGCGGCGCTTCAACACGCATGACTTCGCCAGTGCCGGGATGAGTAAAGGTCAGTGCCGCCGCGTGCAGGAACAGGCGTTTCAGACCTGTTGACGCCAGCTGACTGTCAAAGTCACGTTCGCCATAGCGATCGTCGAAGGCGATGGGATGCCCGGCGTGCAGCGTATGGACACGAATCTGGTGGGTGCGTCCGGTGACCGGACTTGCTTTCACCAGCGTGGCAAACTCAAACCGCTCTTCCACTTTAAAACGGGTTTCAGAGGCTTTACCTTCGCTGCTGACGCGCACGACACGCTCACCGCTCTGGAGAATATTTTTCAGCAGGGGAGCCTGAACGACCTTAAGATGTGACGGCCAGTTGCCGCGCACCAGGGCCAGATAATCTTTCTGCATCCCCTTTTCACGCAGTTGCTCGTGCAGGGAACGCAGCGCCGAGCGTTTTTTTGCGACCAGCAGAATGCCCGAGGTGTCACGATCCAGGCGATGCACCAGTTCCAGGAAGCGCGCTTCCGGGCGCAGCGCGCGTAGCCCTTCAATCACCCCAAAACTGAGTCCGCTGCCGCCATGCACGGCAGTGCCAGAGGGCTTGTTCATCACCAGCAGCGACTCATCCTCAAAGAGGATAGCGTCCGCCAGCGAAGCGACCTTTGCCAGCTTAGGTGATACGGCATCTTCATCGCGTTCCGCTACCCGGACCGGCGGAATGCGTACCTCATCACCCTCCTCCAGCTTGTACTCAGGCTT
Source organism: Pantoea sp. XY16 (assembly GCF_025153065.1). Classification (NCBI taxonomy): domain Bacteria; kingdom Pseudomonadati; phylum Pseudomonadota; class Gammaproteobacteria; order Enterobacterales; family Erwiniaceae; genus Pantoea; species Pantoea sp. XY16. The sequence continues at coordinate 86,866 of NZ_JANZNP010000003.1, read as the reverse complement.
GACGCGCTTTTTATTCACCCGTACCTCGCCCTTGCGTACGATGCGATAAATCATGCTCTTTGGCACACCCTTGAGCTGGGTGCGCAAAAAGTTATCAATACGTTGTCCGGCATTTTCAGCCGTGATGGCGACAAAATGTACGCCGGGATTCTCTGTTTTCATGGCGGCGATTCTAAATAGTGTCCCCTGATAGCGCCACCCCTTTTTCTGTGCTTAACTCTGGGGTTAATGTGATGGCAGGTCGCTTCTCTGCTGGCTTTTTCAGCAAACCGCTGCTTTGTCCGACACATTAGCAAGTTAAATGTAAAGAAACTTCACAAGCTGGCTAAAGTCGCCTTGCTATATGAAGGTTAGCAATGGAATAATGCCTGAGTTTCTTAACTGAAGCATTTCAGTGCAGAAACCGAGCGAAATTGTCATTTTGCCGGATTGAGCAGACACGCAGCAATGGCGTAAGACGTAATGCGAAATCAGGCACTTAGCGGGCTGCGGGTTGCGGCCTGGACAACAGTATGGGATGCACGGGTTTTCTTTATTCTCTCAGGCATTTCCACTATCTGGTGCTGTTTTTCCTTATGAAAAACAGGCCACCGACGTTATTTGCGCCCCTCGCGCGGTCGACAGCCGTGAGGTTGACGACATTGCACTAAGTCACGGGGCCATCGGTTGATACTCGTCCAGGGTAACTATGCCCGCAGCTGTAATCACTCATGAAAGAATAACGAGTAAGTCACGATGAAAAGAATGTTAATAAACGCAACTCAGCAGGAGGAGTTGCGCGTTGCCCTGGTTGACGGTCAGCGTCTGTACGATCTGGATATCGAAAGTCCTGGACACGAACAGAAAAAAGCCAACATCTACAAAGGTAAAATCACTCGCATTGAACCCAGCCTTGAAGCTGCGTTTGTCGATTACGGCGCAGAGCGTCACGGTTTCCTCCCGTTAAAAGAAATTTCCCGCGAATATTTCCCCTCCAGCTACAACGCACATGGTCGTCCGAATATTAAAGACGTGCTGCGTGAAGGCCAGGAAGTCATTGTTCAGATCGATAAAGAAGAACGCGGCAATAAAGGCGCTGCACTGACGACCTTTATCTCTCTGGCGGGCAGCTACCTGGTACTGATGCCGAATAACCCACGTGCAGGCGGTATCTCTCGCCGCATCGAAGGTGACGATCGTACCGAACTGAAAGAAGCGCTGTCGGCGCTGGATCTGCCGGAAGGCATGGGCCTGATTGTGCGTACTGCCGGCGTCGGTAAATCTGCCGAGTCGCTGCAGTGGGACTTAAGCTTCCGTCTCAAGCACTGGGAAGCGATTAAGAAAGCTGCTGAAAATCGCCCTGCTCCGTTCCTGATCCATCAGGAGAGCAACGTGATTGTGCGTGCCTTCCGCGACTATCTGCGTCAGGACATCGGTGAAATCCTTATCGATAATCCGAAAGTGCTGGAACTGGCGCGTCAGCATATCGCGGCGCTGGGTCGTCCGGACTTCAGCAGCAAAATTAAGCTCTACACCGGTGAAATCCCGCTGTTCAGCCACTACCAGATCGAATCGCAAATCGAATCCGCTTTCCAGCGTGAAGTCCGCCTGCCTTCCGGTGGATCGATTGTGATCGACAGTACCGAAGCACTGACCGCTATCGATATCAACTCAGCACGCGCCACGCGCGGCGGTGACATTGAAGAGACAGCGTTCAACACCAATCTTGAAGCGGCCGATGAGATTGCCCGTCAGCTGCGCCTGCGTGACCTGGGCGGCCTGATCGTTATCGATTACATCGATATGACGCCGGTACGCCATCAGCGCGCTGTTGAAAACCGTCTGCGTGAAGCTGTCCGCCAGGACCGCGCCCGCATTCAGATCAGCCACATTTCACGTTTCGGCCTGCTGGAGATGTCCCGTCAGCGTCTGAGCCCGTCATTAGGTGAATCCAGTCATCACGTCTGCCCACGCTGTAGCGGTACCGGCACTATCCGTGATAACGAGTCACTGGCGCTGTCCATTCTGCGTCTGATCGAAGAAGAAGCGCTGAAAGACAACACCAAAGAAGTTCACGCCATTGTTCCGGTTCAGGTTGCGTCTTACCTGCTGAATGAAAAACGTGAAGCGGTCAACGCGATTGAAAAACGCCAGGGCGGCGTGCGGGCAATCATTGTTCCTGATGACAAGATGCAGACCCCGCACTACTCCGTGCTGCGCGTACGTAAAGGCGAAGAGACGCAGACCCTGAGTTATCATCTGCCGAAGCTGCATGAAGCCGAAATGGCCATGCCGTCGGAAGAGGAACATGCTGAGCGCCGTCGTCCTGAGCAGCCTGCTCTGGCCGCCTTTGTGATGCCTGATGCGCCTCCTGCGCCGGTAGAAGTTGAGCCAGAAGTGAAGCGCGCTGAAGCTCAGCCAGCAGCAAAATCAGCCCCGGCTGTCGCTGCACCCGCGACCGTCAGCACCGGTTTCTTCGGGCGTCTGCTTGGCGGCCTGAAAAAAATGTTCGCTGGCGAAGAAGCGCCTGCTGCTGCGCCAGTGGCCACTGAGGTTGCTGAAACGCAGAAAGCAACTGAAGAGCAGGAAAGCAACAGTGGCCGTGGCGAGCGCCGCAGCAACAATAACAACCGTCGTAACAACAATCGTCGTGAGCGTACGCCGCGTAACGGTGATAATGCACAGTCTCGTGAAGGCCGTGAACCACGCGAAAGTCGCGAGCCGCGTGAAAGCCGTGAACCGCGCGAAAGTCGTGAGCCACGTGAAAGCCGCGAGCCGCGCGATGGCAACGATAACCGTCGCAACAAGCGTCAGTCTCAGACGGGTGAAGTACGCGAAGAGCGTCCGGCACTGAGCGAAGAAGCGCGCCAGCAGCGTGACGAGCAGCAGCAACAGCGCCGTGAACAGCGTGCTGAACGTCAGCGTCGTCGTCAGGAAGAGAAACGTGCCGGTGAAGAAGCGGCCAAAGCGGCTGAGCAGCCAGCAGTCGTTGCTGAAGCCCTGAGCGTCACTGAGGCGCAGGATGATGAACGCGTTCAGGTTATGCCGCGTCGTAAGCCGCGTCAGCTGAACCAGAAGGTGCGTGCTGATGATAACCGTCAGCCTCTGCCAGCCGAAGCCAGCGACATCGCTCCGCCTGCTGAAGGGCGTCAGGCACAGCCAGCTGACGTTGCTCAGACACAGCCTGATTTCCAGGCTTCGCAGAGTGACGAGCAGGATGATAACGATAACCGTGATAACGCCAATATGCCGCGTCGTTCACGTCGTTCGCCACGTCATCTGCGCGTCAGCGGACAGCGTCGTCGTCGTTACCGTGATGAGCGTTACCCGACGCAGTCAGCAATGCCGCTGGCTGCTGCCGCTGCTTCACCTGAAATGGCATCCGGTAAAGTCTGGATTCGCTATCCGGTGAGCCAGGCCAGCGAAGAGCAGGTTCAGAATGTAATGCACGAGACGCCAGCTTATAACAGCGAAGAGACTGCAGACGTGACCCATGCGCTGCCTGTTGCTGCCGCCGTTGAATCGGTTGCTCAGGACGCGCCAGTGCAACAGGCCGAGCCGCAGGCAGAAACGCCAGTAGCGATCGTCAACACTGACGATACCCGTGCTATCGACGCCCCGGTTGACGAGCAGCCTTCTGTTGTTCCGGCTGCTGATGAAGCCAAAGCGGAAGCGGTAGCGGCTGAAGCTGTGCCTGCTGAGCCCGTCGCTGAAACGCCAGTGTCACAGCCTGCTGACCTGGTCACCGAAACAGCGGTGGTAACGCCAGCCGCTGAAGTTTCACAGCCTGCAGACGTTGCAGAGCAGTCAGCTACTGATGTCAGTGAAGAGATCGCCGCAGAGGTGGAAGAAGTGCTGAACGCGCCGGTTGCTGCTAACGCTGAAAGCGCGCCAGTCAGTGAACCTCATGCCCCGGTTGCCGCTCGCGATATCGCGCCTGCAGCACCGGTAACGGCGGTCGAGCCTGGTGCATCAGCGCCTGCTGCTGAAGCGGTGCCAAATGACGGTACGCGCTGGAAGCACTATGCCTCTGCACCGATGACCAAAGCGCCTGCGCCGGTCTGGCAGTCAGAGCCTGCTCCGCACAGTGACTGGGTACGGGCACCTTATGAGTTCGATGGTCGCGGTTCTGCGGGTGGTCATAGCGCCACACATCAGGCCACTGCCCCGGCGACAAAGCCGTAACGCATAAGCTGTTGTAAACTGAACCCCGGCCTGAAAGCCGGGGTTTTTTTATGGCGTCGATTCAGTCATCAGGCCGTCAAAGGGGAAATAACCAACCCGTTTAATTCGTCAGCCATCAGTAAAGAGGGCGTCAGGCACGCTGGCCGTAATAAAGTGCGGGAAAGCATCAGGCAGGCATGCGGCGGGATAGCGTGAAGTGAGGAAGCAAAAAAACCAGACAGGCAGGCTTTATGACCAATCGCCCTGCCACCGGCTGAATCACAGGCAAAAAAATCCCACCTTCCTTTAGCAGGAGGGTGGGAAAAAGTAAGCGCATCCGGTTAAAGTACGCTCAAAATTTCAGGTCAGACTACGAATTCATCTGGAACAGTGACATCTTAGACATATCAGTAAAGGTCTTATAAGAAGCCTGAAGTGCTGTCTGCTGCATGGTGTAGCTGGAAGCCGCTTCAGTTAAATCCACGTTAACCAGGTCACTCATCTGCGAGCTGTAAATCACTTTACGGTCATCACCCTGCGCATTCAGCGTATCGATTTCACCAAGCTGAGTACCAATCTCAGAAACCACGGTTGAGACATTATTCAGCGCATTACCCAGCCCGCGGTTGGTTTTATCCATTGCGGCCTGGAAGGTCTGTTTAGTCGTGGCGTCCGCATCATCCTGCGGGACTTTTAATGCCGCAATAGCGCTATCCAGCATCTTAAACACATTGGTTTCGCTGGCGCTGCCATCCGGCTCTTTGGTGGCATTGCCGGTGATTGACATGAAGATGCTGTCACCGGTATGCGCCACGGTCATGGTACGGCTGGTATCAACCTTCTGGGTGATCGCTTCGGTGCCGCCAGCATAACTGACGCCCGTGCCTGCCGTATCAACAAACGGCGCGCTGTCAGTTTTATAGCCGGCAAAAATATAGCGGCCATTGGCATCTTTGCTGTTGGCCAGGTTAAGCAGCTGTGAGCGGATCCCCTCCAGCTGAGTGGCAATCGAGCCACGGTCATCGTCACTCAGCGTACCGGTTGAGCCATTGACGATCAGCGTCTGCGCCGCAATGATGCCATTGGTAACGCCCTTCAGCGTATTGTCTTCCAGTGACAGGCCCTGCTCAGCAAAGGTACGCGCCAGCGCATACTGTTCACCCTGCTGCTGAGTCTGAGTCAGCACAACAGCACGTGACGCGGCAATCGGGTCATCGGAGGGATTCGTTACACGGCGACCGCTGGAGAGCTGCTCACCCACTTTCAGCCAGGAGGCTTGCGAGTCAGTAATGCCGCGCACCTGCTGTTCAAAAATCATATTTGTACTGATTCGCATGTTATCTCCTGCCCTTAGCGAATATTAATCAATGCGTTAAACACGGTGCTGGCAGTCTGGAGCACCTGCGCATTGGCCATGTAATATTGCTGGTATTTGGTCAGATTGGCGTACTCCTCATCGAGGTTGACGCCAGAGACTGACTGCTGGCGTTCGGTCAGCTGACTGACCACACTTTTCTGCGTCGTGCTGGTGGTTTCCAGCGAGCTGGTTTTGTTACCCACGGTGCTGACGATAGCCGCATAGGCCTGCGACAGCGTGGCGTTGCCGCCGACCAGCTTTACATCCTGCAGATTCAGCAGTTTCTGCGCATTGCGGTTATCACTTTCACCGCCAACCGCGCTCGCAGCAGCCACCTGAGATTCACTGGTGATTGCCACGGACATGTCGTTAATCACATTCTGGACCGGCTTCACCAGGAAGCTGTCTTTGGCGGCAGGTGCAGGCGAGGCACCCACAGTCAGTTTCAGGCCATCAAAACTCAGCGTGGTATTGCCACTGGCATCGGTACTCTGGGTGATGGCGGCTGCGGTGCTGTCTGACGCACGCGTTGCGGTCCAGTTATTGCCGTCATAACTCACGGTGTAGTTAGTGGCTTTCAGCGCGCTGGTGTCGGTCCATTCAGCGGTCACGGAGGCGGCGGTACTGTTTTTACTGTTGCTCACCACGGCTGGACTGCCGATATTAAAGAAGTCGACGCCCTGGTCGCCGTGGCTGTCAAAGCCCTGCTTATGGACGTCGTTGAAGCTGGTGGTAAACGCCGCCGCTAACTGACCCAGCTGGTTCTGTGCCAGATCCAGATCCTGAGTGCGGAACGCCAGCAGACCGCCAAGCGAGCCGGTGGTGATCAGTTTTTCCGGAATCTCAACGTTGCCCGCCTGCCTGTCGACATAGCCAATCGTGGTACGCGTCGGATCGCTGCTGGCGCTCATCGCCACCAGCTCGTGAGATTTGTTGCCGTTAACCAGCGTCAGGCCGTTGGCCATTGATACTGTGTAATTGCCATCCTGCTGCGATACCGTCACGCCAACGACTTTATTCAGGTCATTGACCAGCTGATCACGCTTATCAAGCAGATCGTTAGGCGCCGCACCGTTGCCATTAGTCAACTTGCCAATCTGCTGGTTAAGATCGGCAATCTGGCTGGTGAGGGTGTTGACCTGTTTAACACTGGAGCTGACATCAGCATTGACGCTGTTCTGCATATTGTTCAGGTATTGCGCTGAGGTCTGGAACTGGTTCACCAGACCCTGTGCATTGCTGAGCATCGACTGACGCGCTGACGGATCGTTGGCGTTACTGACGACGTTCTGCAGGTTGGTAAAGAAGCCTTGCAGCGAGGTCGACAGGCTGGTCGTCGCGGTCGACAGCAGATCGTCAATGTTAGAAATCTGCGTATGCTGAGTGTCGACTGCACTGTAACTCGCGCTGGCACCCCGCAGCTGTGTGGCAATAAATGAATCATATTCACGTTGTACACCGGTAATGTTCACGCCGTTACCATAATAGCTATTACCCTGAAGGGTACTGTTCGCCTGCGCCAGTACCGTGGTCTGACGTGAATAGCCCGCCACGGTGTAGTTAGAAATGTTGTTACTGGTGGTGCTCAGAGCGGCCTGCGCGGCACTCAATCCGCTCATCGCGGAGTTAATTATGCTGGACATCTCGGTTCCTTACGTTCCCCGTCAACCGGGCTGGCAGACATCAAAGTGGGCGCCAGCAGGCGAAACGCTTCTGGCTATAGGGATGTTATCGGCTTGCTTAAGTGAAACTTGAGGCGAAATGATCAGAACAGGTCGCCAATATCCTGGCTGTATGCTTTGACGACTTTGTCGCCCATGCTTTTGAATTGCTGAATCATTCCCACCAGCTTTTGCGCATATTTCGGGTCGGTGGCATAGCCTGCCGCCTGTAACGCCTGCGCGCCCTGCTCTGCGCTTGAGGCGTTGGTCACTGCCGCATAGCGAGGGTTTTTGGTCAACAGTTTGACGTAGTCGGTCAGCGCCTCGAAATAGGAGTTGTACACCCTGAAGCTGGCACGGACTTTCTTCGCTGCACCCTGCTCATATTCGGTGGTCATGATATCGGTGGTGTCACCTTTCCAGTCTCCGCTGGCTTTAATCCCGAACACGTTATAGCTCGGCTTGCCGTCGCGGGTCAGGATCTGTCGCTGGCCCCAGCCCGACTCCAGCGCAGCCTGCGCCAGAATCAGGTGATGTGGAATACCACTCTGCTGACTGGCCGCCTGCGCTGGCTGCGTCAGCTGAGCGATAAACTCACGGCTGTCGCTCGGCAGCCCCGTGGGTGACGCGATCGGCGGCAGTCGTGGCATCGCCTTCCGCACCATCTGCTCCAGCTGCTGGGCGGGCAGTGGTGTGGCTCCGCTGGTGCTGAGAATAAAGCTGTTATCCAGCTTCATCGGCACCGTACCGGCTTTTTCATCCGGCGCGGTGGCGGGCTGCATCTGTTTGACGATGGTTTCCGCCAGACCGAGGCCACGCTTGCCCATCTCCTGTGCAATCTGCTGGTCATACATAGAGGTAAAAAGTTTGGTCTGCTCGTTGCCCATAATGCCGTCCTGCGGCAACGCATCGCGCATACTCTTCAGCATCATCTGTACAAACATCCCTTCAACCTGACGTGCAACCTGCAACGCATGTCCTTTCGGATCGTTGCTCGCCTGGCGTTTAAGATCATTCAGGGAGCGGCTGTCGAAAGCCGGACTCGTGACAGATTGCATATCAGCCATCAGATAATTTCCAGTTTGGCACGCAGACAGCCGGCACTCTGCATCGACTGCAGAATCGACATCAGTTCGATAGGTGATGCACCCAGCGCATTCAGCGCACGGACTACGTTATTCAGATTAGCGCTGGCATTGACGCGCTGCAGCGCACCGCCGGTCTGGCGGAGATCGATCTGGGTCTGCGTCGTCGCCACGGTCTGACCACCGGCCAGCGGTGTATCAGGCTGACTGACGTTCTGCTGCTGGTTAACCGTCACTGACAGGTTGCCCTGCGCCACTGCACACTGATTCAGCGTGACTTCGCGGTTCATGACGACCGAGCCGGTACGGGAGTTGATGATCACTTTGGCATCTTCAACCGGAATCGAGACATCAATGTTCTGGATCTCAGCCAGCAGACGCACCTGCGCACCATTATTCGGTGACACGCGGATCTGCACGGTACGGGCATCCAGCGGCTGCGCTGCGCCATAACCGCCACGGGCGTTGATCGCGTCCGCAATACGCTGCGCCATCGAGAAATCTTCATTGTTAAGCTGCAGGTTAAGGGTGTTCTGCGAGCCAAAGTTGCTCTGCAGTTCACGTTCAACCGTTGCACCGCCAGTGATGCGGCCACCGTTCAGCTGGTTGACCTGAACACTGCTGCCGCCCGCAGAGGCACCTGCACCACCGACCAGGATGTTACCCTGAGCCAGCGCATAGACCTGGTTATCAACCCCTTTCATCGGCGTCATTAACAGCGTGCCGCCGCGCAGGCTTTTAGCATTACCCAGCGATGAGACCACCACATCCAGGTTCTGTCCCTGACGGGCAAACGACGGCAGCTTAGCGGTCACCATAACGGCTGCCACGTTTTTCAGCTGCATATTGGTGCCCGCAGGCACGGTGATGCCAAGCTGCGACAGCATGTTGCTCACCGTCTGGGTAGTAAAGGGCGTCTGCGTGGTCTGGTCACCGGTGCCATCCAGACCCACGACCAGGCCGTAGCCCAGCAGCTGGTTATCACGTACGCCCTGTACCGTGGTTAAATCACGAATCAAATCGGCTTTGGCCAGCAGGCTGACGCCCAGCAGCAGCGCCAGCCCGGCGCGTAACAGCGTTAACTTTTTCATTGAAACCTCTTACATCGGCGAGATGTTCAGGAAGAAACGCTGGAACCAGCCCATGGTCTGCGCCTCATTGATGTAACCATTTCCGACGTACTCAATACGTGCATCGGCGACAGCGGTAGATAACACGGCGTTACTGGCGCTGATGGTGCGTGGGTTGACCACGCCCGAGAAGCGAATGAACTCCGTGCCCTGATTAATGGCGATCTGTTTTTCACCGACTACGTGCAGGTTGCCGTTTGACAACACCTGATCCACGGTGACGGTAATGGTGCCGGTAAAGGTGTTATTGGCGGATGCGCCGCCTTTACCTGCGAAGTCGTTTTTGCCTTCGGCGCTGAGATTGGCTTTTTCGCCACCTGCACCCACCAGGCCTGCCAGACCCGTCGGCACGCCGCTCACACCAAAGCTGTTGCTGCCGTCGCGGCTGGCACTGGCTGAGGAGCTTTTGCTGGCGCTGACGTTTTCCTGCAGCGTGATGGTCAGGGTATCGCCGATGTTGCGTGGACGGCGATCTTCAAACAGCGGCTGATAGCCGTAGTTAAGTGGCGCGACGCCCTGGAATATAGAGCCGTTTACCACCGGTGGCGCGGACGGCATCGGCTGCGCCGTGGTTGCCCCCTCGACCAGCGGAGTACGCGGGACCAGGGCACATCCGTTAAGAGTTAGCAGCAACGAGGCGACTAACCAATGTCCAGGCTTGAGAATCTGTTGCTTCGCCACGGTGTCACGACCTTATTAATGTCTGTATCTCAGGCCAGCACGGGCTGGCCCTGTTCGGGATTAAAGCTGGGTTAATTTCGCCAGCATCTGATCAGAGGTGCTGATCGCCTTGCTGTTGATTTCATAAGCGCGCTGCGTCTGGATCATGGTGACCAGCTCTTCCGCTACGTTAACGTTCGAGGTTTCGGTATAGCCCTGATAGAGCAGACCCGCGCCGTTCTGGCCTGGCGTGCTGTCGGTCGGTGCGCCCGATGCCTGGGTTTCCTTGTAAAGGTTTTCACCCACGCTATCGAGACCGGCGTCGTTCATAAAGGTGCTCAGCGTTAACTGACCGACCTGTGCGGCCTGAGCCTGACCCTGCTGCGTCACGCTGACCACACCGTCACGCGACACCGTAATGCTGGTGGCGTTGGCCGGAATGGTAATGCCTGGCTGTACCGGGAAACCGGAGTTGGTCACCAGCTGTCCGTTCTGATCAACCTGAAACGCGCCATCACGGGTATAAGCAGAGGTGCCGTCCGGCATCTGAATCTGAAAATAACCCTGACCGTTAATAGCAATATCTTTTGAGTTACTGGTCTGCGACAGGTTGCCCTGAGTATGCAGACGCTCAGTGGTCACCGGACGCACACCGGTACCGATCTGCAGGCCCGATGGCAGCGTTGTCTGTTCTGACGACTGCGTGCCCGGCTGGCGCATAGTCTGGTACATCAGATCTTCGAACACGGCACGTGAACGTTTAAAGCCGTTAGTGCTGACGTTTGCCAGGTTGTTGGCAATGACGTCCATGTTCATCTGCTGCGCATCAAGACCGGTCTTAGCGATCCATAAAGAACGAATCATGTTGTTATCCTCGCGCCTTAGCTCATGTTCAGGAGCTGATTGGCTTTTTGTTCATTTTCGTCGACGTTGGTGATGACTTTCATCTGCATCTCAAAACGTCGGGCGTTGGCGATCATATCGACCATGGTTTCCACTGGTTTGACGTTGCTGCCTTCCAGCACGCCAGGCATCACCTGCATAGTGGCGTCAGCCTGCAGTGCAGCACCACGGGTCGCCTGCGTCGCTGCGGTAGGACGAAACATGCCGTCATCACTGCGCTGCAGCTCCTGCCCGGTTGCCCTGACCAGCTTCAGCTTGCCCAGCTGAACCGTGGCATTCGGCGAATCACCGGCGTTCAGTCCGGTGATGGAGCCGTCTGCCGCAATGGTGATTTCCGTACCCTGCGGGATCACAATCGGACCGCCATCGCCCATCACAGGATTGCCCTGAACCGTCAGCGTACCGGTCGGACTGATTTGCATATTGCCGTTGCGGGTATAGGCTTCGCTGCCGTCAGCGGTACGCACCGCCAGCCAGCCATCCTGCTGCACCGCCACATCGAGCGGACGCTCGGTGTAATCCATCGCGCCCTGACTCATGTCGGCGCCGGGTGTCGAGGCGGCGACCAGCGTACGGGTTGGCAGCGACCAGCCACTCACCGGCACCGCGCGCAGCGCATTCAGCTGTGCACGAAAACCGGGGGTTGAGGCGTTGGCGAGGTTGCTGGCGGTCACCGCCTGCTGATCCAGCGTCTGGCTGGCCGCGCCCATCGCGGTATATATCGCGTGATCCATATGGCAATCCTGTTAGCGAATTAACGTAAGTTAACCAGCGTGTTGAGAATCTGGTCCTGAGTTTTGATGGTCTGCGCATTCGCCTGATAGTTACGCTGCGCGACGATCATGTTCACCAGCTCTTTACTCATGTCGACGTTGGACGATTCCAGTGCGCCCGCCGTCAGTGAGCCGAAGGTGCCGGTGTTGGCCAGACCAATGGCTGCCTGACCGGATGCGCTTGATGCAGACCAGACGTTGTCGCCCTGTGACTGCAGACCTTCCGGGTTAGAGAAGCTCGCCAGGACAATCTGACCCAGCAGCTGGGTTTTTTGGTTTGAGTAGGTACCGGTAATGGTGCCGTCATCATTAATCGCGTAGCTGGTCAGATCGCCTGGCGCATAGCCATCCTGCGTCGGGCTGCCAAAGGTGGTAGTGCCGGTGTTCTGCTGCAGGCTGCCCAGCATGCTCAGGTTGATCGGCTGATTGGCGACTGCGCCATTGGCGCCGCCCACGTTCAGCGTCAGGCCGACGGTGCCATCCGTGGTGGTGCTCACAACGGCACCGGTGGCATCCAGCTTAGAGACGCTGGTCAGCTTACCGCTGGTGTCAAACGCCATTCTGAAGTCACCCGCTGAGGTGCCGGTGTTGCCATCAATGGTGTGGACTGTCCAGCTGTTGCTGGTGGTGTCTTTCACGAAATACATGTCGAGCGCATGGTCATTACCCTGCGAATCGAACACGGTGGCGGTGGTTTTCTTGTTGTAGCTGTCTGCGTTCGCCGTCGAGAAAGTGGTTACCGTTGGCGTGGTATCCGTTGAGTTCAGGTTGGCAACCAGACCGGCGGTGGTAGTGGCGCGGGCTGACATCTGCGTGGTAGGAATAGTCAGCGCCACCGGGTTGGCACCCGCCTGGATGGTGGCCGGTGAACCGCTTGCCGGATAGCCGGTCACGTTCAGACCCTGGGTGTTCACCAGGTTACGGTTGGCATCCAGCGTTAACTGGCCGTTACGTGAATAGAAGACGCCGCCGCTGCTGTCGGTCATACGGAAGAAACCGTTGCCGCTCAGCGCAACGTCCAGGCCACGGCTGGTGGTGGTGGTCGCACCGTCGTTAAAGTTCTGGATCACCGCAGCGACTTTGGTACCAAGACCGACGTTAGAACCGGCAAACATATCGGCAAACGCGATGGTGCTGGATTTAAAGCCCGCTGTCGCGGAGTTGGCAATGTTGTTACCGATGACATCAAGGTTACTTGAAGCAGCACCAAGGCCGCTGACCGCTTGGGAAAATGACATGTGTTTGTTTCCTGTCTACAGGTTAATCAGAGAATCTGACGTACGTCGTCAAGGGTGGCGGAGCCCATGGTGCCGAGATCCAGTTTTGTGGTGTTGTTCGCAGTACTCACCCCATTGACGTAGGCGTAGTTAAGCGGTTGTGCCACCAGTTGTGTGTTGCCATTGCTTGCGGCAATCGCAACGCTGTATTTACCATCCGGTGCGACAGAGCCATCAGTCAGCTTGCCATCCCACGAGAAGGTGTGGACGCCAGCGCTCAGCGCGCCCAGATCGACGGTGTCGATCACCGTGCCATTCGCATCTTTAATGGTGGCGGATGCGCCGGTAGAGGCGGAAGCCAGTTCCACGCCAAATGGCGTTGTGGTGCCGTTGCCTACCAGAATCTGTCCGCCATTAACCATCACGCCATGCCCAATCAGCGTGGAGCTCTGCAGCGACTGGCTGGTGCTGATCTGTCCGGAGATCGATCCCAGTGTGGTATTCAGTTTTTCAATGCCGCTCAGGGTATTGATCTGTGCCAGCTGCGTGGTGAGCTGGCTGTTATCCATTGGATTGGTTGGATCCTGGTTCTTTAACTGCGTCACCAGCATGGTCAGGAACTGATTCTGCAGATCCTGCGCGTTGTTGCCGGTGCCGCTGGTGCTGGATGAGCTAAGGACCGTGGGGTCCAGCTTTTCATTAACGCCTACCGCGATAGCCATCATTTTTCTCCGTTATTGCCCGATCGTCAGGGTTTTCATCATCATCGACTTCACGGTGTTGAGCACCTCGACGTTGGCCTGGTAGCTGCGTGACGCCGACATGGTGTTGACGCTTTCAGAAACCACATCCACGTTCGGCATCTTCACGTAGCCTTTGGCATCGGCCATCGGGTTGCCCGGGTCATAGACCAGCTTCGCAGGTGTCGGATCGTCCACGACGCGTGCCACTTTCACACCGCCGGTCGCTGAACCCGGGGCCGCATCGGTCTGGAAGACCACCTGCTTTGCCACGTAAGGCTTGCCATCGGGGCCGGTGACGCTGTCGGCGTTTGCCAGGTTACTGGCACTGACGTTTAATCGCTGTGATTGCGCGGTCATCGCTGAGCCGGCAATGTCAAAAATATTCAGCAAGGCCATAATTATTGCCCTTGTAACACGCTCATCATGCCTTTGATCTGGCTACTGATGAGGGTGAGGTCGGTTTGATATTTCAGGCTGTTATCCGCGAACTGCGTACGCTCACGGTCCATATCTACGGTGTTGCCGTCGGCAGAAGGCTGGTCAGGAATGCGATAAAGCATATCCATTGATGGCGCCCCGTTTGTCTGTGCTTCAATGTGGCGAGCTGACGTGACTTTTAACGCCATGCTGCTGCCTTCCGCACGACCATTGGACATCACCCGACTCAGCTCGCTGGCAAAGTCGATATCCCGGGCCTGATAACCAGGGGTATCGGCGTTGGCAATATTTGACGCCAGGATCTCCTGACGTTGAGCACGCAGGTTGAGGGCCTCCGTTCCAAATTTCAGCGCCGCATCCAGTTTGTCGAGCATGTTTCCTCCGCGTATGAGAATTTTGAGCTCGCAGCTTAATTTGAAAAAGCAAGCCGTCATCGTCTGAATAACGCCTTAAATGACCGCTATTTTGACAATTGAGGATTTTTCTTAACGGGTACACTCGTCGCCATCATCAGTGAGGAACTGCACAATGCGTCGATATCTGACTCTGCTGACCAGCCTGCTGGTCATGATCGCCCTGCCGGCTTCTGCCGGGGATCTCAATGCACAACTGAATCAATTTTTTAAAGCGCGTGACGCTCAGCATGCTGAAGGCATGGTTGTCGTGGTGCGCACGCCGAAAGAGCAATGGCCAGCCTGTGAGATGCCAAAGTTCACCCTGCCAGGCAATAGCCGGTTATGGGGCAACATGAGCGTGGCGGCAAACTGCGATGAGAATCGCCGTTATATCCAGGTTCAGGTTCAGGTCACCGGTTCCTATCTGGTGGCGACCCGGCTGCTAAGCCAGGGCAGCAGCGTCAGCGAAAGTGATTTCACGCTGCAGACCGGCCGCCTTGATACCCTGCCTGCCCGCGCCCTGCTGAATGCGGACGCAGTTGCAGACGCCGTCGTGCTGCGTGATATCCAGCCAGGACAGCCGATTAATCCTTCCACGCTGCGTCAGCCATGGCGTGTTAAGGCGGGTCAGAATGTGATGGTGATTGCCAGCGGTGACGGCTTTGACGCCAGCGGTGAGGGCAAGGCGCTGAACAATGCCGCCCGCTCGCAATTGGTTCGGGTAAGGATGGGAAATGGCCAGATTGTCAGCGGTAAAGTGCGCGAGGATGGGAATATTCTTATAACGCTGTAAAGTGTTAAAGAAGCCCGTAGTGCTGCCGATAGAAGAATCAACAAAGCGATAACGCTATTATGATTCAGGTGGCAGACTTCCCCTGACCGTACAGGAGCCCGAATATGAGCATTGACAGAACGCAACCTCTGAAACCCGCCAGCACCGTCCAGAGCCGCGACAGCAGTGAGACTGGCAGCAGCAAAGTGCGTCAGAGTGCCAGCCCGGTAGCAGCCACGACCCCCGCTGCAGCCCAGGTCAGCCTGAGCAGCGCGCAGTCGCAGCTGATGCAGCCGAGCAGCAAAGATATTAACGTCGAGCGCGTTGAACAACTGAAAACGGCCATTCGTAATGGCGAACTGAAGATGGATACCGGCAAAATCGCCGATGCGCTGATTGCCGACACTAAGGCGTATTTAGAGGGTAATTAATTGCCATGAGTAATTTGCAGACCACATTAGATAAGATGCAGGACGTGCTGGCGTCGCTTTCAGCGGTGCTGGAAGAAGAGCAGCAGCAACTGGCAGCGGGCAGCATTAACAGCAACCTGTTGCAGCGCATCACCGAAGATAAAAGTGCACTGCTCAGTACGCTGAACTATCTGGATGAGATGCGCCGCACCGCTGAACAGAGTCAGGCGACAGCAGCACCTTATCGTGGTCAGAACGACATGGCGCGCCGCTGGGACAGCATTCAGCAGCATACCCGTCGTCTGCAGGACGCCAATGTTCATAATGGCCTGCTGCTGCAACACCAGATCCGCTACACGGAAAATGCACTTGAAGTGCTGAAGCCGCATCAGACCCAGGCCTTTTACGGCCCGGATGGGATGGGTAAAGGCCAGGCGACGTTAAGTCGCAAAGCCTGAACCGGAAAGTAGCGAAAAAAATCCCGCCTGGTGCGGGATTTTTTATTGGTGCGTTTTTCCTTCACCATGATGAGCTTTAAAATTGAGCCTGCACAGGGAACAGGGGCAGATCGGAAAGACGCTAAAGCCAATCCCTGGCCGCTCGGCCCGCGCGTTTACGCACCTCATCCCTGAGGTGCGCCCGTTGCCGGGCCAACGCGTTGCGTTGTTCAAAAACGCTCCCGGCGTTTTTGTCCATGGCGCGGGACGCTTTCCTCCTCTGCCCCTGTTCCCTGCGCGTTGAATTTATTTATTGCGGCAAGCTTTACACAGCGGTGCGCCGCGCATAGTCACGCAACCGGAAGCCCAGTAGTCCCAGCGCCAGGAAATAAGCCCCGCCACCCACTGCACAAACCGCCGCCAGACGCAGCAGTCGCCACAGCATGGAGCCCTGTTCCCATGCCGGCATCCACTGCAGCATGGCAAACAGCGCGCCGGCCATCACCACCACGGCAATCAGCAGGCGGAGCAGGAAGCTGCTCCAGCCCGGCTGCGGCATAAAGATATTCTTCTTACGCAGCTGCCAGTAGAGCAGCGACGCATTCAGACAGGCCGCCAGACCAATCGACAGTGACAGACCGGCATGTTTCAGCGGACCAATAAACGCCAGGTTCATGAGCTGCGTCATGATCAGCGTGATAATCGCGATTTTCACCGGCGTTTTGATGTCCTGACGGGAATAGAAGCCCGGTGCCAGCACCTTAACCACAATCAGGCCCATCAGTCCCACGGAGTAGGCGATCAGCGCACGCTGCGTCATCAATGCATCAAAGGCGGTGAATTTACCGTACTGGAACAGCGCCACGGTCAGCGGGCCGGAGAGCATGCCCAGCGCCACGGCACTCGGCAGCGCCAGCAGGAAGCAGAGGCGCAGACCCCAGTCCATCAGTCGGGAATATTCATCATGGTTGCCGCTGGCAAAACTTTTAGCCAGCGACGGCAACAGAATGGTGCCCAGCGCCACGCCCAGCACACCCGAAGGAAACTCCATCAGCCGATCGGCGTAGTACATCCAGGAGACCGAACCCGAAACCAGAAACGAGGCGAAGATGGTGTTGATGATCAGTGAGATCTGACTGACGGAAACGCCCAGAATGGCCGGTCCCATCTGACGCATCACCCGCCATACGCCTGCGTCACGCAGATTCAGGCGCGGCAACACCAGCATTCCCAGCTTCTTCAGGTGAGGAAGCTGATAGCCGAGTTGCAGCACACCGCCCGCGACCACGGCCCAGGCCAGCGCCATCACTGGTGGATGAAAATGCGGCGCAGCGAACAGCGCAAAACCAATCATGCTGACATTCAGAAGGGTCGGCGCAAACGCCGGCACCGAGAAGCGGTTCCAGGTGTTCAGCACCGCCCCCGCCAGCGAGGCCAGCGAAATCAGCATAATGTAGGGGAACGTCACCCGCAGCAGCGAGCTGGTCAGTGCAAACTTATCGGCACTGTCGGCAAAGCCGGGCGCCGTGACCATGATGACCCAGGGCGCAGCGATCATCCCCGCCATCGTGACCAGCGCCAGTGCCAGCGTCAGCAGGCCTGAGACGTACGCCAGGAACAGTTTTGTCGCCTCTTCACCCTGCTTGCTTTTATATTCAGCCAGAATCGGCACGAACGCCTGAGAAAATGCGCCTTCAGCGAAAATACGGCGCAGCAGATTGGGCAGTTTAAACGCAACAAAGAAGGCATCGGTCGCCATTCCGGCACCAAACACCCGCGCCACGATGGCATCACGGGCAAAGCCCAGTACGCGGGAAAACAGGGTCATAGAACTGACCGCTGCCAGCGATTTCAACAAATTCATAATTGACGGCGCATCCTGAAAAGAATCGGCAAAAAAGGAGAATTAGCGCGGGCACCCGAGGATGCCCGGCGACAGTCTACTGCCACGGAGGGAAATGACCAGCACGGAGTGTTACAAGGCGTTATTCCTGCGTCGCCTCACGCCACAGTTTTTCCACCACACGCTGCGCCATCAGCGCCTGCTCACCGCTGGTTTCAGGCTTCGTCTGATTTTGTACGCAGTCAATAAAATGGCGTGCTGCACCGCTGAAGCCGCGCTGCGTCAGATGGCTCTGCCAGGCAGGCGGCGGAGTGATTAGCAGGCCATCACTGCGCTCTTCCTGCCAGTCGCGCATCTCGCTGATGTCGATGCACTTACCGTCACACACTGCGCTGATCCGCTCGCGCTGACTGCCTGCGCGCCGGTGCATACTGGTGGTGATCGCCAGGCCTTCAACAGCGAAATGGTGTTCGGCATAGAGCATCTGCCCCTGCTCGTTGGTATCAATGCGTCCGTGAACCTGGCGAACAGGCTTGCCGCCCAGCCAGAGCGCGGTGTCCACCACATGCAGGTAGTCATCAAGCAGGGTAAAACGAAGATCCCGTGGCCCGACGCTGTCGCTGCGGTGCTTTTCAATCCGCAGAGAAGCCGCGCCAGCCATCTCCGCCTGCAGCTGCTGATAGCGCGGGGCAAAGCGGCGGTTAAATGCCACCATCAGTTTACGCTGGCGTTTTTCCGCCAGCGCCACCAGCGCTTCAGCCTGCTCCAGTGTTTCAGCCAGCGGCTTGTCGACGCAGACATCTTTTCCTGCCAGCAGCAGAGCCCTGACCACCTCATAGTGGGTGTCGGTGCTGCTGTGGACAAACACCGCGTCGCAGGCTGCGGCTACTTCATTCAGTGAGCCAAAGCACTGCATGCGATAGCTGTCACAGATTGGGCGGGCTTTGGCCTGATTCGGGGAAAACGCCCCCACCAGCGTCCAGTCCGTCGCCGCAGACAGCACCGGCAGCCAGGCTTTCTGCGCAATACCACCCAATCCCACCACGCCTATACGTAATGTCATCTCAGCTCTCCGTTTGCAGCAATTGGGTAAGTTGCGCCTGAAGTGCTGCGACCTGCTGTTCCAGCGTAGTAACACGCGCCGCCAGATCGCCCTGCTCGTCCGGCGCGTCGGCAGCCTGATGTGCATCATCTTCATCGCCCAGCAGATGCATAAAGCGGCTTTCGCGCTTGCCTGGCTCACGCGCCAGGCGGATGACCTGTGCACTGTCGTCACGCTGCATCAAGCCTTCCAGCGTCTGTTCCACGTCGCCGACATCGCTGAACTCATGCAGACGACCGCTGCGGGTTCGCAGTTCGCCTGGCGTCTGCGGCCCGCGCAGCAGCAGCAGGGTGAGAAGAGCCACTTCCGCACTGTTGAGTTTCAGTGTGCCAAACGCAGAATTACAGAAACGCTGCTCATATTTTACCACCCGCTGTCCGGCGGCGCTGCTGGCGGTGATCAGATGACGCTTTTCCAGCTGATCAAGCTGATTCTGTACCTCGCTTTCACTCAGCTCCATCACCGGCTCGCGATTCGATTTCTGATTACAGGCCACTATTACGCCATTCAGTGACAGCGGATACTGCTCTGGCGTGGTGACCTGCTTCTCCAGCAGGCAGCCCAGCACGCGCAACGCCTGCGCTGATAAAGCCATCTTCATGCTCGCGTCCTCATTATTGTCCACGCCGGTCAGGCGTCCATTCCCGCAGAGTTAAGGCTGTCAGCACGTGATCCTGCCAGCGTCCGTCGATCAGCAGATAATCTTTCGCGTAACCCTCTTTCTCAAAACCAAGTCGCGCCAGCAGATCGCCGCTGCGCTGGTTGTGCGGCATGTAGTTCGCCATAATGCGATGAATATGCTGCTGGCGCTGCATATAGCGGATAGCCGACTGCAAGGCTTCGAACATCAGCCCCTGCCCCTGCCACTTTTCACCCAGTGAATAGCCGAGATAACAGGCGTGAAAGGAACCGCGCAGCACGTTACTGAAGTTCGCCACGCCCCGCACTTCGGTTTCATCGCTGTCCATGAGAATAAAATAGAAGGCCGTTCCCTGCTTATGCATGTCGGAAATCAGCCCGAGGCGCGCCTGCCAGCCCGAAGGGTAGCAGTGGCTATCGTCGCGCACCGGCTCCCATGGTTTTAAAAACAGGCGGTTTTCCGAATAGTAATCTGCCATTCGCCAGGCATCACGTTCGTGAACCAGACGGACCACCAGACGATCGGTGGTTAATCGCACCCTGGGCGCGGCAGAACGATAGCCAAACATCCTGACTCCTGAAATCAATGGCTGTGAGTGAAAGCCGTCATTACCCGGCGTTCACTATAACCGCCGCCTGGGCTGCGGTAAAACGTTACAGTGGTTTAGCTTTAAAGAGGTTGATTTTACTCTGTTATCACAGCAATGACCCGTCGGTTCGCCCGGCTAAAGTCCCACATACTGGCTGGCAGGTTTGCCCTGCAGGGTAATCTCTTCCATACTTTTTACGCGCCCGAAAACAGGATGAATTGATTCACTCTGTTAAACACTAAACCTGTAAAAACCCGGGAGATCAGGATGAAACTGTATATCTATGACCATTGTCCTTTCTGCGTTAAAGCGCGAATGATTTTTGGTCTGAAAAATAAGCCGGTTGAGCTGGTGGTGATGCTCAACGACGATGAAGAGACGCCAAAACGACTGATCGGGCAGAAAATGGCACCGATTCTGCAAAAGCAGGATGGCAGCGCAATGCCTGAGAGCATGGAGATCGTGCAGTACGTCGATCAGCAGGATGGCGCACCGC
The DNA here is from genome assembly GCF_025153065.1 of Pantoea sp. XY16. Taxonomy (NCBI): domain Bacteria; kingdom Pseudomonadati; phylum Pseudomonadota; class Gammaproteobacteria; order Enterobacterales; family Erwiniaceae; genus Pantoea; species Pantoea sp. XY16. The sequence continues at coordinate 66,072 of NZ_JANZNP010000003.1, read as the reverse complement.
TGATCACCGGCGCGCTGAACCCGGCAATTGGCGACTGGCTGCGTCACATGAACAGCTATGTCAATAAACTGCTGCTGCCGCGCATTGCCGAAGCGGCGTTTGCCGAGTTCGCTACGCCTGAGGCGCGTGACTATTTCCGCAGCAAAAAACAGGCGAGCCTCGGTGATTTTGAAACGCTGAAAAGCCACTCGGCCGGGCTGATTAAGAATGTGAGTGAAGATCTGCGCAAACTGGACAAATTAATCGTTCAGCCCAATGCGGTAAACGGCGAGCTATCGGAAGATGATTTTAATCTCTTCCCGCTACTCCGCTCTCTGACGCTGGTCGCCGGTATCGACTGGCCGAGCCGGGTCGCGGACTACCGCGATAACATGGCCAAACAGACTCAGGTTAATCTGCTCTCTTCGATAGCGCATTAGTCCCGCCTCCGATGAGAGACGCTGCGGCGTTTCTCATCCCTTTCCTGATGACACCCGCCATGCATTCAGGCAGGCTATGGCCTGTTTACTGGCTCTGATATTCAGGATAAAGATCGATGAAAAAGGCTTTTTTCGGGCTGACTGCCCTGTTGATGGCGCTGCTGGTCAGCGGCTGTAATCAACTGACGCAATACACCATCAGCGAACAGGAAGTAAACCAGGCGCTGCAGAAGCACAACAACTACGAGAAAGATATTGGCGTTTCCGGCCTGGTTAACGCACACATCGTGCTGAACAATCTGACCAGTCAGATTGGTCGCGAAGAACCAGGTAAAGTGACGCTCTCCGGTAACGCAAAAATCAACGTCACCTCACTGTTTGGCCCGCAGCAGGCCGATATGCAACTGAAAATGCGTGCTCAGCCGGTTTATGATCAGCAGCAGGGCGCAATTTATCTGCGCGATCTGGAGATTGTTGACGCCCAGGTGGCCCCGGAAAAAATGGCCTCAATCATGAAGACGCTGACGCCTTATCTGAATCAGTCGCTGAAAAGCTACTTTGATCAAAAACCCGCCTATGTGCTCAGCGCAGACCGCAGCAAAGGCGAGTCGCTGGCGAAGAAATTTGCCAAAGGACTGGAAGTGAAGCCTGGCGAACTGGTTATTCCCTTTACGCAGTAATCCCGATTTCCGCGCCCCTGGCGCGGATTTTCTCTGGCGGCATAAAAAGCAGGTGCAAACGGTTGCCTGAATCCTTATGCTTAGACCCCGGCCAAAACATGCCTTTTGTTTCCCTTCTGCCGGAGCTTCACTGATGACAGCACAACCTCAGCAACTTACCCTGCGTCGCCCTGACGACTGGCATATTCATCTGCGCGACGATGAGATGCTCAACACGGTCCTGCCCTATACCAGCGCGGTGAATGGTCGTGCCATTGTGATGCCTAACCTGGTGCCGCCGGTGACCAGCGTGGCAGCAGGTGAAGCGTACCGCGATCGCATCCTGGCGGCGCTGCCCGCCGATCACGCCTTTACGCCGCTGATGACCTGCTACCTGACCGACTCGCTGGATCCTGATGAGCTTGAGCGCGGTTTCACCGCCGGTCTGTTCACTGCGGCGAAGCTCTATCCGGCGCACGCTACCACCAACTCCAGTCATGGCGTGACCAACATCGCGTCCATTGCCTGCGTGCTGGATCGGATGCAGACGCTCGGTATGCCACTGCTGATCCATGGTGAAGTCACCGATGCGCATGTCGACATTTTTGACCGCGAAGCCCGGTTTATCGAAACGGTTATGGTGCCGCTGCGCAGCCAGTTTCCGGCACTGAAAGTGGTGATGGAGCACATTACCACTCAGGACGCCGCAGAGTATGTTGCCGCCGCCGATGAGACGCTGGGCGCGACCATTACCCCGCAGCATTTGATGTTTAACCGCAATCACATGCTGGTGGGCGGTATTCGTCCTCACCTCTATTGCCTGCCGATTCTTAAACGCAACGTGCATCAGGAAGCATTGCGCAAATTAGTGGCGAGTGGTCATCCGCGCGTCTTCCTCGGCACCGACACAGCACCGCATCTGCGTCATCTCAAAGAGGCCAGCTGCGGGTGTGCGGGCGTATTTAATGCGCCGACGTCGTTGCCCGCCTACGCCACCGTTTTTGAAGAGCTGAACGCGCTGGAACATTTTGAAGCGTTCTGTTCTGAAAATGGCCCGCGTTTTTACGGTCTGCCACTGAATGAGGGGACGATCACGCTGGTGCGTGAGCCGTGGCAGGTACCAGAGTCAATTGCGCTTGGCAGCCACTCACTGGTGCCGTTCCTGGCCGGTGAAACGCTGAACTGGCGCATCGCATAATTTTGCTTGCCTCCGGCTCATTGATACTGTAAATATATACAGCATCTTAACCGGAGGCTATTATGCGCGTTGAAATTACCGTATCCAATACCCGACCTCTTCCTGCTGGCGCGATTGAAGCGTTAAGCGATGAATTATCGCGCCGCATCGACGAACAGTTCCCTGACTCGACCAATCACGTCAAGGTACGTTACGCCAGTGCCAACAATCTCAGCGTGCTGGGCGGTGGAAAAGAGACGCGCGACCAGATCAGCGAAATCCTGCAGCAGACGTGGGAAAGCGCTGACGACTGGTTCATTACTGATTAACCGCCACTGTGCTTTTTTCCGGGTGTCGCCACCCGGTTTTTTTATCTTTTCTCCCCTCTCGCACTTCCCCCTCTCTGCATCTAGACTCTTAATGATCAATGCCCTATCCTTGCGCTCGTCACGCATAACAGGAGGTGCGACACCATGACTACTGATAAACCGGAAGAGGCGATGACCTTTGGTGAGTTGTTAGCACTGATTGGTGATCAGAAGCGTCGTTTAACGGTGCTGGAAAATGCCTTTTCCAGTCTGATTTTCTGTCTTGACGATCGTGCCAGTCAGTTGCTGGTGCACAATCTGTCGCTGGAAGCCCAAAATCAAAACCATGATGAGCAGCTCCAGCAGCACTTTGCCCGTCTTGCAGAAACACTGCAAAAACGTGGCGGTGGCATCGTGCCGGAAACCCCGACACTTTAAGCCCGCTCACGTGGCTAACCCGCTTTTACATGCCCATTGAACAGTGATAAAAATGCCTGCCCGTCAGGCATTTTATTTTTCAACGCCCTCCTTTCAAACGCAAATATTCTATGAGAAGCTGGTTCACGGCATTTTTTAAACAGTGATACCCAGGTTTACTGTTATAATTGTTCCGCTATCGCAATAAAAAAGCCGCATTGAACCTCATCATGCACTTCGTTTAACGAGTAATAAGGAGGTTATAATGGACAGAAGAAAAGACGTTATCCAGACCCATCCTCTGGTGGGCTGGGACATCAGTACCGTTGATAGCTATGATGCCATGATGATCCGCCTGCACTCGCTGTCGTCGCAGGATCAAAAAGAAGAAGAAGCGGATGTTGGCCCGACCTACTGGCTGACAACGGATGTGGCAAGGCAGTTTATCTCGATCCTCGAAGCGGGCATCGCCAAGATAGAATCAGCTGAGCAACCAGAACGACTTCTTAATAAGCATTAATTTCTGCCGCATCAAAGAGGCGCCCTCAGGGGTGCCTTTTTCGTTTCTGTTTCTGGTATGCTTTTGATTATCTGACTCTTAAAGTGTCGTTATCATGATTTATGATCTTATCGTCGTCGGCAGTGGTTCAGTGGGCGCGGCGGCTGGCTACTATGCTACCCAGGCAGGTTTATCGGTATTAATGATTGACAGCGCCCATCCTCCTCACAATCAGGGAACGCATCATGGTGAGAGCCGGCTGATTCGTCACGCTTATGGTGAAGGCGAACATTATGTTCCGCTGGTTCTGCGGGCGCAGACGCTGTGGGATGAGCTGGAACAGCGCGCCGGTGAGCGCATCATGCATCGCAGCGGCGTACTTAACCTTGCTCCTGACCACTCCCCCTTTATCCGGAACGTTATCGACAGTGCGACCCGCTGGCAGCTCAATATCGAGGTGATGCAGCCTGATGAAGTGCGAAAGCGCTGGCCGCAAATCAACGTGCCAGAGGGTTATCTGGGCATATTTGAGCCGCAGTCCGGCTTTCTGAAATGTGAACAGGCGGTTCGCAGCTGGATCCAGCTGGCTGAACAGGCGGGCTGTGCGCAGCTGTTTAACTGCCCGGTCTCTGAGATTGGTCGTGATGGCGACCTGCAGCAGGTTACCACCCTGGATGGTATCTATCGGGGACGCAAAATGCTGATAAGCGCTGGCACCTGGGTCGGCAAATTAATTCCTGGCCTGCCGATCGCCCCTACCCGCAAGGTATTTGCCTGGTATCAGGCAGATGGCCGCTACGGCGAGAATAATCAGTTCCCCGGCTTTACGGTTGAGATGGCAGATGGCAGCCAGTTTTACGGCTTCCCGGCGGATAACAACGCACTGAAGGTAGGTCGCCATGATGGCGGTCAGCTGATGCAGCAGCCTGAAGATCGTAAACCTTTTGGCACGGTAGCGGCGGACGGCAGTGAGGCCTTTGGTTTTCTCCGTCAGTTTTTACCTGGTGTCGGCGTCTGTCTGCATGGCGAAGCCTGCAGCTACGATTTCAGTCCGGACGAAGACTTTATTATCGATACCCTGCCGGGTGAACCCGACCGCATGGTCATCACCGGACTCAGCGGACATGGGTTTAAATTTGCCAGCGTTTTAGGCGAGCTTGCTGCGGAATTCGCACAGCAAAAACCGTTCTCCTTTGATTTGTCCCGCTTCCGCCTCTCGCGTTTCTGACTCTGATAACGGGTGGCATCAGTCTGATGCCACCCGGCTGACATAATCTGACGAAAACTGAATTTTCCTGACATAATGATAGTGTTTATTTCGCCCATATGGTTAATTGCCGCCATTTAACGTTGACGACTCTCCCGCCAGAAATATCTCATTCAGTAATATTGCTCATCTCGCTGCAGTTTTATTCAACCTTTTAATGCTGGAAATTAAAATTTATAGAAGCGTAAGGACGATTGCTTTTATATTTCATAATGTGGATGCTTATTTCAGATTATTTCTTTATGAAACCCACATTATGTTATTACGTAATACACCCCATCAGTTTGGATTGGTTGCTGTGCTACTGCACTGGTCAATGGCGCTGGCGATTTATGCCATGTTTGCGCTAGGACTCTGGATGGTTGGTCTTGGCTATTACGATAGCTGGTATCACGACGCGCCGGAAATCCATAAAAGTATTGGCGTCATTCTGTTGCTGACGCTGATCATTCGCCTGCTATGGCGCGTTATTTCCCCACCGCCAAAGCCGCTGAGCAGCTATTCCCCGCTGGTGCGCATCAGTTCAGTAGTGGCGCACCTGCTTCTTTATACCCTGCTGCTGGCCATTCTGATCAGTGGCTATCTGATCTCCACCGCCGATGGCAAGCCCATCTCCGTATTTAACTGGTTTACGCTGCCCGCGCTGTTCAGCGGCGCAGGCGAACAGGCAGACCTGGCAGGCGACATTCATCTCTGGCTGGCCTGGACGGTTGTGGTCCTGTCGGTACTGCATGGTCTGGCTGCGCTAAAGCATCACGTTATCGATCGCGATATCACCCTAAAACGGATGTCAGGTTTACGTCTCCCCTTCCCCTCTGAAAAGGATAAATAATATGTTTAAGAAGACCCTGCTGGCGATGACCGGTGCCAGCCTGCTGCTCGGCTCAATGACTGCGGGTGCCGCAGACTATAAGATTGATAAAGAGGGCCAGCACGCCTTTATCCAGTTCCGCATTCAGCACCTGGGTTACAGCTGGCTCTACGGCACCTTCAAAGATTTTGACGGCAGCTTCACCTTCGATGAGAAGAACCCGGCAGCAGATAAAGTTGACGTGACCATTAACACCAGCAGCGTCGATACCAATCACGCGGAACGTGACAAGCACCTGCGTAGCGCTGACTTCCTGAACAGCAGCAAAAACCCGCAGGCCACCTTCAAATCCACAGCAGTAAAGAAAGAGGGTGATGAGCTGATGATTACCGGCGATCTCACGCTGAATGGCGTGACTAAGCCGGTGACGCTGGAGGCAAAAATGCTGGGTGAAGGCAAAGACCCGTGGGGCGGCTACCGCGCTGGCTTTGAAGCCGAAGGCGAAATTACACTGAAAGATTTTAACATTACCAAAGATCTGGGGCCAGCTTCGCAGAAGGTGGAGCTGATGATCTCGGTTGAAGGTGTGCGCCAGTAACACAGCAAGCCGCCTGAAGCTGACTTCAGGCGGCCACGATTATTTCTTCACTGGTGACGGAATGGTCATGTTTAACAGGCCACGCGACTTGTTAAAGATCTTGTTGCCATTCTCGCGTCCAGCCCGACGAGCGCGCTGCTCCTCCGGTGAGAGTTTCGCCTCTTCCTGACAGATCGGGCTACAGCAGTTCTCAAATTTCTCTGCGCAGCTTTTGCACTGGATAAACAGCAGATGACAGCCGTCATTGACGCAATTGACATGGGTATCACAGGGCTCGCCGCACTGATGACAGTTCGATAGCACGTCGTCAGAGATCCGTTCACCCATCCGCTCATCAAACACAAAATTTTTGCCTTTGAAGCGAACCGGTAATCCCTGTTCACGGGCGCGCCGGGCATACTCGATGATACCGCCTTCAATGTGGTAAACATCCTCGAAGCCGTTATGCCGCATCCAGGCGCTCGCCTTTTCACAGCGGATCCCGCCGGTGCAGTACATTACGATCTTTTTGTCTTTCTGATCCTGCAGCATATCAACCGCCATCGGCAGCTGATCGCGGAAGGTGTCAGCAGGCACTTCCAGTGCATTATCGAAGCGGCCCACTTCATATTCATAGTGGTTACGCATATCAACGAACAGGGCATCAGGATCGTCCAGCATGGCGTTAACCTCGGCCGCTTTCAGATACTGACCTACGTCGCTGGCATCAAAACTGGCGTCATCGATACCGTCCGCAACAATGCGATCGCGCACTTTAAGGCGCAATACCCAGAATGATTTTCCATCATCATCCAGCGCAATATTCATTCGCAGGTTGTTCAGCGCCGGATCAAAGCCATACAGCCACTCTTTCATCTTTTCATACTGGCTGGCGGGCACGCTGATCTGTGCATTAATACCTTCGTGCGCGACATAGACGCGGCCAAAGACCTTGAGTGACGTCAGGCCAAGGTAGAGCGCGTCGCGGAAAGCTTTAGGGTCGGCAATCTGGAAATATTTATAAAAAGAGACTGTGGTGCGCGGCTCAGTTTCAGCCAGCATGCGCGCCTTCAGCTCTTTATTGGAAACGAGGTTATGTAACACTGGCATGGTGTTCTTTCCTGTTATCAATAGGAGAAATTTAGCGGGCACATGATACCTGATTTCACCGGGATGCAAAGACCAGTCTCGGAATCAGGCGCGGGTTGCTGTTTTTTCCGGCACTATCTGGCTATTTAACAGCAGCCTGCAGTCGTCCGTTCTGTCAGTGATATTTATACGCACGATAAAAACTGGCACAATAGCGTAAATCAATGAGATATCAGCACTGCATGGTGCGCGACGCAGGAAAATTAATCTTCACATGACTCAGTTGCCTCAGTTTTCACGAGAACTGCTTCACCCGCGCTATTGGCTGACCTGGCTGGGTGTCGCTTCTCTTTATCTTTTGGTGCTACTTCCTTATCCCCTGCTTTATGTGCTCGGCTGCAATATTGGTCGTATTGGGATGCGTTTTATGACGCGACGCGTCAGTATCGCCCGACGTAATCTGGAATTAACATTTCCTGATATGCCGGTTAACGAACGCGAAGCGATGGTTAAGCACAATTTTGAATCAGTCGGTATGGGATTGATTGAGACCGGTATGGCGTGGTTCTGGCCAGACTGGCGCATCAACAAATGGCATAAGCCTTCGGGTCTGGAGCATATCCAGCAGGCGCGAGATAGTCAGCGTGGCGTGCTGCTCATCGGCATGCACTTTCTGACGCTGGAGATTGGTGCACGCATGTTTGGCATCCATAATCCTGGCATTGGTGTCTATCGCCCCAATGACAATAAACTGATCGACTGGCTGCAGGTAAAAGGCCGGATGCGGTCAAATAAAAGCATGATCGATCGTAAAGATCTCAAAGGCATGATCCGCGCACTGAAGCACGGTGACATCATCTGGTACGCACCCGATCATGATTATGGCCCGCGTAGCAGCGTCTTTGTGCCCTTTTTCGCTGTAGAAAAAGCAGCCACGACAGTGGGCACGCATCTGCTGATCCGCACCGGTAAACCGGCAGTTATCCCCTTTGTGCCGCGTCGTCTGCCCGACGGCCGTGGTTATGAACTGATGATACTGCCTGACATCAGCGCCGAATTTACGCTGGAAAGCGATGAAGTGACCGCCGCCAGGATGAATAAAGTGGTCGAAGAGGGCGTCCTGCTGGCTCCCGAACAGTACATGTGGCTCCACCGCCGCTTTAAAACACGCCCTGAAGGCGAGCCTTCACGTTATTAATCAGTTCGCGCTAAATGTTCACCTGACATTTAGCGCGTTTCTGACCCGACATCCTGCTAAATAAATCAGTCACTCAGCACAGAAGAATCCTTTCAGTCATATTTCAGGGCCAGCGAGGAGTATGGGACTATAACCGGAATATAATTTATTTCTGTTTACCGTTAAAATCGCTAACCAATTAATTCACCGCAGACCGCTGAACGCTCACTTTAGCTTTTTATTAATTAATATTGCAGCGATCTCTGTTTAGTTTTATTTGGCGCTATTTATTCCGCATGCCAGGCCTAATCCTATTTAGCCGGCCTTAATGATATCTCTGCGCTTATGAATCGATAAAAATTAACTGATTTTACAATCGATTACTCAGTAAATCTGGCTTATATTCCATTTTTTATTTTTTTAACATACTGATAGATCGTTATGGAATTTGAAGTCGTTTGTGATTATCGGTAATTTCATTTGTAACAGTCAGACCTTTAACAGACCTGGCCAAAACTATAAAAAAGACAATACACAGCAACCTCTAACGGGACAGATTATATGAACAAAGGTCTCTACTATTACGTTACTATCGGCACCGATCAGGACAATTATCATTTTCTCCATCGAAAGGGGTGCAAACGCTTGCCTGATAAAGACGAGCTGATATTTATCGGCACATTATATAATCTGAGTCAGGCACTTTCGATCGCCAGAATTAATTTTAAGAAAGTGAAGCCCTGTATAAAATGTTGTATCCGCTACTCAGCACCGGTGATTCATGAGTCTGTTCAACCCGTCCTGCACTTTCCGCAAAAGATGATCTGATCCTGGCTGGCGGAAAATGGCTTATTTCCCGCCAGTTGCACCACCCTGCCCTTTCCCTCCCTCAGATTTCGTCTATCCTTCACTGAAATCAAAACAATCCGTAGTTAATGAAAACCCGTAAGGAGAAGAGCGATGAGCATGTACAGTACGTTAGAGGAAGCGATTGATGCTGCACGTGAGGAGTTCCTCGCTAACAACCCTGAAGTGGATGAAGAAGAAGCTTCAATCGGTCAGTTTGGTCTGCAAAAATATGTGATGCAGGATGGCGATATCATGTGGCAGGCTGAGTTCCTGGCAGATGAAGGTGATGCGGGTGAATGTCTGCCTTTCCGCAGTGGCGAAGGTGCGCAGGCTATTTTTGATGCTGACTTTGATGAAGTGGAGCTGCGTCAGGAGTGGTTAGCGGAAAATACGCTGCATGAGTGGGATGATGGCGAATTCCAGCTGGAGCCGCCGCTTGACACCGAAGAGGGTGAAGCTGCGGCACAAGAGTGGGAGGATGATAACAGCGACTCCGATCGCAGTTATTCGTAAGGACCGTGACTGGCATCCACCGGTAATAACAGGGTGTCCATCACCAGTGACAGCGGCAGATCAAGGATGGTCAGTACCCGCCACCCGCTGTCACGCACGTCCCACTGCACGCCGGGATAATACTGATTACCGTGCCCCTGTCCGGGCACGGTACGGCTGATAATACTGCCGCATCCGCTTAAGCAGAGCACAGCCGCAACGATAACGCCTGTCTTAAATAACCCTTTCACCACTGATATCCGCCCTGAACAGCCTTTGAAATCGTCACACGCTGCCTGCGGTGACGGCCAGCACTCAATTTATCATCCTGATGCTGTTTTAATCCGATAAAAAAAGCGGCATCGCTGCCGCTTTTTCAGATTACGCGTTTTTTGCCAGCGCGTGAGGGTTAAGCGTGAGTTTCTGATAACTCTCTACCCACTGATGATACTTGTCCGCATTTTCCCACAGTCGGGTATGAACACGGGCCAGCACCACCGGATCGCTGATCAACTGCAAACGCTGCTCGCGACCCAGTTTGTCCGGAGCATCGCTCAGCGCCTGATCTACACGTCGATCGCGGGCATAGTCCAGTAACTGACTCTGCTTATGACGTGATGTCGCCAGTGCCGTTGCCAGCGCGTTAAAGGCGGGATGGAACAGGGCATGCATAAAGCCATTTTCCAGCGCACGTTCGCGGTTCAGCAGCACATAGCGATCGGTATCGACCAGCTCCTGCGGCGGCGAGTACTCTTCCGGGATCAGAAACAGTTTGGCTTTCTTGCTCTTAAGGCCCAATGTTGCGCGGCTCGACATCACCGAAACAAACGGCGACAGGATCAGTGAGAAAACAATAGGAGCCAGCCACCACAGGAAGTTGAGATCCAGCAGTCCCATACCAATTGCCCATACCAGACCCAATGCCATCTGCGAACCGTGACGTTTAAACGCCTCGCTCCACGGCGTGGCATCGTCATCACGCTGCGGTGAATTCCAGACCACTTCCCAGCCCAGGAAGGCACTGACCACAAACACCGTATGGAACAGCATGCGCACCGGTGCCAGCAGCACTGAGAACAGCGTTTCCAGCACCAGTGATGCCAGCAGGCGCAGCGGCCCACCGTAGGCTTTCGATCCTTTAAACCAGATCAACACCACACTCAGCATCTTTGGCAGGAATAGCAGCACCATCGTGGTCGAGAAGAGCGCTATCGCCAGCTCAGGACGCCACTGCGGCCAGACCGGGAACAGCTGCCGCGGTTGCAGGAAGTAGGTCGGTTCCATCAACGTATGCACCACCTGTAAGGCAGTGGAGAGCGCCAGGAACATAAACCACAGCGGAGCCGACAGGTAAGACATGACGCCGGTCAGGAACACCGCACGGTGAACCGGGTGCATCCCTTTTACCAGGAACAGGCGGAAGTTCATCAGGTTGCCGTGACACCATCGACGGTCACGCTTCAGCTCATCCAGCAGGTTCGGTGGCAGCTCTTCATAGGAACCCGGCAGGTCATAGGCAATCCAGACGCCCCAGCCGGCACGACGCATCAGCGCGGCTTCAACGAAGTCATGTGACATGATTGAACCGGCAAAAGAGCCTTCACCCGGTAACGGGGCCAGCGCACAGTGCTCAATAAAGGGTTTCACGCGGATAATGGCGTTGTGACCCCAGTAGTGAGACTCGCCCAACTGCCAGAAGTGCAGACCGGCAGTAAACAACGGACCGTAGACGCGGGTTGCGAACTGCTGACAGCGCGCATAGAGCGTATCCATACCCGAGGCTTTCGGCGACGACTGGATGATACCGGCATTCGGATTCGCATCCATCATGCGCACCAGACCGGTCAGACACTCACCGCTCATGACGCTATCGGCATCCAGTACGACCATGTAGCTGTAGTTGCTGCCCCAGCGACGGCAGAAGTCATCGATGTTACCGCTTTTACGCTTCACACGACGACGACGACGGCGATAGAAGATCTTGCCCGCCCCGCCAACATCCCGCACCAGTTCCATCCAGGCTTTCTGCTCGGCAATGGCGATATCCGCATCGTAGCTGTCACTGAGGATGTAGACATCGAAATGTTCAGCGTTACCGGTGCGAACCACAGACTCCCAGGTTGCACGCAGACCCGCATAGACACGCTCAACGTCTTCATTACAGATCGGCATAATCAGCGCGGTACGATGTTCCGGATTAAGCGGCTCATCTCCGACCGTTGAGTACGAAATACTGTATTTGTCACGGCCAATCAAGAGTTGCAGGAAGCCCATCAGGGCGGTCCAGAAACCGGCTGAAACCCAGCAGAACAGGATAGCGAACAGGAACAGGATGCCGGTCTGCAACACATAGGGCAGGATCTGCATCACTGACTGCTGCCAGTTCTGATTGATCATCTCCATCGGGTCCAGCAGCGTCCAGCCCTGATAGGGCAGAATACTTTTCATGTACCAGGTGGCGACCACGGTCTGGAAAATGGTCAGGATCAGCAGGATATAGCGGCGAATCGAACCGACATGACGCCACTTCTCTTCGGCACGCTGCTCTTCCGCATTGGCATAACGCGGCACCGATTTGTGACCACGCAGTGAGTCCCAGGCACGGGCAACCGGGTTGGTACGCCAGGCTTCCGGGAACATCAGTGAGCGTTTAACCTTCGGCATCGCTTTCAGCGTGGTACGGTCGAGATAATCTTTACCCAACTGCTGGCCGTCGGCCAGCGAATCGGGCCAGGCCATTTCGACCCGCGATGAGACCGATTTTAACGGCGCATCGTCGGGACGATCACTGGCTGCGACATCCCTGCCCAGCGCATCATGGATGAAGTGGAACTCGCTGGCATTCTGCAATGAGACGCTCAGGCGGGCCTTCCCTGCCGCATCCAGCGGCAGAGATTCCACATAACGTTGAGGTGTAAAAGTGGATTTATTCATTGGCAGGTAACTGATAGCTCCAGGTTTCCGTCAATGTCTTGTCGCCGCTGACCAGGGCCGCACGCATTTCGGTGGACTGTTTGGCATCTTTTACACGCAGACGCAACACCAGACGCCAGCCTTTGGTGACCGGGTTATAACGTACGCTCTGCTCGACCACATCAGCATTTTTGCCGACGCTGACCTGCGGTGCCACCTGGCTGTTTTCCGCCATCTTACTCATGTCTTTACCCACGAAGTCGATGGTGAAAGCCACGGTGCCATCCGGCTGACGCACGAGATTAGACTGCTTCACGTCACCCGCTGAACGGAGGGTGTTTTTGACCCAGGCCGTATCGTCGGAGTGCAGCTGGTTTTCATCGCGTGAGAAATGCAGACGATATTTGAAGTTCATCTCTTTGCCAGGCTCTGGCAGCGTCTCTGGCGTCCAGAACGCAACAATGTTGTCGTTGGTTTCGTCGGCCGTCGGGATTTCAACCAGTTCGACCCGGCCTTTACCCCAGTCGCCGATTGGCTCAACCCAGCCGCTTGGACGCAGATCATAGCGGTCATCAAGATCCTGATAGTTGTTAAAGTCACGCCCGCGCTGCAGCAGACCAAAGCCTTTTGGATTCTCGATAGTATAGGTGCTCACCGCCAGATGACGCGGGTTATTCAGCGGACGCCAAATCCACTCCCCGTTGCCATTGTGGATGGAGAGACCGTCAGAGTCGTGCAGAGCCGGACGGAAGTTGTTCACCGTAGATGGCTGGTTCTGCCCGAACAGGAACATACTGGTCAGCGGTGCAATACCCAGTTTGCCAACGTTATCACGCAGGTAAACTTTTGACTGCACATCAACGGTTGACGCCTCACCCGGATGCAGCACAAAGCGATACGCACCCGCCGCGCGCGGCGAATCGAGCAGTGCATAGATCACCAGCTGTTTGTCCTGTGGTTTAGGACGCTGAATCCAGAACTCTTTGAAACGCGGGAACTCTTCACCGGACGGCAGCGCCGTATCAATGGCCAGTCCACGCGCCGACAGGCCATAAACCTGACCGGCACCGATCACCCGGAAGTAGCTGGCACCCAGGAAGCTGGCGATCTCATCGTTTTTACCCTTGTTGTTCAGTGGATAAAGGACTTTGAAACCGGCAAAACCGAGGTTTTTCACCGCATCCGCGTCATGTTTTACATTACCGAAATTAAAATAATCGGGGTTGTATTTAATCTCGCGCACCGCGCTGGCGGTCACTTCGTTAATCTGCACCGGGGTATCGAAGTACATGCCCTGATGATAGAACTCCAGCTTGAATGGCGTGCGCAGTTTGCCCCAATACGCTTTATCGTGGTTAAACTGGATCTGCTGATAATCAGCAAATTTCATTTCACGAAATTGAGAGGGTAAATTGCTTTTAGGCGCTTCGAAGCTTTTCCCTGCCAACGCTTTGGCTTGTTTTGCAACATCATCGATATTAAACGCCCAACTGTTATTAGCGTACAACGCCAGCAGAACTGCAGTACCAATCCAGCGTACCTTCATCAGTCCGGCTTTATTTTTTTCTTTAGTCAGCACATCCCCCCCTTTCGTGTGCTTAAATCAAACCCGTTTATCTTAAAGGATTATTCGGTTTTCCGACAGCTTATGCGCAACATTGTTCCCGCATTTCGTCAGGCTTAACGCTACTTTTAGGACAATTAGACACTACGGATTCCACTGATAGTATACCCGGTTTATCCCAGGTAGAATTTTGCCCGAGCATAATCCGGTTTCAGGGTGAAACTGGCCAAACGTACTAACGAACTGGAACTTTATGAGTACTGTAAAACCTGAACGTGAATACTTCCTCGACTCCATCCGCGCGTATCTGATGTTACTGGGGGTACCGTTTCACGTTTCCCTCATCTACTCAGCACAGAAATGGGCAGTAAACAGCCAGGAGGCCTCATTATGGCTGACGCTGCTGAATGATTTTATTCATGCGTTTCGTATGCAGGTCTTTTTTGTCATCTCGGGCTACTTCTCCTACATGCTGTATCTGCGCTATCAGCCACGACGTTTCCTGAAGGTGCGTCTGGAACGCGTGGGGATACCGCTTCTCACCGCCGTTCCACTGCTCACGCTGCCACAATTTTTCATGCTGAAAGCGTGGACAGATAAACTGGCTGACTGGCCTCGTTTCACGCCGTATGAGAAATTTAATAACCTGATGTGGGAACTGATTTCACACCTGTGGTTCCTGGTAGTACTGGTGATGCTGACCACGCTGGGCATGGTGACGTTCCGCTGGTTGCGCGATCAGCATCGCACCATTGATTACACGCGGGTTGGCTGGGGTGCACTGACCGCTGGCGTACTGGCGTGGGCGCTGGTCTGGTGCGTGTTTCGCCGTCTGGTGTTTCTGTTCCAGCCCGCCTGGCTGATGGATGGTTTGTTCAATATCATCGTGATGCAGACACTTTTCTATCTGCCGTTCTTTATGCTCGGGGCGCTGGCGTGGAAGCATCCACCGCTGAAGCAGCTGTTTGTGCGGTTTAATCCCGTGATGTGGATTGGCGCGGTGTTGATGTTTGTCGCCTACTGTACCAATCAGCGTCTGAGCAGCGGCGATGGCTGGTTATATGAGCTGGATGCAATCATCACGACGCTCATGGGACTTTGCATGCTGAACGTCTGCTTCTGCTTTGGTCACAAACTGCTTAACGCGCATTCACCGCGCATCATGTATCTGGTCAATGCATCACTGTTTATCTATCTGGTGCACCATCCGCTGACGCTGCTGTATGGCATTTATGTCACGCCGCGCATCGAAAACAACACGCTGGGCTTCTTCGTTGGCCTGTTGATGGTGTTTGGCATCGCATTTCTGCTGTATGAGATTCACCTGCGCATCCCGCTGCTGCGGTTCCTGTTCTCGGGGAAGTTTGAGCGTAAATAAGATGGTTCAGCCATTTATGGTTTTAGCCGCAGACAGCTAAAGAGTTCAAAAGCGATGGGCGCATACGCCCGCAGCAAAGCATAGCGGGCCAGGTACGGCCCGCGCTGAGCCCGCCAGGGATGGCGGGTTTTGCGTCTTTGCGGAAGGCGTATGCTTTCTGAGCCAGAGCCTGTACCCAGGTAAGTTACAGCTTACAGCAGCCATTCAATCGGCAGTCGCCACACTAACCGCACCTGCAGCCGTTGCCACCAGGAGCAGCCCGGCTCGTGTTTATGCACGATCTGCTGCGGCTCATCCGGATACTCCAGCCAGTTTACCCGTCCCCACTTATCCAGCCGCAGCGTCCATGCCCGATCGCGCATCGACAGACTGAAGCGCTGATGCGTTTCTCCGGCCAGCGCCGCACTCTCAATCACCAGTCCCATTTCCGTATTCAGCACCGCTGAACGGGGATCGAAGTTAAACGAGCCGATAAACAGCGTCTGTTGATCCACCGAAAAGGTTTTGGCATGCAGGCTGGAGCCAGAGTTACCGGTTAATCCCCGATCGTGCGGGGCTTCAGGGACGTTCGCCTGTGGTTTTAGCTCATAGAGCGCAATGCCATGGCGCAGCAATTTCTTGCGCCATTTGGCGTAACCGGCATGAACAATCGACACATCGTTGGCCGCCAGCGAGTTGGTCAGAATGGCAATTTTCACCCCTTTGCGCTTCAGCGCCAGCAACTGGGCGACGCCTGCACGGGTTGGCACAAAGTAGGCAGAGATGATATCGAACTGCTCCTGCGGCGTGCCAATGACCTCCAGCATCCGCTGCGGCAGCAGGCTTCTGGCGCGCGCTTTACCCAGCCCTTTACGCGGATCGTCACTCAGCAGGCGTGCTTTTGCCCAGGTCAGCGCCAGCGTCCCCTCTTCCAGCTCCTGCAGCAGCGATGAATTTTCCAGCCGCTTCAGATAGCGCTGAACCGGCTCACTGTGACGCCATTCTGCTGGCAGACTCACACTGTCCTCATCCGGCGCCTCATCATCCAGCACCTTCTGCAGCGGGGACACCGGCTTACTGTGCCAGTAGCGCTCAAAATCCTCTGCCACCTCTTTCACCACCGGGCCAATCGCCATCACGTCGAGATCGGCAAACAGCGGTTCATTACCGGTGCCGAAATATTCGTCGCCGACATTGCGCCCGCCAACCACGGTCGTCACGCCATCCACCGTAAAGCTCTTGTTGTGCATGCGGCGGTTCAGACGGGCAAAATCGGTGAGATAGCCCAGCGCTCGCAGGGTGCGAAACGAGAATGGGTTAAACAGCCGGACCTCAATATTGGGATGGCGATTAAGCTGGGCCAGCGTCTCGTCCAGGCCCGGCGTATTATTATCATCCAGCAACAGCCGTACCTTTACGCCGCGTCGGGCTGCCTCCAGTACGGCGCTGAACAGCAGCCGGCCAGAGAGATCGTTTTGCCAGATGTAATACTGAATATCGAGTGACCGCTCCGCTTTCTGCATCAGCAGATAACGGGCAGCAAAGGCATCCAGCCCGTCGCTCAACTGATGGACACCGCTCAGCCCTGGGTGGCACTGGCACTGAGGCTCCAGCCGTGTTTCCAGCCAGCTGGTCTGTTCTGATCGCTGCGAGAGCTCAAACGCTTCGGTCATGAAAATTCCCTGTAAAATGCAGTTATTTTTATTATTCCCCGGCCTGGCGTCTGACGCCATACCTCTGCGCCGATTGAATGAGCGGTCACGGGCGTTTTTTAGTCTAGACTTAACCGGACGATCTGTGACCGGCATTTGTCCGGCAGGAGAGGAATATGTCCCATCAATCCCTTACAGATGCCCGCCAGCGCTACCATCCCAGCCTGTTCCGCAGCTTTTTCCAGGGCAGTTTTCCCTGCTCCACTGCCTGCCGTACGCCAGGGAAACGGCTGGATATGGTGATCAGCAGCGGACACGATATGCTGCTGGAAAAAGATTATGCCGCACTGGCTGAGCAGCATCTGCATACCGCCCGTGACGGTGCGCGCTGGCATCTGATTGAAAAGATTCCAGGTCAGTATGACTGGCAGAGCTTTCTGCCCATGATTGACGCCGCACGACGTCAGCAGATGGAGATCATCTGGGAGCTGGCGCACTTCGGTTATCCCGAGCATCTTAATATCTGGAAAGCCGAATTTGTTGATCACTTTAGCCGGTTCGCCCGCGCAATGGCGCAACTGATGCGCGACCAGGGCATTGAACGCCCCTTCTTTACGCCGGTGAATCAAATATCATTCTGGTCATGGGCTGGTGCAGATGTCGCCTGGTTTAATCCCCATGCCGCACAGCGTGGTAAAGAGCTGAAGCGCCAGTTGGTCCGCGCCTCGCTGGCAGCCATTCATGCCATTCGCGACATCTATCCGGAGGCACGTTTTGTCCTGACCGACCCGCTGGTTCAGATTGCCCATCATCCCGATAACCCGGACAGCAAACCCTATGCCGATGCACAGCATCAGGCGCAGTTCGAAGCCTGGGATATGCTGGCCGGTCGCGTTGATAAGGAGTTAGGCGGCAGTGAAGATTGCCTGGATATTCTCGGCCTGAACTACTATCCCGACAACCACTGGTTTTTCCCCGATCAACCGATGTCACAGGATGATCCGGTGCGCGAGCCGCTGCATATTATGCTGGCGCAGTGCTGGCAGCGCTACCAGCGGCCGATGCTGATTGCCGAAACCGGCGCAGAAGGTGACGCACGTGCGCCCTGGCTGCAGGAAATCAGTGAAAATGTGGCGGTGGCGCTGGATCAGGGCATTGCGGTGGAGGGTATTTCGCTCTATCCGGTGGTGGAATATCCCGCCTGGGCCGATGACCGGCGGTCGCCAGGTCCGCTGCTGGGACTCGCCGATCCTAATGGCAACCGAAACCTGCATGAGGCGTTAGCGCTGGTGTTGCGCAGTCAGCAGATTAAGTTTGCGACGCGTAATCAGACATGCTCAGACGGTGGCTTTTTGGGGTGACACGACTGAACGTCGAGCGTGGGGTCGGCAGGATGACGAACGTCGGTCAGCCAGACCATCGTAAACAGGAACGTCACCCCGATCAGGCAGGCAGCCAGTAAACCGATAATTGCGATTAATTTATCATCTCCGGAGTCCATCGCCTTCTCCTTATTCAGTCCGTTGGAGCCCCTGTGTGCGTCAGCTCATCCAGAGCGTAATCATCAGCACAAAGATTATAAGCGTTACCGATGTCACCGCAAGCACCACTATCGCAAAGTGCGCATCGTCAAGTGACTGGCGAATTGGCTCATCGTGATCGTCGGGCGGCAAGGGCAAAGACATAACTATCCTGTGAAAAACATGGGCCGCCCGGAGTGATGCGGTGAGTGACAGTGTAGATGAAAGGCTGATTATCGTCCGGTTCTTTCGTCCGAAAAATAAACTGGCCCGTGCCAGCGCGGCACGGGCCTGAGATCAGACGCCGCGCCAGCGTTTGAAAACCAGTGAAGTATTAATGCCACCAAAGGCAAAGTTGTTGCTCTGGATATAGTCGGTTTCAATCTCACGCGGCTCACCCATGATGTAATCCAGCTGGCCGCCATCTGCTGCCGGTTGCGTCAGGTTCAGGGTTGGCGCAAACCACCCTTCCCGCATCATCTCAATACTCATCCAGGCTTCCAGCGCCCCACAGGCACCCAGCGTATGACCAAAATAGGACTTCAGCGAGGAGATCGGCGTCGTTTCGCCAAACACCGCCGCCGTCGCCAGACTTTCGGCCATATCACCCCGTTCTGTGGCGGTGCCGTGGGCATTCACATAACCAACGTCTGCGGCCGTGATACCGGCGCTTTGCAACGCCCGCTCGATGCAGATCTGCATGGTTTCCCGCTGCGGCTGAGTAATATGGGCGGCATCGCAGTTGGTATGGAAACCGGTGAGCTCGGCGTAGATCGTTGCACCGCGTGCCAGGGCATGTTCCAGCGACTCAAGGATCAGCGTGCCTGCCCCTTCGCCAATCACCAGACCATCGCGCTGCTGATCAAAGGGTGCAGGCGTGGTGTGCGGCGCGTCATTACGCTGGCTGGTGGCAAACAGGGTGTCAAACACCGCGGCTTCCGACGGACAGAGCTCTTCTGCGCCACCAGCCACCATCACCGTCTGATACCCGTGACGAATCGCTTCCCAGGCATAGCCAATCGCCTGGCTGCCAGAGGTACAGGCGCTGGAGGTCGGGATCACCCGGCCGCGCAGGCCGAAAAAGAGCCCGGCATTGACGGCCGTGGTGTGCGGCATCATCTGCACATAGGTGGTGCCGGTGATATTGTTGGTGTGCTTTTCGGTCAGCATGGTCGCGAACTCGCTGACCGGCCCGGTGCTGCCGGTGGAAGAACCGTAGGCGATACCCGTTTCTCCGCTGGTCAGCACCGGATGGTCAATCAGGCCCGCCTGGGTCAGCGCCAGCTCGGTCGCGCGCGTTGCCAGCAGCGAAACGCGGCCCATGGCGCGGATGCGCTTGCGGGTATAGTGCGCCGGCAGCACAAAGTCATCCACCGGTGCGCCGAGCAGCGTATGCAGCCCGTCGTAGATCTGCCACTCCGGCATAAAGCGCACCGCATTGCGGCCCGCACGGATCCGTGCCGAAACTTCAGCCCAGGACTCACCAAAGGCGGTTACGCCGCCCATGCCGGTTACGACTACCCGCTGGATCACAGCATGCCTCCGTTTATAGAAATGACCTGACGCGTCACGTAGCCTGCGATATCGGACATCAGATAGCTCGCCAGTCCGGCGACCTCTTCAGCCGCGCCCATGCGCTTCATCGGCACGATCTTCATCGCTTCCTCAATCACCTGAGGTTCCAGCCCCTCCATACCGGTATCAATCAGGCCTGGCGCGATGCAGTTAACGGTGATTTTGCGTTTCGCCAGCTCAATCGCCAGCGCCTTAGTGGCACCAATAATGCCCGCTTTCGCCGCGCTGTAGTTCACCTGACCGCGATTGCCCATTATCCCCGACACCGACGAGAGCGTGATAATGCGGCCGCCGCGCCGCAGACCGATCATCGGCATCACGCAGGGCTGAATCACATTGTAAAAACTGTCGAGATTGGTGTGGATGACGCTGTCCCACTCCTGATCCGTCAGGGCGGGAAACGCCGCATCGCGGGTGATACCGGCGTTGCTCACCACACCATAATAGGCGCCATGTTGCTCAATATCCGCCTCCAGCGCAGCGCGGGTTGCCGCCCGATCGGCCACATCAAATCCCAGCACACGGCCGCTGCCGCCTGCGGTTTCGATCTGCTGCAGGCACTGCTCAGCGCCTGCGCGGTCACGGTTGAAATGGACGATAACCTGATAGCCATCCTGGGCGAGACGCAACGCAATCGCGCGGCCAATCCCTTTACTGGCGCCCGTCACTAATACCGAATCTGTCATGGCTGATTTCCTTGTGACATCAATTGCTGTAATTCTGCTTCATTGGGTTGATACGTATTCAGACGACCGCTGGCAAGCCGCTGGGTGCCGTAATGAATATCGCCCTCAAAGCTGCCCATGCGGTCATCGCGCATCAGCAGCGTTATTCTGATATCCAGCGTAACACTGGCGGGAAAGAGGGATCGCTCTGCCCGCCAGCCGCGTCCGCCCAGCAGCATGCCGGGCGGGATAAGGGTGGCGCCGCCCTGCTTTGCATGCCAGCCCGACCAGACGCCCACGGTTTGCGCCATCATCTCGACGCCAAACCAGGCGGGCAGTTCACCCTGAGGCGTCAGAAACGGTGTCAGTACGCCACCGGCGCAGGTCGACACCTGACAGTGGACCTGCTCATCATCCACGGCGATCAGCTGATCAAGCAGCAGCATCGGCGCAGCGTGCGGCAGCCAGCGTGCCGCGGGAGAATTAATAACCATGTTGGCGTCCCAGAATCAGACAGGTGTTGTTGCCGCCAAAGGCGAAGGAGTTAGAAGCGATGACAGGCCGTTGCAGCGCCTGCGGCTGTAATAACAATCCGCAATCCGGCAGCGTCTCATCCGGCGCCATCTCACTGAAATCCTGCGCGGGCAGCGGCAGATTGTTTTGCAGGATCAGCGCGCTGAGTGCGGCTTCGCACACGCCCGCCGCGCCGAGCGTATGGCCGGTCAGATGTTTGGTCGAGCTGCACGGCACCGCATTGCCAAACAGACGCTGAATCACGGCGGCTTCCATCTGGTCGTTAAGCGGCGTCGCGGTGCCGTGCAGATTGATATAACCCACCTGCTCTGGCAACAGGTTCGCCTGTTGCAGCGCCATACGCATCGCCCGTTCAGCGCCCTCGCCCTGAGGATGGGGAGCGGACATGTGCCAGGCGTCAGACGATTCGCCAGCTCCCAGTAGCGCCAGCGGCTGCGGTTCCCGCGTCAGCAGCATCAGTGCGGCCCCTTCGCCAATCGAGATGCCGTCGCGATCGCGGCTGAAGGGGGCGCAGCGACGTTCAGAGAGCGACTCCAGGCTGTCGAATCCGTTGATCGGCATCCGGCTCAGCGAGTCCGCACCGCCCACCAGCGCCACATCCACCAGCCCCGCCGCGATCAGCCGCTCACCACTGATAATGGCGCGGGCGCTGGAGGAGCAGGCGGTTGAAATGGTATAGGTCGGGCCATCCAGGCGCAGATAGTGAGCCAGGAAACGGGAGGGATCGCCCAGCTCCTGCATCTGATAGTGATAACCGGACTGACTGCCGCCAATCTGGTGATCGCCCTCATCCACGCCCGAGGTGCTGGTTCCCAGCACAATTGCTACTCTGCTGGCACCATAGTGCGCAATCGCCGCGTCGAGCGCCGGACGGATTTGCGCCAGCGCGGCCAGCAGCAGCTGGTTATTACGCGTGTTGTGCACGCTCAGGGCAGCAGGAATCGATGGCAAATCGCCTTCAACCCTGCCAAGCCAGCAGGTGCGGTCACCGCTCAGCCAGCCATGACGCAGCTGCATGCCGGGTGCCTCACCCTTGGTAAGACTGGCCGCAATCTGCTGAGTGTTGTTCCCCAGGGCATTCAGCATGCCGATGGCAGAGATGTAAATCATGAGCCGTCCAGATGTTGAATGCGGATCTGATAGCCAAACGCATGCTGCTGAATGCTGATGGGCTGGCGCTGATTACCGCGTTGCAGATAATCGATTTCGGTAACCAGCTGGTTATCGGCATCGATCAACCGTCGCTTTAACCCCTGATCCTGCAACGTCCAGCCTGGCGGCAGCTGTTTTTGCCACAGCTCCCGTGGCCAGTAGCTGAGCATAATATCCGCCAGCACCTGACTGGCAGGCGGCATCTGCGGCAGCGGCATCAGCTGCTGGGTGTGAATACCGCTGGCATCGTAGCGCAGGCTGAACAGGCGAATACCCACCGAGGAGAGTCCGGCCAGATCAATTTGCTGTTCATCGGCGCTGAGCAGCACCAGCAGTGACTGACTCTGGCCTTTCACCTGTCCGGTCAGCAACTGCTGCTGCTGAAAGGCGGGACGGATGCCCGGCGGCGGCAGCGTCACCTTCACGCCCGGTTTCAGCCAGGCGGTGGGACGGCTGCTGTCGGGTGCAGGTCCGGCACAGGCGCTGAGCAGCAGAGCCGTCAGCAGAATAAGAGCGGCGCGGATCATCGTTTACTCCTTGATCGGGTGGGTCGCATCGCCAGCGGCGACAGCAGGAAAGCGCTGAAGATGCCGCTGCATAACACGGTGCCAAAACTGGCAATCGCGCTGGTGCTGCTGAATACCAGCATACCCAGCGTCAGTAAGGTGGTAATCATCGCCAGCGACACCGCCAGCAACGAGGTCAGCGGCGTACCCTGCGGGTTGCTGAAAAAGAGCGTGTAGTTAATGCCGATGCCCAGCACCAGAATCAGAGCGAGCAGCGCAAACAGATTCAGCGACGCGCCGATCCAACCCAGCGTTGCCAGCGCCATCGCCAGCGACAGCACTGACGGCAGCGCGCTGCGTAAGCCCGCCTTTAACCCCAAGCGCAGGACAAAACTCAGGGTGATCAGCAGCAGCGCCAGCGCCAGTAACCCGCTCAGCAGGGTGCGCCAGAAGCTGAACAGCGAATCGTAACCTGATTTGCGGTCAATCCAGCTGACGCCCGGATGCTGTTTGGTCAGCTCCGCGAGTGCAGCGCTGTTTTTTACACCGCTGGTGGGGATCAAAACACCGCTGCGCCCGTCTGGCAGCGTCAGCCACAGCAGTCGCCAGCCTTCACTCAGCGGACTCGACAGCCACGCCTCTGGTGTTACCGGCATCGGAGTCAGATCCGGTACCGGCAGCGTGATACCCGCCTGCTGCAGGCGGGCCGTAATATCCGGTGCTGCCTGTTTCAACAGCTGAAGATCCCGCTGTTGCTGCGCCAGCGACGTCAGCGGCAGCAGACGATAGTGCTGCAGCCAGCCCTGCTGCTGCGCCTGGTGCAGATCCGGTGCCAGTTTTTCCAGCCGCTGCAGCGTCTGCTGCGCGTCATCGCCCCAGACCACAAACCAGGTCTGATCGGCGCGCTGTCCGGTCAGGGTTGCCAGCTGGCGATCCTGCTCCAGCAGATGCGCAGGCGCACTTTGCAGATGGGCGATATCATCATCCACCTTTAACTGGGCGATACCGGCCAGCGCAAAGATCGCCATCGCCACCGGTAATCCGACGCGCAGCGCGCGCTGGCGACGCCAGGCGGCAAGCCAGCGCGCCAGCGGCACCATCAGCGGCACCGGACGCACCGGTAATCCGCGTACCAGCCACGGATAGATCAGAATCACCGTCAGACAGGAAGCCGTTAAGCCGCTGGCGGCAAACACTGCCAGCTGCCGCAGCCCCGGGAACGGTGCCAGCAGCATCAGCAGCCAGGCGATGGCGGTGGTCGCCAGCGCCAGCAGCAGCGTGCCGCGGACTTTTCGCAGGCTCTGCCACGGCGTCTGCTGATCGCCGTGAACCATGCGCTCGGTGAGATAATAGAGCGTGTAATCCGCAGAGATGCCGACAATACTCAGGCTCATCACCAGCGTCATCAGATGCAGTTCACCGAAGCAAAGCAGCGTCATCACCGTGCCCGCCATCGCGCCGGTGGCCACGGACGAGGCCGTCAGCAACAGCGGGCGCAGTGAGCGGAAGACCAGCAGCACCAGCAGGACGACGCCACCCAGCGTCACACTGCCCAGCGTTTTAACGTCATGCTGCGCACGCTGGCTGGCGTTGTCGCTGAACAGCACCGTGCCACGCGTCAGCAGTTTCGCCTGCGGCCAGCGGCTTTTAAGCTGTTGCTCCAGCGCGCTGAGTCGGGTAACCAGCGCATGACTTTGCTGCATACTGAAGGCGTTGTTCGCCAGTTCGCCATGCAGAAAATACCACTGCTGACCCTGTGCATCTTTTACTGTCAGCCAGCCATCATGCAGCGTCATGCGCCCGGCGTTTTGTGCCAGCGCCAGCTGCGAACCCCGCACCAGCATCAGGGGATCGCCCTGCAACTCTTTGCTGCTGACGCCAGAGAAGGCCGAAAAGAGCTGCGCCAGCAGCCAGTCAGCCTGCGCCTCGCCGCCGTTCTCTATGCGGTCGCGCGTCACCTCATCGATCAGGCCGTTACGGTGTTGCCAGGCAAAGCGGCCCCACTGCTGCTGCTGTTGCCCGTCGAGATCACCCTGCACCTGTTTCAGGTCAGGCAGCGCGCGCAGCTGGGCCAGCCACCAGGCGGCGACCTGGGGATCGTCCTGCTCACCGGGTGAAACCAGCCACACCAGTTGGCGATCCAACCGCTGCATAAAGCCCTGCTGCAGCGCAGGCGGTGCCGCCCCCAGATTCTGCTGCGGCAGCAGCGCCAGCACACTGCTGTTGAGCTGGCTGCGCGGCAGCAAAAAAGAGAGCGCAGCCGCCAGTAGCAGACAGAGGGCCAGCCACAGGAGGGCCAGCAGCCGATCGTTACGGCCCGGCAAAACGCGCCTGCTCCTCGTCGCTTAACTGCGGCGGTTCAATTCGGGTGTTGCTGAGCTGAATCTGGGTTTTATCGCCCTGCTTATCATCCAGGTTGATGCTGTCCAGGTAGGCGCTGCCCGCCAGCGAGATACGGTTGAAGATTTTGTTGAGCGGCGCCGCTTTGGGCGTCAGCTCCAGCGTCCAGGCGCCGTTGCCGCGATCGCTGAAGGCCACGCTGAAGTTCTCGTTCAGCACTTTCTGGTTGGCCTGGAACAGCGCCCGCAAGAGATGGTTGAACTGGAACATCTGCGGGTTGCTGTCGGCGGTGATCACCTGAGGCTTCTGGCCGCTGAGGCTCTGCACCATGCGTTTATCATCCAGCAGCAGCGTCATCACAAAAGGTGTCTGCTGATGCCACCATAAGCCCTGCTCGCGAGCGATCAGCATCTGCCCGTGCGAGACCAGCGGCTGACGCATGCCGGAAATGGTACGCGTCTGGATAAAGTCTGCCCGAATCACCGGCTGGCTGGCAAAACGCTGCTGCAGCTGATCCAGCGTGACCGCGCTGGCGGCACTGGCCCACAGCAGCAGGCTGGTAAGCACAATTTTCAGCATCCTTTCACTCCTAAACGTTCCAGTAAAATATCGGGTGAAACAAAGCACAACGCCTGACTCTCCTGCTCCACCGCCACCTGCAGAGTATGCGCTTTGGTGGTGATCTGGCCGGCAGCGTTTCGCACTTCATAGTCGATGCGCAGACGGTTCTCGTATTCCGTAATCCGGGCGCTGACGCGGATCGTCTCTTCGCAGCGCAGTGGCTGGCGGTATTTGACCCGGGTATCGACCACCGGCCAGACGTAGCCGCTGGCGGCCATCTCGGCATAGCTGTAGTTAATGCTGCGCAGCAGGGCTTCACGCGCCACTTCGAAAAAGCGGAAATAGTTGCCGTGCCAGACCACGCCCATAGGATCGCAGTCGTGGAATGAAACGGTCAGCACGACTTCAGCATGATGTTTAGTCATGGTCAAACTCCTTGTGGTGCGCCTGTTGATCAGGCAGCGTCCAGAAATCGAAAAAGTTAAACCAGTCGAGCGGCGCCAGCAGTGCGTAATGGGCCAGCCGCGCTGCATAGCGATCGACCGCCTGTTGCAGTGCCTGCTGACGTTGCGCACGCGGCAGCAGCAGCGGATCGGCGAAGGGCTCACAGTGAATACGCAGTTTACCCTGTTGCTGCAGGGCGAACATCAGCAGCACCGGGCAGCGCAACGCGGCCGCCAGTACAAACGGCCCCTGTGGAAAGGGCGCGGCGCGGCCCAGAAAGTCGCTCCAGATCACCCGCCGCTCGCCGCCGCGCTGCGGATTGACCGCGGTGCGATCCCCGACAATCGCCACCCATTCGCCCGCATCCAGCTTCTGTTGCAGCAGGATAGCGGTCTCCGGCCCGATATCGCTCACCGGCATCAGATTCACCCCCGCCTGCGGGGCGATGGTTTCCAGCACCGCCCGAAAACGCCGGGCGTTGTCGGTAAACACCAGCGCATTAATCACCAGCCCGCTGACCTGCTGCGCCATCGCGCGACAGGCTTCAATGTCACCAAGATGGGAAGCGAGAATCAGCTTGCCCTGCGGCGTGGGTGTACGGATCACCGCTTCTGCGCCTGGCGCAAAATCGATATCACGTCCCCAGCGCAGATCGCCGCGCCAGCTGGCCACTTTATCCAGCATTGCCCCGGCGAACCGCAGGAAATGGCGGTAGCTGTTAAGCCGTGGCGGTAACGCGATCTGCTGCTGCTGCGCGGCGGTAGTGACCTGCGCCAGCCACTGCCGGGAAGCGCGTCGCGCGCGCTGACCGCTCAGCCAGTAGACCGCCACTACCGGCCAGAGTAGCAGCGTAAAGGGCAGCCGCCCGCCGTAGCGATAGACCGCCAGCATAAAACGTAATCCCCACTGTCCGCGCCGCTCCGTTTCCGCAGACCAGTGCGTCGGCGGTTTACGCATCGCCAGCAGACGAGGAATGCGCAGCAGCATGCCGAAAAACAGCCGGGTATGCATCCAGGAGATGCGCAGGTTGTCGTAGAGCGCATCGAAGTGTGACAGCCCGCTGGCCGGATAGGTGACACGGGTCGGGATAAAGCGACTGCGGGTTCCCTGCCAGTAGAGCCGCACCATAATCTCGGTATCAAAATCCATGCGCTGACCGATGGCCCGGCGATCGCACAGCGCCAGCGTCGCGGCCAGGGGATAGACGCGGAAGCCGCACATGCTGTCGCGGATCGACAGCGACAGCGTTTCAATCCAGACCCAGAAGTGGGTAATGTAGCGACCGTAAAGGCGTGATTTGGGGATCGAGTCGTCATAGAGCGGCTGACCGGAGATCAGCGCGTCGGGATAACGCTCTGCTTCCGCCAGCATCAGCGGCAGATCTTCCGCCTGATGCTGGCCGTCCGCGTCAAGCTGCACCGCATGGGTGAAGCCGCGTGACGCCGCAGCGCGCAGTCCGTGGATCACCGCCGCGCCTTTACCCTGATTGCTGTCGAGTCGCAGCAGGCTGAGCTGCGGGGCGTGCAGCGTCGCCAGCTGAAGCTGAGTGGCCGCATCGCTGCCATCATCCACCACGATTACCGGCAGATTAAAGGATGCCAGCCGTGCCAGCACTGACGCCATCATCGCGCCGTGGTTGTAGCAGGGGATCACCACGCAGGGTGAAAACGGGGCGCTTAGCACAGCGCAATCTTCCCGCTGCTGGCGATCTGCTCGCCGTCGTTCTTCAGCAGGCTGTAACGGAAACTCAGGCGGGATTTTTCAGCGTCCCAGTCCAGACGCAGTTGCAATAGCGAGTCTGGTAATACCGGCTGCTGAAATTTAATGTTATCAACGGCGGCAAACTGTTTACCGGGCGCAAGCAGTGATACCCCGTAGTGCATTACCCAGTCGAGCTGAGCCACACCAGGCAGAATGGGCAGATGCGGAAAGTGGCCCTGAAACCAGAAGAGTCCGGCATCTATCTGCAGGGTCAGCGTGACGCTGTCAGGCCGCAGCTCCCGGCTGCGTTCAATCGGCAACATGAAAAAGTTCCTCTATTTGCGGCCAGGCGCGTTTGCTTTGGCTGGTCACCGGAATAGTGGCCACAATCCGCCAGTAGCGCGGCATCGCCAGTGGTTCCAGCCAGCGTTGCAGCTGACTTTTCCACTGCTGCCTGCGCTGATGCAGAGCCGCCTCATCCAGTACGCTGTTCAGCGACAGCACGACACCAATCGCCTGACGCTCATGACGCGTGACCACCAGCGCCACGGCATCCTCGATTTCCGGCAGGTCGGTCAGACGGCGCTCTATCTCGCTTAATGAGATGCGCTTGTCACCGATTTTTACGATGCGATCGTGGCGGCCTGCCAGCTGAAATCCGCCGTCCGGTTGCGTAGTCAGTCGATCGTCGAGCAGCAGTCCGCTGTCACCGGCAATCAGCGGCGACCAGACCTGCCAGCGATCGGGCGTCACCTGCTCCAGCCTGACGTGCGGGAAGCAGCGCCACGGCACCTCAGCCCGATCACACTGACGCCAGGCCAGAATGCCGGTTTCGGTGCTGCCGTAGATTTCACTGACCTGACAGTCAAATCGCTGCCAGACCTGCTCCGCATCAGAGTCGCTCAGTGCGCCACCGGCAGAGACAATCAGTTCACAGGCGGGCGCTTTCAGCGTGCTGTCCAGCCGCGATAAAAAGGCCGGGCTGCTGATAAAGGCATAGCGAACGTCGCGCGGAAGCTGGGCCAGCTGTTCGCCGTAAAACAGCGGCTGGGCGGCAAACGGCAGCCTGAGCGTCATCGGCAGGAAAAGTCGAAACGATAAACCGTACAGATGCTGATGGCTGACCGAGGCGATGACCCGGCACCCACGCAACTGTTCGGCCCACAGGCTGCTGAGCCAGCGGCTCTCCTGCTCCATCACCGCCAGCGACTTCACTACCTGACGCGGTGCGCCGGTGGATCCCGAGGTGAAGAGCACCAGTTCTGCACTCTCCGGCAGCGGCGGCAGCGGCCCCTGCGCTTCTGCGTCGTCCCACGCCAGCAGCGGCAGGCTGACCGCCAGCGGCATGTCGCACAGCACGCCATCCAGCCGATCATGCCTCTCATCCAGCAGCGCGGCGCGGCAGTGACCCGGCATCACCGGCGTTTTGCCGGCATACCAGCATGCCAGCAGCGCCACACAAAAACGATAACTGTCATCAAAACAGAGCGCCCAGTGGCTGCCCGGTTGTGCTGCCAAGCGCTGGCGGAGCGCCACGACCTGACGATGCATCGCGCTGAGCATCAAACGTTGATCGCCGCGCCAGGCAACCTCGCGATCGTCTCCCGTCAGCCAGTCGGCCACTCTCATGCTTTTCGCCTCACGCGCTGACGTACCAGCCATTCAGCACTCATCAGCGCTGCGATTAGCAGATAACTTATGCCGCCATTCCACAGCGTCCAGAGCCGCAGATCGCCCAGCAAACAGGTATAGATCGCCATGCTGCCGTTGCCGATAAAAAACAGGCACCAGATTTGGGTGACGCGGCGGGTATAGCGCACTGCCGCAGGGGGAAGCACGGGCTCACGCAGCCGGGCGATGCGTTCCACCAGCGGCATCGCACTCCAGAGTGAGGCGCCAAACACCAGCAGCATCGCCAGATTTACCGCTACCGGGTACCACAGCAGCAGATGCTGAGTGCGTAATAGCTGGCTGCTGACACAGAGCAGTGCACCGAGCAGCGCCAGCCAGCCCATGACCGCGCCCATGGCGTGTTGCTGACGACGCAGCTGCAGCCAGCGCAGGCCAAACAGCAGTGCCAGCAGCCAGAAAAGCCCCTGCCAGCGCGGCTGGGTCAGCGCCAGCCAGACCAGCAGTGGCCAGGCCAGTAGCGTAAGCAGATTCAGCAGGCGAAGCGTAGCAGCAGGCACGGCGGGATCAGGCGTCTTCGCGCATCAGTTGTTCCACGGCATCCACCACATCCTGCACGGTGCGCACTGCGCGGAAGGTTTCAGGTTTAATTTTACGGCCGGTACGTTTTTGCAGATGAACCACCATATCGACGGCATCAATGCTGTCGAGTTCGAGATCTTCATACAGACGTGCCTCGGAATGGATATCCTCAGGCGCAATTTCAAACAGGCTGGTCAGCAGCGAAGCCACTTCCTGATAGATCTGTTCTTTGTTCATCATAAGGTTGTCTCCGCTTTCAGCCGCGCTGTTGGTTGACGAACGCAGCCAGCGTCGCAACAGAGAAAAAGTGGGCGCGCAGGGTTTCACTCTCAGCAGACAGCGCCACGCCGTAGCGATTTTTCACTTCCAGGCCAAGTTCCAGTGCATCAATCGAGTCCAGCCCCAGGCCGTCACCAAACAGTGCAGCGTCGGTCTCTATATCATCGGGACTGAGATCTTCAAGGTTGAGCGTGTCGATAATCATCTGTTTGATATCGTTAATTAATGAATCCATACCGGTTTTCGTCTTACCTGTTCTGGGGGACCAGCGCCTGCTGTAAATGGCGGGTCAGGCGACGCGCGGCCAGCGGCTGCGCATCGGGATTGCTTTCACAAAACGACTGACTGTCGATTCGCGTTTGTACACGCACGGTAAACAGCGGTTTAACCGGCGGAATCTGATACCAGCGGCTCTGTTTATCGAGCATACGCTGGCTACAGGTGATGTGAACCACACGCAGATCGCATCCGGCGCGCACCGCAATATTGGCTGCCCCGCGCTGCAGAGTCAGTGGATGACCGTAGCGGGTGCGGGTGCCTTCCGGAAAGATCAGGATATTGTCGCCGCGCGCCAGTCGCTGCTGGCTGTCCGGCAACAGCGTCTCCGCTTCACTGTTGATCAGATAGTCCGCGGCGCGGATCACCCCACGCATAAAGGGGTTCTTTTGCAGATCGGCTTTAACCAGACAATCCATCTCTGGCAGTACTGAAGCGATCATCACGTAGTCGATCAGTGATGGATGATTGGCGACAATCAGGCATCCGCGATCCTGTTGCAGCAGCTCTGCGCCTTCAATCCGGTAGTCATAGACCCCGGTCATCCGGCAGAATCGCAGAAAGCAACGGAAGCTAAAGGCGATAGCGCGTCGGGCCAGCAGGCGGCGGCGCAGCGAATCGCGCTGTACCAGCAGCAGCAGGTTGAAGCCAATCAGCGACAGCAGCAGCCCGCCTATGCCAAACAGCGTAAAACTCACCGCCGTCATCACCAGCCGCCAGCAATAGTTCATGCGGCTGCCGGTGTAGTGCTCCGGTTGTGAACAATCAGCCATGATGTCTCTCCCAGTGCCATGTCAGGCGTTCGCCCGGCAGGCTGAAGGTGGACGATTCCGCCAGCCACTGCTGCAGAAAGCGCAGGCTCTGCGGTAACCCTGTGTCTGCCCTCTCCTCTCTGCCAGCACGGCCAGTGCAGTGCAGCTGGTCGCCCGGGCGCAGCAGCAGCGCCACCGCATAGGGAAAGTTCACACGCTGTTCCGGCAGCCACGGCAGATAGTAGTCAGGCACGACGCCGTCGAAATCGACCAGCAGTACCTGCTGATAACCCGCCTGATGCAGCGCGCTGACTTCGATCAATCCCTGCTGAAACGAGTCGACTCCGGCGGCGATTGAGGTGGAGACCAGTGGTGCTTTGGCTGCAATGGTCAGGCTGCCGACCGCCGAATTGTGAACCGACATGGCAAAATCCGTGGGTGACATTGACTGCTGATCGGCCAGCATGGTGAGGATACGCAGATTACGTTCCAGTTCACCGTGACGACTGGTGAACACGATAGCGTCGACCTGCTGACGCGCGAGCAGCGCCAGCCCACACTCTACCGCCGCACGACTGCCGCCGCTCAGACGACGTGCTGTCATCATCGGTAAAAATTGCGGCTTTGCCATCGCCTCTTTAGGGTCTATGACGGTGCCCTGTTGCGCCCAGTGCTGCCAGCCCTCGCCCCCGTGTAATCCCGGAGCCAGAGCCTGCCAGTCGACCAGTGAGTAAGCGAGTCTCATCTCAACACTCTTTTTGTCATATGTGTGGCGTCGACGTTCATCGAGGCGTCACCCCGGCCCTTTGCAAAAAAAGTGCGTCCGGGAAACCCTCTGCCGATTCCGCATCAGGCCTTCACGGTAGAGGGTTACTCAGTGGTTCAGCAATAGCAGCTCATCTGATTTGTCGGCCGGCTGCCAGAGATCTTTATGCTCAGATCGTCTGGCGACACATCATTGCGACAGCGCACGCATTACTGAGCGGCAAGAGCAGAGAGTCGTAACTGAATATCCTGATCGAGATTGGCAATCCAGCGGTTGTAGTTATTGTGAATCTCGCCCTGCCCCGCTTTCAGGTTCTCACTGCTGACATAATCAATGCGGTAGTTCTGGCTGGTATACGTGATGCGAATAGTCGCCACGAAATCACGCTGGGCCAGACGACCATTGATCACGCCAGGCGAAACGGGAGTCATCACCCATTTCCGGCCAATACCCGCTTCAATGATCGCCAGTTTCATCTGGTTGTCGCTGTAACGCTGAGTGAGTGTTTGATTCACGTTATGAATCGGCGCAGTGCGCGCGCAGCCGGTTAATAACGCAGCGACCACGGCCAGCGTGAAAACAGTTTTTTTATTCATGATGAATCCCTTCATTTATTTTTATATCAGTAAGTTAAACGGATAATCTGCCTTGCTCAGACTAAGCTTTCAGTGCGCTTTTCCGTCTGACTGGCTTAAAACCCGCGCATGATACCACCGAATGTAAAGACAGGTAAGCAGAAGTATGCATGGGTTTTAGGGGGTTATTTGGGGGATTAAAGCGAGGGATATGCGCAGTTGCCGCGATAGCGCAGAGGCCGATCCCGGCCGCAGAAACTCTGGCTGCGACTGGATCGGTCTGAGGATTACTGTGTGGCAGCGGGAGTCCAGCCACCGCCCAGCGCGCGGTAGAGGTCGATCTGCGCCAGCAGCAGATTATTTTTAACCGTCACCCGATTGAGCTGGGTTGAAAACAGAGTTCGCTGGGCATCCAGTTCATCCAGATAAGAGGCGTAACCGTTCTGATAGCGATTGCGGGCAATGCGCAGCGCCTCCGTTACATAGGCCTCCTGCTTTTGCAGCTCCTGAAGTTGTGCCTCACGCTGCCTGATAGCGTCTATCGCATCGTTAACTTCCGAGAAGGCGTTGCGCACCACTTTTTCATAGCCATAAAGTGCCTGATTGCGTGTCGCCATGGAGACATCCACCTGCGCCGTCAGCGCTTCACGGTTCAGCAGCGGTGCGAGGATGCTGCCACCCACGCTCCACAACCGGAACGGGTCATCCGCCAGCTGATGTAGCACCGAACTCTGCAGGGTGCCGGTGGCGGTGAGGTTCAGACCTGGCAACAGCTTCGCCCGCGACGATGCCAGGCTCCCATCTGCGGCCAGTAACTGACGCTGTGCCTGCACAATGTCCGGACGGCGATTGAGCAGCTCTGAGGGCAGCAGTGACGGCATCTGCTGCGGTAAGATCTGGTCGAACTGCTGACGACGGGCGATGTTGCGCGGATTCATGCCCACCAGAATGCTTAGCGCATTCTCCTGCTGGGTGATCTGATGCTGCAGCTGCGGCATCTGCGCTCTGGCAGACTGATATTCCGAGGCGGCCTGCATCCACTCCAGTCTGGAGGTATAGCCGGTTTCAAACTGACGCTGTGCCAGCTTCAGCGAATTGTTGCGGGTCGCCAGCGTCGCCTCCGTCACCCGCAACTGCTCATCCAGCGCACAGAGGTTAAGATATCCTGACGCCACCGAACTGGCGATGGTCAGCTCGGCCGCAGATGCGGCGGCCTGCTGCGCCGCTAAGGTCGCCTGTGCGGCCGAAATGCTACTGCTGCGCGCTCCCCAGAGATCGACCTCATAGTTCGCCTGTAATAAGCCCTGAAAAACATCGGTTTCATACGGCTGGCCCGTCACTGATGAGAGCGTGCGTTCGCGGGACGCAGCAACCCCGGCGCTCAGGGTCGGAAAGTTATCGCCCTGCGTGGCGCGTAGCTGAGCACGATACTGATCAACGCGGGATCGCGCTGTGAGAATATCGGGATTATTGCGCAACGCCTGCGTCACCAGCCGGTTGAGGTATTCATCATGAAACGCGCGCCACCACTCTGCTTCCGGCGCAGCCGCTGGCCCGACACTGTTGCGCCAGGCTTCGGGGATCGGCAGAGAGGCCGGTGCCTTTTCAACCTGCGTGGCGCAGCCTGTCAGTGCCAGCGTCAGCGCGCTGATCAGTAAGCCGCGTCGTATCATGGCGCGGCCTCAGCAGTGGGCTGAGCGGCGGTGTCGATGTTAACTTCGACCGACATCCCCGGACGCAACTGATGCATATCCTGATCGTGGATGCGGATGCGAACCGGAATACGCTGTGCGATTTTAACGAAGTTGCCGGTAGCGTTGTCGGGCGAAATGGCGCTGAACTCCGAACCGGCGGCCGGTGAGATAAATTCCACCTGCCCGTTAAAGCGTTTGCCATCCAGTGCATCGACCCGAATTGTCACCGGCAGGCCGGGACGAATATGGGCCAGCTGGGTCTCTTTCAGATTCGCGATAATCCATTTGTGATTCGGGACCACCGAGGTCAGGCGCGTACCTGCCGTGACATAGGCACCGGTGCGAACCGACAGCTGACCGAGCTGGCCATCGTCGGGCGCAGTAATGCGGGTATTTGCCAGATCGATCTCCGCCAGCTCCAGCGCAGCGCGTGCGCTGTCGACATCGCCTTCCAGCGCATCACGGTTAACGATGACGGTTTGCAGATTCTGCTGGGCGACGGCGATCTGCGCCGCAGCCTGACGTACCTGCGCCTGCGCCTGGGCGTCTGCGGCTCGGGCGGCGTCGCGCTCACGCACTGACAGCGATCCATCTGCCGTAAGATTTTCAACGCGCTTCAGGTCAAAGCCGCTTTTCAGCGCCTGGGCTTTAGCATTCTCCAGCGCCGCTTTGTTGCTCTGGATAGTAGCTTCGGCACTGCGCCGCTGCTGCAGATTATTGTTGAGTGCCGCCTGCTTCATCGCCAGCTGCGCCTGCGCCTGATGCACCCGCTGGCGATAGATACGGTCGTCAATCGTCATCAGCAGCTGCCCTTTTTTCACCGGCTGCAGGTCAATCACTTCTACCGAAGTGAGATAGCCATTAACCTGCGGGCTGATAAAGGTGACCTGACCGCGCACATAGGCGTTTTCGGTACTTTGTATAGCGCTGGTGAAGGGCCAGAGTTGCCAGGCGTAGAGAATAACCAGTACGCCAATCACCACAATGCCGCTGCCTGCGGCAATAGAAAGAATACGGCGGCGATTCGCGCGCTCGCGTTCCGCCGCCTGAAGCTCATCCTGCTGACTCATTGTTTCTCCGTTGATTCCTGTAACGCGGCCAGCTGTTGCTGCTCACGCAGGTTAAATTGCGCCTGACGCCAGTCAAGATAGCGACGTCGGGTTAAACGCCAGATCACCCACATCAGCGTAATCAACGCCAGTGCCGCGGTTAACAAATAAGTGTCGTTCCAGGCGAGCACATTGGCCTGCAGCGTGGCAACCGTCTGTAACTGGCTGGTGCTCTGCGCACTGCGCAGAACGTCGTCACCCACCAGCGAATTAAACAGCGCATTGTACTGGCTGAGTCGCTCGGTAACATTGGGATCGAGCAATGAGAGCTGATCGCCCAGCAGGCTGGAGTGATATTTTTCCCGCCAGACCTGAAACGTGCCCAGAATCGCCGAGCCGATCAGCCCGCCCAGGTTCTGACTCATGCCAAACAGCACCACAAAGCTCACCAGATTTTTCGGCTGCGTAACTACGCTGCCAATGCCCATCAGCATGGCGGGTGCCATGAAAAAAGCGCTGCTGAAACCCAGCAGAAACTGGCTGAAATACATCTCGGGGCCACGGGTCAGCGGACTGGATTGCGCATCCATCAGTGAGGCGATAATCATCACCAGCAGCGAGGTGACAATTGGCCAGTTAAGATGTGCAGGCTTGATGGTCAGCGCACTGGCAGCAATGCCCGCGATAACCCCGGCCATGATTGCCAATGCCAGACCGCGCATCTGATCGTTCTGCAGGCCGATTTGCTGCAAAAAGCCGACCGCACCGGTGTTCTGTTCCGCCAGCACAATACGGATCATGATCATCACAATGCCCAGCCGCACCATCATGCCGCTGCTGAGCCAGCGGGTATTAATCAGCGGGTTGCGCCGGTTATGCTCAATGACGATCGCCGCGACAATTAGCGTCAGGGCAATCGCGGTACAGATACCGAGCCAGGGCGTGGTAAACCACCACTCAATACGCCCCAGCGTCAATACACCGCACAACAGCGCCATGCCGGGCGCCAGCAGGATAAAGGTGACGAAGTCCATCTTCTCAAAAGTTTTAATGCGATCGCCCGGAGGCAGTTTCACCAGCAGGACCCCACCGAGCGCAATCAGCGCCAGACCGAGTTCAAACAGATAGAGACCGCGCCACTCGTTGAGCTGCAGTAGTTCCGACGAGAATAAGCGGGCCAGCGGGATAGCCAGCTGCGAGACCGTCAGGCCTATCACCAGCGCTTTCAGCCTGTGTTTCGCGGGCCAGGCCTGTACCTGGTAGTAAATACCCAGCGAGCTGAGCGCCGCAGCCACCATACCATGGGCCGTGCGCACAACGATCGCCGAGCTGAGGTCGTTGGCAAACAGATGAAAGAACGCCACCAGCACATAGAGCACCAGAAACGCTTCGGTAAAGACACGCAGGCCAAACTGCTGACGGAACTTCACCAGCAGCAGGTTGATCGAGATATTACCCATTACGTAGACCGCAGGCAGCCAGGCAATCTCATTCGACCAGGCCCCAAAGGTGCCCTGCAGATTAACCAGATTTGCCGTGACCAGCGCGTTACTTAGCGCACCAGTCAACGAGATCAGTAAGCCGATCAGACCAAACGCCAGACGTTTTGGCATCGGATGCAGCGGGGTCGAGGGCGAACCCGGCAGCATCGGTTTTTCATGCGGCAACCACTCGCGGACAGCGTAGGGATTTCGCTTTGCCACTGCTACATACTTCCCATACGGCTCAGCAGTTGTTGCAGTACACGTTCGGTGACGGCCAGATCCTGCGGATCAATATCGGCCAGCATTTCAGTACGGAGTGCATCAGCTTCGGTTTTCACTTTAGCAAACGCTTCGTTGCCCTTTTCGGTCAGCACCAGGTGGCGTTTACGGCGATCTTCCGGCGGTTGTACCCGCGTCAGCAGTGACTGTTTGACCAGCCGATCCACCAGCGGCACCATGCTGGCATCTTCCAGTCCCAGCAACTGAGCCAGTTCGGTCTGGGTCATGCGTTGCGGTTCGCTGGCAATCAGCCCGATAGCCATCCAGCTGCTCATGCTTAAGCCGCTATCTTTGAGGTGACGATCCACCGCCAGCCGCCAGGCATGGGCGGTCAGATGCAGTAAATGGGTAAAGGTACGCGTGTGCTGAGACAAATGTTAGCAGCCTAATAGTAAGATTTCTAATTGAGTGGAAGCGTTATTATACGCAGAGCGAAACACGATTGAAAAGCGTCCGGCCTGTTAAAAATTAGTGGATCGCGGCAGAATGTCCAGAGGCCGCAACCGGGAGCCAGACAACATGCAACAGGCATCAGCAAACTGGATCGATCTGCATCGCGACGCCGTCAGTGGTATCGAGGCTCTGCGCGCCCATTTTACCGGTCACGCCTATGATCCGCACTGGCACGACAGTTATCTGATTGGCGTGACCGAGCAAGGTGTACAGCAGTTTCATTCGCGACGCAAACAGCATCAGAGTCGTCCCGGAACGGTCTTTATGCTGGAGCCGGAGGAGCTGCATGATGGGGATGCCATCAATGACAGCGGTTTCACCTACCGGATGCTCTATCTTTCTCCACAGCAGATTGCCCGCCACCTCGCCCCTGAGCAGGCTGATGCCCCCTCACCGCGTGAGCTGCGGTTTGCCGCCACGCTGCGCGATGACCGCCCGCTGGCGTATGCCGTCTGGCACGCATTTGATGCGCTGTGGCACAACCATCCTGCCATCATCAAAGAGGCAGCGATGGACCGGATGTTTGGTCAGCTCACCCCGCACCGGCATTGGTCACTGCCCGCACAGCCCATAGACAAAGATGCCCGGCTGGCGCTGCAGGCGCGTGACTGGCTGATTGCCCATCATGCGGATAATCCCGGGGTAGCGCAGATGGCACAGCATCTTCAGACAGATCGCTTCCGGCTGTCGCGCCTGTTTCAGACGCACTGGGGTTTGCCGCCCCACGCCTGGCTGGTGCAGTGGCGACTGAGCCAGGCACGACGCCAGCTGGCGCAGGGCCAGCCTGTCGCCGATGTAGCCGCTGCGCTGGGTTTCGCCGATCAGAGTCATCTGGGCCGCTGGTTTAAGCGCGCCTGCCAGCTCTCCCCCGCCCGTTATCAGCACGCCTGCACAAATCTTCCAGACCTGGGTTAAGCCACTTGCCACAATGCGTTTTTTCAGACAGGAGAAGCGCTATGCAGGACAAACGATGTGTAATGATACTCAATGCCGCTCTGCCGCCAGGCAAAGCAACCAACGCCGCCGCCGTAATCGCCTTAACCCTGGGACAGCGTCATCCGATGCTGGTTGGCAACGCGCTGACAGACGCAGAGATGCGTCCTTCTCCCGGTTTGATTACTACCGGCATTCCGGTCCTGGCCGCCACCGACGAACAGCTCAGTGTTTTGCGGGAACAGTGCGAACAGGCGGAGTACGATCTGGTGCTGTTTCCCGAAGCGGGTCAGAGCACCACCGATTATCAGGCGCTGGGTGACGTACTACGGCAACAACCGCGTCAGCATTGGCGTCTGTCTGGACTTGCTATCGTTGGCGATAAGAAAGCGCTGCGTAAGATGACGGCAAAACTGGCGCTTTTCAGTTAGTTTTTCAACAGGAAGCAGACTGCTGTTTCCCTTGACTCTCCCACTCCATCAGCCGGCCCCGTCGTTTGTATAGGTTATTTGTACAGATTTTGATTCGGATTAATCCTTATAAGCGACTGATAAGTGAATAATAGCACTTTTTATCAAAGGTTCTGATTGTACAAATTACCCTTCATTGTATAAGTTTACTGCCATGAGTTGTCATGCGACTCTGTAACGAATGATGCACTTGCGTCGCCTCTGAAGGTGTCAGTGGATTTCCACCTTCAGAGGTTATTTTTTATCTGTTCAGTCTTTGCAGCTGGCACCATCGCATCTGTCCATGTGATGGTTTTTTTGATCGATTTTGTCCTGACATCCGAACCGGAATCGGGCTGTTCTGAAGGGCTTACACATGCAAACTATTCTTCCCCGGACCAATCAGGAAATTGCTGATTACTTTAATCCTGCTGCCAATAAGCCAGCCAGCGAGATGGAAATGCTGGGTATCCTTGTTGCAGAAATTTTGCAGTCAGGCATGCCAGTGAGTAATAAAGCCATTATCTCAAAGCTTATTCACCGGCTGGAACTGGAAAGCGACAGGGAGATGCTGGACATCTACCGGCAGCTGCTTGACCTGGTAGTCCATAAAACCCCGGACGATTTTTCACTGTAATCGCGACTCCATGGAGGGAGTCATCCCCCTTTTTCTGGCATCTTCGCCAGTCGCCCGGTACTATCTGCCCTTACCATTATCCAAATCTTCCCGCCCCTCGTGCGGGAGCAAAACAACTAAAGAGCCTGCAAAACTTTATGACCCAAACCAATGATGTTGCCGCGACCGACGTTGTGGCGGGCGATGTCAGTGTGGGGCGCGTTCTGCGTTCGCCTGCGCTGCTGACCCGCGAATGCCTGGCCGGTGTGATTACCGCGCTGGCGCTGATCCCTGAAGTGATCTCCTTTTCCGTTATTGCTGGCGTTGACCCTAAAGTCAGCCTGGTCGCCTCGGTGGTGCTCTGCCTGACGCTGTCGATACTGGGCGGACGCCCGGCAATGGTCACGGCAGCGGCAGGTTCTGTGGCGCTGGTTATCGGGCCGATGGTCCATCTGCACGGTGTTGAATATATTTTGCCGGCAGTGGTGATGGGCGGTGTCATTCAGATTCTGTTTGGCGTCGTCGGTCTGGCGCGCATGATGCGCTATATCCCCCGCTCGGTCATGCTGGGATTTGTGAATGCGCTCGGCGTGCTGATTTTCTTTGCTCAGGTGCCGCACGTCTGGGGGCAGTCATCACTGGTGTGGATCTTCTTTGCCGTCACCCTGGCTATCGTGCTGCTGTTACCGCACCTGTTAAAGAGTATTCCTTCTCCTCTGGTCGCCATTGTTGTGGTGACTGCGGTCGCACTGTTAATGGGCTATCGCATGCCGAACGTGGGCGACGAAGGGCCAATGAGCCCCGGCCTGCCCGGTTTTAACAGTCTGCTGGTGCCGCTCAACCTGCAGACCCTGCAGATTATCTGGCCCACCGCACTGAGCATCGCCTTTGTCGGACTGATGGAATCACTGCTGAC
The DNA here is from genome assembly GCF_025153065.1 of Pantoea sp. XY16. Taxonomy (NCBI): domain Bacteria; kingdom Pseudomonadati; phylum Pseudomonadota; class Gammaproteobacteria; order Enterobacterales; family Erwiniaceae; genus Pantoea; species Pantoea sp. XY16. The sequence continues at coordinate 25,115 of NZ_JANZNP010000003.1, read as the reverse complement.
CGCCAAACTGGTCGATGATCTGACCGATACCCCCTCCAGTAAGCGACGTGAAGCCTGGGGCCTTGGGGTAGCAAATATCTTTGCCGGTTTTTATGGCGGCATTGCCGGGTGCGCGATGATAGGGCAGACGATTGTTAACGTTGAGCTGGGCCGGGCGCGTAGCCGTGTCTCCACCGTAGCCGCTGGTCTGGTGCTGCTGTTACTGGTGACCGGACTCAGCCGGATTATGGCGCAAATCCCGATGGTGGTGCTGGCTGGGATCATGATGGTGGTGGCGGTGAAAACCGTTAACTGGCATAGCCTGCAGCCCGCTACCCTGAAACGTATGCCGTGGTCAGAGACGCTGATTATGGTGCTGACGGTGGCAGTGACGGTCTGGACAGGGAATCTGGCGCTGGGCGTGCTGGCTGGGGTGCTCCTCGCGATGCTGCTCTTTGCCCGCCGTATTGCCCACGTTATCCATGCGGAACGCCAGTTGAGCGACGATGGCAGGTCAGTGCGCTATGTGGTGCGTGGTCCACTGTTCTTTGCCAGCAGCAACGATCTGTTTGAGCATTTCGATTATGCACATGACCCGAAAAAGGTGACGATCGATTTAACCCACGCACAAATCTGGGATGCATCCAGCGTTGCGGCACTGGATGGCATTGAGTATCGCTATCAGCGTTATGGTGCAGAGGTGACCATTGAGGGGCTGGATCCACGCAGTACTGATTTCCATCAGCGCCTGACCGGTAATTTCGGCTAAGAGGGTGTGTTCTGCTGCCTCTCAGGCAGCAGAATTTACTCAGCCTGTTGTCGGCGCGCCCGATAACGGCCCACCATCGTAATCAACGCCTGATAGATTAAACCGGCGTAGAGACTTGTCAGAATCGCCAGACCAGGCTCCTTGCCCTGCTGCTGCCATGACATAAACCACATGAATACGCCCCACAGTACAGAGAACACCAGCCAGCCGCGGACGAACTTCATAATGCCATTCATAACGACTCCTCTTAAATAAAGCGCTACCTTAGCGTGCTCCTGCCCGTAATGCATTTCCGGCTTGCAGGAGTTGCGAGGCGTTTCAAATAATCACCCTTAATTTACGCAACGTTGTGGACGCTCAACACTGACTGCGCGATTTTTTGGCGATTCTCTATACTTTACGTTCCGCTTACCTGATCAGGGAATTACGATGAAACGTACGGCTTATCTGTTATCGACGCTGGCTATTCTTGCTACTCTCACCGCCTGTGCACCGCCACCGCCGGGCAGAGATGCCCCACCACCCCCACCGCCAGGCGGACAGCAGCCAGTGGGTGCACCGGGCGGTGTCGGCCCGGCAGGACAGCCGCAGGCGTAATGCTCTTTAGCCAGCCTGCCTCGCAGGCTGGCTAGTGCCGGAAGGCGCAGCCGCAGGCTGACATCTCACCCGGAATGACTTTGCCAGAATGAGAATGACGCTGCTGTAATTGCCCCTCTTCACCGCTGTTTTCTGCCTGCTGCCCCAGCCAGCGATCTAACGCCCGGCCAATGAGCTGTCTGATGTCAGGTGACCAGCTGGTCAGATGCCAGGTCGGACTGCGGGCTTCCTCACTGTCGCCGAATCCAGCCACCGCCAGATGCGTACCCTGACCAAAATCGCGTACTGCCTGTATCGCACCAAACGCCAGCAGATCGCTTTCACAGAAAAGTGCCTGAATGCGCTCAGCGGCACGGGTTTTTTTCAGATACTGCATCATCGCCTGATAAGCGCCGTCACGGTCGTCAGCGCCAGCAGTCAGTTCTGCATCCAGCGTCATGCCCGCCGCCTGTAATGTGGTGCAGTAGCTCTGCTTCTGCGCCATGTCACCGGGCTGACTCTGCAAAAAGCCAAACCGCTGATGCCCCTGCGCGAGCAGTAACGCTGCGGTTACTTCGCCCGCCCGTAGCGCATCCGCCTGCCATTCAGGTTCTGCGTCAATCTCCAGCACCGGCAGATTGCAGGCACTGATAGCCTTGTTTCCGGGCAACAGCAGCAACCCCCGCAGCGCAAGGGGTGTCGCCTGCTGGATGAGTGCGGTCAGTGCCACGTCGGTTTCGGCATTCAGCAGCACGGTGATAACTCCGCGCGCATTGAGCTGGCGCGTTACCTCATCCAGCATTTTTTGTTGGCAGGGGTTGAGCAGCTGGCTGGCGACAACGCCGATAATCGGGGGTAAAGCCGGTTCCGTTAAAACAGGAATAGAAGGTGAACTCATTGGCGTTAACTTCTCTGAGACGACAAACAATCCCCCACTTTACGGTAAGCAAGGGTGTTACAACAGGTTACATAGTTCGATGCAGGCCGCAAAAATGAGTGAAATCAGATGTAACTGGGTTTGCGGAGGCAGAGCAGCGGGGGTTAAGAAGAGGCGAGAGATGGACCGGGCAGCAGGAATTGAACCCGCATCGTCAACCCATTAAGAGTTGCAGTAATACCTTTATACCATGCCCGAAAGTTTGCCAGGAAAGCGCACTGTGTAAACAAGGTTAGTACTCCTTTCAGAACTGACAAGCGCAAGCGGCGTGTATAGTCAGCAATCGCGGCATAATCCCATAAACAAGGCACGGGCACCTGCAGACATTGATTATTCCGCTAACCTTAAATTTCAGGCAGCCTGTCCCGGCCGGGACATATGGCCAACACAACACAGAGGTCAAGACTATGCCTTCAGGACAATTCTACGTGGTTGATCAGCCCGAACTGAGCTTTACCGCCAACTATCGTCTGGATAGGGTCAATGATAAGCCCTTTGCCTCGCGAATGGTTCTGGAGATCCAGAAGCAGTCACAGCCAACAGATGCATTCGATGCAATCAGCATCGGGCATGAAGTGACCTTTGTTTCATCCAGTGGAGAGGCGCAACGAATGGTGCTGGTAAGTGATACGGATGATGCACTGGTGTTCAGCTCCCGCGGCTGACGGCGGTTAATACCGCCAGTCGGATGGTTTCGTCGCCGTCATGCCAGATAACAGGCACAAAAAAACCGCCCTTGGGCGGTTACGACATTACTGCATATTACTTTGTTTTATTCGTTTTTCTGCGCCAGAAATATGGTGCCCGGGGCGGGACTTGAACCCGCACAGCCTTACAGCCGAGGGATTTTAAATCCCTTGTGTCTACCGATTTCACCACCCGGGCAGGGTGTAACTGGAGGCGCGTCCCGGAGTCGAACCGAGGTACACGGATTTGCAATCCGCTGCATAGCCACTCTGCCAACGCGCCTTAAACTGATGTGCCGTCAGGTTAACCTGACCTGCGAATCTGGAGCGGGAAACGAGACTCGAACTCGCGACCCCGACCTTGGCAAGGTCGTGCTCTACCAACTGAGCTATTCCCGCAATTTTCAGCAATTTCGTCGAACCTGCTGATTTCATTTATCTTCTGGCAGCCTGGCTGCCGTTCGATGCGTTGCATTCTACTTAGATGACGCAATGAGTCAATAAAATTATCCTTACAGCGTGTCCGTTTGCTGCTTTTTAAATCGTATCGATCACGGTTCGAGCAGATCGCCGCGCGCGGCGCTTAAATACTGGAACATAGACCAGAAAGTCAGCACGGCAGCAATGTATAACGCGACTACGCCCACCGCGACAACGGTGGCATCAGGACGCCACAACAAGGCAAACAGAGAGAACATTTGTGCGGTGGTTTTCACTTTACCAATCCAGGAAACCGATACGCTGCTGCGTTTGCCAATCTCCGCCATCCATTCACGCAGCGCAGAGATAATGATTTCGCGGGCAATCATGGTGGCTGCAGGCAGCGTGATCCACCACGCGTGGAAATATTCCGCCACCAGTACCAGCGCAATCGCCACCATCACTTTATCCGCTACCGGATCGAGAAACGCACCAAAGCGCGTCGTCTGTTTCCAGCGGCGCGCCAGAAAACCATCAAACCAGTCGGTGATGGCAGCAAAAACGAAAATCAGTGCGGTAGCCAGCGGTGCCCAGGTGAACGGCAGATAGAAAGCCAGCACAAAGAACGGGATGAGCACGACTCGAAACAGGGTGAGACACGTCGGGATGTTTAATTGCATATGCCGGTAACTGTCTGGATATAGGTAAAATTTAGCCTATGTTCCTACATTGCCCCCCCCGTTTCAATGCTAGTGTTTCAACGAGTAGTATATTTTTTCTGCCAGCGCGTGGGAGATACCGGGTACATTGGCGATCTCCTCTACCGACGCATTCATCAGCGGTTGCAGGCCCCCCATGTACTTAAGCAGTTGCTGACGCCGTTTAGGCCCTACCCCTTCAATGCTTTCCAGTGCGCTGGTGTTCTTTACTTTGGCTCGTTTTTTACGATGACCAGAAATGGCATGATTGTGAGCGTCATCACGAATGTGCTGAATCACATGCAGTGCTGGCGCATCCGGTGGCAGCGAAACGCCCTCACCTTCCGCTTCAAAGAACAGCGTTTCCAGTCCGGCTTTACGGTCGCTGCCTTTCGCAACGCCGAGTAAAATGGGCCGGTTTTTGTCCCAGGGCACATCCAGCTCCGCGAAAACCTGCTTTGCCTGAGAGAGCTGGCCTTTACCGCCATCGATCAGAATCACATCCGGGATTTTATCTTCTTCAATCGCCTTACCATACCGGCGTCGTAACACCTGATTCATGGCAGCGTAATCATCGCCCGGCGTAATGCCGGTAATGTTATAGCGACGATAGTCAGCACGGAGCGGACCATTCTGGTCAAACACCACACAGGAGGCGATGGTCTGCTCACCCATGGTGTGGCTGATATCGAAACACTCCATGCGCGTGATCCGGTCGAGCTCAAGAAACTCTGCCAGTGCCATCAACCGCTGATGAATCGTGGAGTGCTGCGACAGACGCGTGGTTAATGCCGTCGCGGCGTTGGTGCGCGCCAGCTTAAGATAACGGGCGCGATCGCCACGCGGCTTGCTCTGGATATTCACGCGGCGTCCCGCCAGTGCACTGAGCGACTCCGCCAGCAATTCGCGCTCCGGCAAGGTAAAGTCCAGCAGAATATCACCCGGCAGCGTCCGTGCCTCGCTGCCCTGCAGATAGAACTGCCCGACAAAAGTCTGAACCACCTCGGCAAGATCGGTATCCACCGGCACTTTCGGGAAGTAGCTACGGCTGCCCAACACTTTGCCCTGACGGATAAACAGCACGTGAAGACAGGCCATACCCGCTTCATAAGCTACACCCATCACATCCAGGTCATCCCCCTGATTGGAGACAAACTGCTTTTCGGTGATGCGGCGCACGGCCTGAATCTGATCGCGCAGTCGTGCCGCCTCTTCGAAGCGCAGGCCAATGCTCGCCTCTTCCATGCGTTTGACCAGCTGATTGAGAACCTGATCGTCTTTACCGGCTAAAAACAGGCGTACGTAATCAGTCTGCTGCGCATACTCCTCTTCACTGACCAGACCCGCGACACAGGGACCAAGACAGCGACCAATCTGATATTGCAGACAGGGCCGGGAGCGATTGCGGTAGACGCTGTTTTCACACTGGCGAATAGGAAAAACTTTTTGCAGCAGGCCCAGCGTTTCACGCACCGCATAGCCGTTGGGGAACGGGCCAAAGTATTCGCCTTTGGCATGCTTTGCGCCACGGTGCATCGCCAGCCGCGGATGGGTATCACTGCTAAGAAAAATGTAGGGATACGATTTATCATCGCGCAGCAGTACGTTGTAGCGCGGCTGATAGAGCTTGATGTAGTTATGCTCAAGCAGCAGCGCTTCGGTTTCGGTGTGGGTAACGGTGACATCGATGTGCTGGATATTGCTGACCAGCGCTTCGGTTTTGCGGCTGCCGACCTGGGTGCGGAAGTAGCTGGTGAGACGCTTCTTCAGGTCTTTGGCTTTGCCCACATAGATGACGGTGCCTGAGGCGTCATACATGCGGTAAACACCGGGTTTGCTGGTTACCGTACTCAGAAAGGCTTTGGAATCAAAAACGTCATTCACTACTGATTAACGGCTCCGCATTATAGAGGCCATGTCGAATGGCCAGATGCGTTAACTCTACGTCGCCACTGATATTCAGCTTACTGAACATTCGGTAGCGGTAGCTGTTAACGGTTTTAGGACTGAGATTTAACTGCTCGGAAATTTCCGTCACCTTTTGTCCTCGGGTGATCATCAGCATAATCTGCAATTCCCTTTCCGACAAACAGCTAAAGGGCGATTCCGCTTTTTGCGGCTCAATCTGGCTCAGCGCCATCTGCTGAGCAATGTCTGACGCGATGTAACGCTGACCAGCATTTACCGAGCGAATCGCATTAATCACTTCCTGTGGCGCAGCACCTTTACTGAGGTAGCCTGCTGCACCCGCCTGCATCACTTTAGCAGGCAGCGGATTTTCCGTGTGGATGGTCAGCATGATAATTTTGATATCGGGATTATAACGCACGATTTTGCGCGTCGCCTCCAGTCCGCCGATCCCCGGCATGTTCATGTCCATGAGGATCACATCAACCTGATTGGCACGGCACCATCTGGCGGCATCCTCACCACAGTTGACCTCTCCGACCACGGCCAGACCTTTCACATCCTCCAGGATGCGACGGATACCCGCGCGGACAAGTTCATGGTCATCAACAAGAAGCACACTGATCAACGGGGAAACTCCAGAGGCTAAAAAAGAAGAAGTAATTCACGATTTCAGGCGTCAATCATACCCGCTTTTACCTCAAAAGCACATCAACAAAGCAAAACAGTGTAAGCATTACATGATTGCTGCCAGGTCCATCCTGAAGAGATTCAGGGACGGTTATGCATTGTGTCCAGATGGCGAAATAACCGTTAAATGATAGTTTTTTCAGTGTATTAAGACCGTATCGCTTCAGGGTTCAGTGCCGTGCATCCTCGCGGCTGCTGAGCCGATGAAGCCTGTGATTACTTTCAGCGATTGATTAGTTGTACTGGACAAACCCGCCTTTCAGGGCGAAGCGGAGCGGCCGTCTCAGCAACTTACCGCCCCTGTGATATACTCACGCACTGCTGTTCGGACAGATTGCCGACACGTTGTCATTCACCAAGGAGAAACGCATGAGCGATGAAGATTTTGCAACTTCCCAGGAAGCCCGGAAATTAGCGGATGAAATCGCGGGCCTGAAGATGATGATTACCCTGATTCTCAAAGGTATGGGACAGGCTGATGCCGGAAAAGTGATTATTAACATGGAACGCTATGTGCAGACGCTGGGCGACAAGCCTCAGGCGGAAGTGTTCAGCAATACCATCAAACAGATCAAAACAGCCTACCGTCAGTAAGCTTTTTTGCCCCCGGTAGTGGGGGCAAATACGCTAACTGTGCGCCTGCCAGTTAACTGAAACGCCCAGCGTTGGCAGTACCTCTTCCGGGCTGAAACGACGTGTTCCCCGATATTTTTCTGCCAGAGTGGGCTGAACAACCGGAATACGGATCGCAAACAGATTATCTTCTGACAGAATGAGCCCCGGCGTAAGCGGCTCATACACCACGCCATGCTCCTCAAACATCGTCTCCAGCATCGGCGTTGCCGAACTGATGATGTACTCCATGCCGTTCAGCTCTGCCAGCTGTACCGCGTGCCAGAGAATGTTCAGCGGCAGTTCAGCGTCAACTTCCAGCCGTGCCGAGAAGCGCGACATCTCCCACACTTTCTCATGGCTGAAAGGCAGCACAATGCCCTCACTCTGCTCAGGTTCGAACCAGGGCATCAGACGCGCGCAGCCACTGATGCCCTCGCGCGCATTCCATGCGATTAGCCAGGTGACATCTGAACGATCGTAGCGATCATATTCCTGCCCTGGCGTGCTCAGGCGTGGGGGTATTGACCACCCTTCGCCGCGCGCAAAAACGCTATAACGGTAGCTGCCGAGTTCGGCAAGCAAAGAGGATGGCATATCCTTTAATTGCGTTTGCACTATTTTCATCATGCGCCTCTGACATCCCCATATTTGCAATGATTTCTTTGCGCCAGCCCGGCAAAGCCCCGGCGCAGGGTAGACAACAGACCTGTACAAAGGAACTGCCAAATGTAGCAGTTGTATTATGTTCAAATCAGTCCGATTGCCGCTGCATAGCAGGCAATCTGCGTTTTATTGGAAACATTGAAACGCTTTTGCATATTTTTCTGGTGAAAGTTAACGGTATGTTCAGAGATGGATAAAATAAGTGAAATTTCGACCGCCGTTTTTCCTTCGGCTGTCCATTTCAGAATTTCCAACTCGCGCTGACTAAACGTTTTTCTTAGTACCATCATTGCATCATCGTTAAAGCGTTCCAGCGTATCCAGGCTTAGTTCCGCTAAAAGGTGTAGTTTCACCTCCAGCTCAGCATGGCGGAGCTGGACAGAAATGGGCTGTTGCGACGATATAGATAATATACCAATGACGCGATTTGGTGCCATTGCGGAGCAAGAAAATCCGCTCTGGAGCCCATACTCTCTCGCCTCCTGCCAAAGATTGCCGGCGTCAGCGAACTGTTCCTCTATCCAGGCCATCCCTCTGCCCGGTCGCTGACACAATGTGAGCACCGGATCGACAGCGTAATAATTCTGCTTCTCATAACGTTTAACCCATAATTTGGGATAGGTGCTATGTAAATGAAAACGCGGCCGGGTAAATGGCACCGGATGCTGAATCAAAAAGGCAAAATAATCGAAGCCTAATGATTCAGTAAACTGTTGCAATAACGTCTTCAATTCAGAAGAAGCCGTTAATGCCTGAAATTTTTCTTTCACCTCATTTCGCCAGGCGAAATAGTTTTCAGTACTCATATTGCCTCAGCGTTAATTTTCACTCGCCCTTCCGGTATTATTCATTCGGATTCATCGGATAAATTTAATTAATCTTAGAAAATTAATTTATCGTTGAGGTGAATCCTTAACCCTAAACAGCGCAAATGCCATTCAACGTTATGGCAGAGTGAAAAAATGCCCCTGCCCCTGTAATGTGAGGCCAGCCACAGCAATTTCAATCACCTCAGGAGAATAAGATTTTTCTGATAGAAATTCAATCCCTGCCAATGAATCAATTTCATCTCAGATGTTGAAAAGCTGTCGGGAATATTGAATCGGTCTACGGGATGTCGAGTAAATAATGTGTAAACAATGCGTTAATTGCGTCCTAATAAGCGAAGCGGCAGCCGAAAATTGCTGGCATATTTTTTATCAGGAAATAAGCTCTGCTGTTCAGGCGATACCGCATTCCTGTGCACAGTCTCTCTACACGGAAGCACGCGCCTCTCTGACCGGAAAAGCTAACAGGTGCGCAGACTACATCTGCCGCCTCTCAATGCTGATTCAGCTCCCTTTGCCTTAGCTATCCGACAGGCGTAGCGAAGAGTTGTTTAATTAGAATATTCTGCCCGACAGCAATCACTACCGGACAAATTGACCCGCTCAACCCTTAAACAATTTTTGACTGAGAATAATCTGAACCGAAAGCAACGTATTAAAGAAAATCAGCTTTATTTATCTCCTGCCTGCACCTAATGCGTGGTACAGATCACTATTTATGCTGACAGTATGTTATGGCAGCAGTACGCTCAACGCTGGCTCTCTTTTAGTCACGAAAATCACTATACCGATAGTCACGCAACAAAATCACTAAAAAAATCCAAGGTATAATCCCCGATCGTTATTTAATTCTGCACACTTTATCGATGCAGTTAATTTCCCTTAATTCACTTTGCAGCATCGTGAATTAATTTCATCCTGACGTTGCTCGCACTGTCCAGATGAGGCGGCGAAACTTTACGGCTGATTGCATTTATGGGCACTTTTCTGTTGTCACTTGCGGCCCTGAAAAAGGCTGCCTGATCAGCCGCCTGATTTGTTGCTACTCATTGTCAGGTATGTCCGCGCTGGCAATGATAACTGGTTTGGTTTTTCCCTTACCGGCAGTTTGATTCTTAATCAAACACGGTATTAATCCTGCCTGATGATTTATCGGCAGTAGCCCGCGCCACGCATACCCAGATGAAAATGTGAGGCGTGCGCGGCGTTGTAGTCCGGTCCCAGCGCATTGCCGAATACGTCACAGCCGCCACGCCACAGCGTGTGCAGCATGGCCGCTTTCTCTTTTGGCTGTTGCCAGTGACGACTGACCTCAAGCCGCTGGCCATCAGCCAGCTGGAAGCCGGTCACATCCCAGGCCTCTGCGGTGGCATGCTCACTGAGCCGCCCCTTTGCGCGATGATAAATATTACGACAGGCATAGCTGCCGACATGGGTAATTCGTACCAGTGGACTGTGCATATCCCGGGCAATCTGTTCCCGGCTGCGGAGGGCATACATGGTGCTGGCGACGGCCATTGGACAGCTGGCGAGAAAGCTGCTGCTGAGGCTGACCGGGCCAAATTTCTGAATTCGCAGTGGATGGCTGATCGGACAGTTGCCCGTGACGGCAGGACGCTCGCTGAAACTGACCCAGCCCGCCTGTTGGGCATGACGCATCACCGCCAGACATTCGTCAGGATTCTGGGCCAGCCTTTTCATCTTTATCTGCGTCATCCAGCCTGGAGGATCGGTGACGGAGAGCGGTGTAAAGGGATTGAACTGCGGCGGGAGATGCTGCTTAAGCCAGGGTAAGCTGACCCATCCCAGCGCAATTAACAGAAGAAACAGGATAAGCGTGCGCATAATTCCCTTTGCAGCATAATGATTAATAACTAAAAAGTGTAGAAGCCCATTCCGCTTCACGCAGTCTGCCTGACATAACGTGATGAATAATTACCCATACTGACGCAGGATTGAACGAAACTGCCCGTTATTACGGCTTGCGGGGCGTCAGGCTTCACAATTGATAAAAAAGCGTTACCCGATTCCGGCCCTCTTCCTCTATCTTATGCCCACTTGCCCCTCGGGCAGACTCGTTTACTAACAGCCAGCAGAGCTGACACAACATCAAGACAGGAAAGACAATTCTATGGTTGACCAATCTAAAGAAACCGCACACGCGCCCGACAAGCTACAGCGTAACCTGCATAATCGCCATATTCAGCTGATCGCCATAGGGGGTGCTATCGGTACCGGCCTCTTTATGGGTTCCGGTAAAACCATTAGTCTGGCTGGTCCCTCGATCATTTTCGTCTATATGATCATCGGCTTTATGCTGTTCTTCGTGATGCGCGCCATGGGAGAGCTGCTGCTCTCCAACCTTGAGTACAAGTCTTTCAGCGATTTTGCCGCGGATCTGCTTGGACCGTGGGCGGGCTATTTTACCGGCTGGACTTACTGGTTCTGCTGGGTAGTAACCGGCATCGCCGACGTCGTGGCCATCAGCGCCTATTTCCAGCTCTGGTTTCCGGGCTTCTCAATCTGGATGAGCGCCCTGCTCTGCGTGGTGGTTTTTCTGGCGCTGAACATCGCCACGGTTAAGCTGTTTGGTGAGATGGAGTTCTGGTTCGCGATAATCAAAATCGTCGCCATTGTTGCGCTGATCGTCACCGGGATTGTGCTGGTATCGATTCACTACCCTTCACCCGGTGGCGGCACCGCGGCGCTGAGCAACATCTGGGATCACGGCGGGATGTTCCCGAAAGGCCTCAGCGGCTTCTTTGCCGGATTCCAGATTGCGGTGTTTGCCTTTGTCGGCATTGAACTGGTTGGAACGGCAGCCGCTGAAACCCACGACCCACATAAAGTCTTACCACGCGCGATTAATGCAATTCCGTTGCGGGTCATTATGTTTTACGTGCTGGCGCTGATGGTGATCATGGCGGTAACGCCCTGGACCCAGGTTATGGCTGACCGCAGTCCGTTTGTTGAGATGTTCGTGCTGATTGGCCTGCCTGCTGCGGCGAGTATCGTTAACTTTGTTGTGCTGACCTCTGCCGCCTCTTCAGCCAACAGCGGCATCTTCTCCACCAGCCGTATGCTCTATGGCCTGTCGCAGCAGGGCGTCGCGAGCCGCGCGTTTGGCCGTCTCTCTGCCCGTTCGGTCCCGACTACCGGCCTGTTCTTCTCCTGTCTGTGTCTGTTACTCGGCGTGGCGTTGATCTACCTGATCCCGGATGTGATGAAGGTCTTTACGCTGGTCACCACCGTTTCAGCCATTCTGTTTATGTTCGTCTGGACCATCATTCTGTGCAGCTATCTGGCTTACCGTAAAAAGCATCCTGAGCGCCATGCCAGATCGGCCTTTAAGATGCCACTAGGCAAATTCATGTGCTGGGTCTGCATGGCCTTCTTTGCGTTTGTGCTGGTGCTGCTGACGTTGCAGGAAGATACACGCCAGGCCCTGATGGTGACGCCACTCTGGTTTGCGCTGCTGGGTGTGGGCTGGATGCTGCGTACGCGTCGCAGCCGCTAATCGCTGACAGCATGAAAAAAGCCCGGTCACCTGACCGGGCTTTTTTTTACAGGCGTTCACTGAGCGCAGAGAAAATGGCGGACAACGTGGGACGTTCATTAGGTAAGCGCTGCGGCCGGGGATCGGGCTGCTGAGGCGTGCCCAGACCAAAGGTGAAGGTATAGTTATCGCCTTCGCCCATGCGCAGGTCGGCAATCGTCGTCTGCCCGTCCTGCTCACGCAGCGCGTAGAAGCCGTGGCTGAACCAGGCAACACGTTCTGCATACCAGCTACCCCGGAAGGTGTCGAACAGTTCAGGATGACGCGGGTACCAAGCCACCTGCAGTGGCCGTAAGGGCGACAACAGCGACCAGTAAACTTCGCCATAGCGATCCGGCGTCATAATCACGCTGCGCCAGACCAGCGTATTAAAGGCCGTCGGCGTCACCAGCACTTTATTGTCCGGAATACCCTGCTCCGCCAGCGATGCGCTGATCTGCCAGCCTGCGACACCCTGAATGGCCACACTCCAGACCAGATAAAGCGTACTCAGCGCCAGGCCGATCCGGTTCCCACGCATGCCTTTGTCACCACGACGCCACAGCGCGACACTCAGCCCTATCAGCAGTGGCAACGTATAGAGTGGATCGACGATATAAATACTGCCGATGGCATAGGGATAATCGGTGATCGGCAGGCCAAGCTGGGTGCCGTACACCGTCATTAAATCAAGCAGCGGATGGGTAATCAGCGCCAGCCAGACGGCGGGCCACCAGTGCGACCACTTCACCCGCTGCCTGAACATTGCCGACACTCCCCACGCCATCAGAGGTGAGATCAATGTAAGCCAGAGCAGCGCATGTGTTTCCGTACGGTGCAGGGTCATGTTGCGTATCGCATCGCCATGGTCAATAAACACATCCAGATCGGGTAAGGTGCCGCAGACGCCGCCCACCAGCGCGGCCTGCCAGATCGGCACCCGACGTCCCATCACCGCAACACTGACTGAAGCACCCAACACCAACTGCGAAACAGAATCCATTGATTCACTCCGTCACCGAATTGTAAATGTGTCCTGAATTAGCGTACGCGAATCCCTTCAATGATCATGCGCTGGACGTTTTCGACGGTCTGATCGAAAAACGCCGGATCGCTGAGCGTCTGACCGGTCACGGCCTCAACCTGGGTGGCAAAGTCGGCGTAATGTTGCGTGGTGGCCCACAGCATGAAGATCAGGTGCTGTGGCTGTACGCCCGCCAGCCGTCCCTCATCAATCCAGCGTTCAATAATGGCTGCTTTGTCATCCACCAGTTGCTTGAGGTCGCCCGCCAGTTCCCCTTTCAGCAAGGGTGCGCCCTGAAGCATCTCCAGGCAGAACAGACGAGAAGCCTGAGGATGATCGCGCGACACTTCCAGCTTTAGCCGGATATAACGCCGGATGGCGACCAGCGGATCCTGGTCATGCGCCAGCGCGCGCAACGGGGCCAGCCAGACATCCAGAATTTGTTTCAGCACGGCCACATAGAGCACTTCTTTAGAGGGAAAATAGTAGAGCAGATTCGTTTTAGAGACATCGGCCCGTTCGGCCACCTTATCGAGGCTGGTGCCGTGAATGCCAAACTGTGAGAAGAAGGTTAAGGCCGCTTCCAGTATGGCAGCCCGCTTCGCTGCCACCGCACGCGAACGACGCGTTGGCTTTTTTTCATCGCTATTCACACGTTTACCTCATCCTTCTGGTGTCAGCGCATCATAGCAAAGGGATGAGTCGCTGCCCAATCCGCGCCCTGCACCTTTTTTGCTCAGCCTGCATGCAAAACGTGCAGTGAATTTTGACCAGATGGTCCGAAATGGACCAGTTACTCCACTTACCTCTTTCGGTTTAATTTTAACTGTTTGTTATTTATAAGAATAAAAAATGTGGCACACGATTTGCAGAATTGTGGCTGAGCGCGGCTTATACGGACGTAGCAGGATGCAGTGCAGCGCGTGAAACACCTTTCCCCCATCGCAACGAGGTTTCACATGAAGATAGGCGTCTTTATTCCGATTGGTAACAATGGCTGGCTGATTTCGTCCAACGCGCCGCAGTACATGCCGACCTTTGAACTGAACAAAGCCATCGTGCTGAAAGCAGAGCATTACCACTTCGACTTTGCACTCTCGATGATCAAACTGCGCGGCTTCGGCGGAAAAACAGAATTCTGGGATCATAACCTGGAGTCATTCACCCTGATGGCGGGCCTGGCGGCCGTTACCTCCCGCATCGAAATCTACGCTACCGCGGCCACCCTGACGCTGCCACCGGCGATTGTGGCGCGCATGGCGTCCACTATCGATTCCATTTCAGGCGGTCGTTTCGGCGTTAATCTGGTGACCGGCTGGCAGAAACCTGAATATGAGCAGATGGGAATGTGGCCAGGCGATGAGTACTTCGGCAGCCGTTATTCTTATCTGACCGAGTACGTTACCGTGCTGCGCGACCTGTGGGGCACCGGAAAATCGGACTTCAAAGGTGAGTTCTTCACTATGAATGACTGCCGCGTCAGTCCACAGCCGCAGCGTCCGATGAAGGTGATCTGCGCCGGACAGAGCGATGCCGGTATGGCCTTCTCTGCTCAGCACGCCGATTACAACTTCTGCTTCGGCAAAGGGGTTAACACACCTGCTGCTTTCAGTTCAACTTCGATTCGCATGAAGCAGGCCGCCGAAAAAGCGGGCCGCGATGTTGGCTCCTACGTGCTGTTTATGATTATTGCCGCCGAAACAGATGAAGAGGCGCGGGCTAAGTGGGAACACTACAAAGCTGGTGCAGATGAAGAGGCGCTCTCCTGGCTCACCACCCAGAGTCAGCAGGATACCAAATCAGGCAGCGACACCAATGTGCGCCAGATGGCGGACCCGACCTCAGCCGTCAATATCAATATGGGCACCCTGGTGGGTTCATACGCCAGTGTCGCGCGGATGCTGGATGAAGTGGCGCAGGTAGAAGGCACGCACGGCGTGCTGCTGACCTTTGATGATTTCCTGGAAGGTATTGAGAACTTCGGCCAGCACATTCAGCCGCTGATGGCCTGTCGCAGCGCCCTGCTCGACGCACAGCAGGAGGTGGCATAATGAATACCGTTTATTGCGCCCACACGCCGGATGTTCCCCAGGTTGAACTGCCTGCTCGTCCTGAGCCGATCGCCTTTCCGCCTGGCCAGACGGCACTGATTGTTGTGGATATGCAGAACGCCTACGCCACCGAAGGTGGCTACCTCGACCTGGCGGGCTTTGATGTTTCCGCGACGAAGCCGGTGATTGCGAAGATCCATCAGGCGGTGACGGCGGCCCGTGCGGCCGGCGTTCAGATCATCTGGTTCCAGAACGGCTGGGACAGCGACTATGTTGAAGCCGGTGACGCCGGTTCCCCTAACTTTCACAAATCGAATGCGCTGAAAACCATGCGTAAACGGCCAGAACTGCAGGGTTCACTGCTGTCAAAAGGCGGCTGGGATTACGCGCTGGTCGATGAGCTGATGCCACAAGCCGGTGACATCGTGCTGCCAAAATCGCGCTACAGCGGCTTCTATAACACCCCACTCGACAGCATGCTGCGCAGTCGCGGGATCCGCCATCTGATTTTCACCGGCATCGCCACCAACGTCTGTGTGGAGTCGACCTTGCGCGACGGCTTCTTTCTGGAGTATTTCGGTGTGGTGCTGGAAGACGCCACGTATCAGGCTGGCCCGCCCTTTGCTCAGCAGGCAGCGCTGTTCAATATCGAAACCTTTTTTGGCTGGGTATCGGATGTCGATACCTTCTGCGAAAGCCTGAATGCCCGCTAATCCACTAAGAGGACGTCGCTATGCCGAAAAGTATTATTGTGCCACCAGGCACCACCACACCCATCGCCCCGTTTGTCCCTGGCACGCTGGCGGACGGCGTGATCTATGTTTCCGGCACGCTGCCATTTGATGGTGACAACAACGTGGTCCATGTGGGTGATGCTGCCGCGCAGACCCGTCACGTGCTGGAAACCATTAAAAAGGTGATTGAGACCGCTGGTGGCAACATGGCCGATGTGACATTTAACTCGATCTTTATCACCGACTGGTCGAATTATGCCGCGGTAAATCAGGTTTACGCCGAATACTTCCCCGGTGATAAGCCTGCCCGTTTCTGCATTCAGTGTGGGCTGGTCAAGCCTGACGCGCTGATTGAGATCGCCAGCGTGGCGCACATCGGCAAGCCGGAGGTCTGATGCAGCTGGATATTCTGGGCCTGCAAAATCCCGAAGCACCGACGCTGGTGCTCTCTTCCGGTCTGGGCGGCGTGGCGGGTTTCTGGCAGCCGCAACTGGCGGCGCTGACAGCACGCTATCGGGTCGTGCTCTATGACCAGCGCGGCACCGGTCGCAGCGCGGACAGCTTACCGGAAGGCTACAGCATGACGATGATGGCGGCGGAGCTGGCCGACGCGCTGGCGCAGCATGGCATCCTGCGATTCAGCCTGATTGGACACGCGCTGGGCGGTCTGGTGGGAATGCAGCTGGCGCTGGATTATCCGGATCGGATCGAACGGATCGTGGTGATCAACGGCTGGCTGACGCTGCATCCGCATACCCGCCGCTGCTTCCAGGTGCGGCAGGATCTGCTGCTCAATGTCGGCGTCGAGGCTTTCGTCCGCGCTCAGCCGTTGTTTCTCTATCCTGCTGAGTGGATGGCCGGGCATCAGACGCGTCTGGAGCAGGAAGACAGCCATCACGTCACGCATTTTCAGGGGATGGAAAATCTGATGCGACGGCTGCATGCCCTGATGAGCGCCGACTTCAGCGCCCGGGCTGCCGCCATTCCGCAACCGATGCTGGTAATTGCCAGCCAGGACGATCTGCTGGTGCCGTGGAGCTGTTCAACCGAACTGGCCGAGGCGCTGCCGAACGCGACTGAACAGATGATGGCCTGGGGCGGCCACGCCATGAGCGTTACCGACCCCGAAAAATTTAATGCCCTGCTGCTGCAGTGGCTGGATCAGACTGATGATGTGCAGCCGCTGCAGCGCGTCGCAGGATAACCCTTTCGCGGAGAACACTATGAGCCTGGATACCCTTACCCCCGCCGTTGAGAAAACTGAGTTTCGTCATGCGATGTCGCGGCTCGGCGCTGCGGTCAACATCATCACGACGGAAGGCCCGGCCGGACGCGCAGGCTTTACCGCCTCAGCGGTGTGCAGCGTCACCGATTCGCCGCCAACGCTGCTGGTCTGCCTGAACCGCTCAGCCTCGGTATATCCGGTGTTCCGCGAAAACATGCAGCTCTGCGTCAATACGCTGGCGGCGGGACACGAAGCGCTCTCCAGTCTGTTCGGCGGAAAAACGCCGATGGCTGACCGTTTTATTGCCGCTGAGTGGTCGACGGCCGTGACCGGCTCGCCGGTACTGAGCGGCGCAGTTGCCTCCTTTGACTGTCGCATTACGCAGATTGTCAGCGTCGGTACACATGACACGCTGTTCTGCGAAGTCGTGGGCATAGTGCGAAATGATGATACCCATGGCCTCATGTGGTTTGACCGGGGCTATCATCCCCTGATGCGGCAGGAAGCCTGATAACTCTTCCCTGAACCTTACCGGCATTCATCACGCTCTGGAGTAAACGATGGCACGATCCTGGTTTCCGCAATGGCAAAAGAAGTCGGCACTGACCGAAAACGGTATTATCGCCCCGGATGAAACACTGCCGCTGGGGCAGACGCTGGTGCTGGGTTTGCAGCATGCGGTAGCGATGTTTGGCGCAACGGTGCTGATGCCGCTGCTGATGGGGCTGGATCCCAATCTGGCGATTCTGGTCTCGGGTATTGGCACCCTGCTGTTCTTCTTTATAACCGGTGGTCGCGTGCCCAGCTATCTCGGGTCGAGCGCTGCCTTTGTTGGCGTGGTGATTGCGGTGACCGGCTTCAGCGGTCAGGGACTGAATCCCAACCTCAGCGTGGCGCTGGGCGGCGTGATCGCCTGCGGCCTGCTCTACACACTGATTGGGCTGGTGGTCATGAAGTCAGGCACGCGCTGGATTGAAAATCTGATGCCGCCAGTGGTGACCGGCGCGGTGGTGATGGCAATCGGGCTGAATCTGGCTCCCATCGCGGTGCATAGCGTCTCCGCCTCTTCATTCGACAGCTGGGTTGCGGTGATGACCGTGCTCTGTATCGGTCTGGTCGCAGTGTTTACCCGCGGGATGGTACAGCGTCTGCTGATTCTGGTCGGACTGATTCTGGCCTGGGCGATCTATGCGCTGCTGACTAACGTTCTGGGGCTGGGCAAGCCGGTCGATTTTAAGCTGCTGTCACAGGCAGCCTGGTTTGGCCTGCCGCATACCACCGCACCGACCTTTGATCTGCAGGCGATGGTGCTGATCGCCCCGGTCGCGATCATTCTGGTGGCGGAAAACCTGGGACATCTGAAAGCCGTGGCGGGGATGACCGGCCGTAACCTCGACCCTTACATGGGACGAGCCTTTGTGGGCGATGGACTGGCTACGATGCTTTCCGGCTCGATGGGCGGCAGTGGCGTAACCACCTATGCTGAGAACATCGGGGTGATGGCCGTAACTAAGGTCTACTCCACGCTGGCGTTTGTCGCCGCAGCTATTATCGCCATCCTCGCCGGTTTCTCACCGAAGTTTGGTGCGCTGATCCACACCATTCCGGCCCCGGTGATTGGCGGTGCATCCATTGTGGTGTTCGGGCTGATTGCGGTGGCGGGCGCACGCATCTGGGTGCAGAACCATGTCGATTTAGGTCAGAACAGCAACCTGATTATGGTCGCCACTACGCTGGTGCTTGGCGCAGGGGATTTCTCGCTGAAAATTGGCTCTTTCACGCTTGGCGGGATCGGCACTGCTACCTTTGGCGCGATTATCCTCAATGCCATTCTGCGCCGACGCAGTGCGACACAGCAGGATAAACCGCTGGTGCGACAGCAGGGTTAACTACTCCAGCGGTGTCGCAGCAGGCTGCACCGCTTTTTTCCGTTTCAGCCGCAGTTCACTGACGATAACCCCGCAGACGATCAGCGCCCCACCCAGCAACGCCAGCGCAGGCAGTCGCTCACCGGCAATTCGCCCTACCACGCCCGCCCAGACCGGTTCCCCGGCATAGATTACCGTGGCGCGGGTTGGCGAAACGCTGCGCTGCGCCCAGTTCATGGTGACCTGAATCAGGGCGCTGGCCGCGCCCAGCCCCAGCGCGCTGAGCAGCAGCGGCGTTGAAATTGCGGGCACTGTTTCGCCATTGGGGATCATCAAAGCAAAGGCACACAGCGACGCCACCGCCAGCTGGATTAGCGTCACGCGGCGTACATCAACCTGACCGGCATAGCGGCTGATCAAGATAATTTCGGCGGCAATCGCCAGGGTGCTGAGCAGCGTCGCGATTTCACCTGCATTCAGGCTGATACGGCCATCCTGCGGCCCGGCCACCAGCAACAAGCCGGCAAAGGCCAGCACAATCCCCAGCCACGACATTAACCCCGGCGGACGGCGTAAAAACAGCCACTGCAGCAATGGCACCACCGGAACATAAAGCGCAGTAAGAAAGGCGGACTGACTGCTGGAGATAGTCTGCATGCCCCAGGTCTGAAGACCATAACCTCCGGCGATAGACAGACCAATCAGTGCGCCCGCTTTCACTTCCAGCCAGGTCATGTCGGCCAGATAGCGGCGAAAAAAGAGCGCCAGCAGCAGTGCGGCGGTGGCAAAACGAAGGCCGACAAAGAAGAACGGGCCGGAGTGCTGCATCGCCCGATGCACCACCAGAAAGGTGCCGCCCCAGATCATGGTGATAAAAAGTAATACCAGCTCCTGCCGCGTCAGGCGCAGGGTTAAACTGCGGGATGTGTCCGACATAATTCACCTGATGATGTGTCCGGACGATATTGTGGGGAGAGCGAGGGGGAAAAGCAACGACGTTAACCGCCGGCCTTAACCGGCGGCAGAGTGGGATTATGCGTCCGTTTTTTTAGGACTGCTGCGCCCGCCCTTCTCACCGGCACGCGCGGCGCGCTGCGGATCGTTTTTGAAATTCCCACCGCTGTTTTTGCCCCCTTTACGTCCCGCTTCTGCGGCACGTTCACGGTTCTCAGCAAAATTCCCTGAACCTCCACGATGTGTTGCCATGATTTGCTCCTGTCGCATAGTGCGATAAATAAGAATGAAATAGCAGAGAGCTGACGGCCCGAAGCCGAATTCAACTCATGGTTAAATAATAGCCAGATTCTTCTTTAACTCCCGCGACAGTCACATTTAGCAACAGAGTAATCATCAGCAATTTGATTAAAGAACGAACATTCTGCCGACATATAACCGATTAGCTGCAGATTTCTTGCCCGACTCATCCACTGCGGAGTAAGCATCGCCTGCGTAAAGCGAAAGCTCTTCTATACTTTTCTGGACGTCAAAACCATCTGGAGAGACCTATGGCCAGGATTCTGGTGCTCTACTACTCGATGTACGGACATATCGAAACGATGGCGAACGCTGTTGCAGAAGGCGCTCGTCGGGTTCCCGGCGCGGAAGTGGATATCCTTCGGGTTCCTGAAACGATGGAGGCCGATCGCTTTGCACAGGTGGGCGGCAAAACCCATCAACAGGCAGCAGAAGCGACGCCTGAGGTACTGCCGCAGTATGACGCGATTATCGTCGGTACTCCGACCCGCTTTGGCAACATGTCCGGACAGATGCGGACGTTCTGGGATCGCACTGGCGGTCTCTGGGCGTCAGGCGCGCTGTTTGGCAAGGTTGCCAGCGTCTTTACCTCAACCGGTACCGGCGGCGGTCAGGAACAGACCATTACCTCGGTCTGGACCACACTGGCGCATCACGGCATGGTCATTGTGCCTATCGGCTACGGCACCAAAGAGTTGTTCGATATCTCACAGGTTCGCGGTGGCACGCCATATGGTGCGACCACGCTGGCGGGCGGCGATGGTTCGCGTCAGCCGACTGAAGCGGAACTGAATATTGCCCGTTTCCAGGGTGAACATGTTGCCGGACTGACAGTGAAACTGCAGGACTGATTTAAACAAAGGAGAAAAGTATGTCTACTGAACAATCGAAAGCACATCACGTTGGCGAATGGGCCAGTCTGCGTCATACCTCCCCTGAAATTGCCGAGGCCATTTTCGAAGTGGCGAATTACGATGAGAGACTGGCAGAAGAGATCTGGCGTCAGCAAGGCAGCGATGACGTGCTGATTCGTGCCTTTGAAAAAACCGATAAAGATCTCCTGACCTGGGATGACAAGCCCGTAGAACGTAAGAACGTCTGATTCAGGGGCGGGACTTTCCCGCCCTCAATTTTTTTACCTCACCAAGGAGTACGCTATGTCTTCCTATCAAAGCATTAATCCCGCGAACAACCAGTTGCTGAAAAGCTGGCCGTCACATGATGAGGCCGCCGTCAGCCATGCCCTGGATGTGGCCGATCATCTTTTCCACTCCTCATGGAGCAAAGGTGACATTCAGCCGCGTCTGCAGGTGCTGAAAAAACTGGCTGACCTGATTGATAGCCGCGCGGAAGAACTGGCCACCATCGCCAGTAAAGAGATGGGGAAACTGATTGGTCAGAGCCGTGGCGAAGTGAAAATCTGTTCGCAGATTGCCCGCTACTACGCAGAGAATGCGGAACGTATTCTGCAGCCGCAGTCCTATCCCAGCGATCTGGGCGAAGCCTGGGTTGAGTATCACCCGATTGGCGTGTTAGTCGCTGTCGAGCCGTGGAACTTTCCTTACTATCAGCTGATGCGCGTACTGGCTCCTAACCTGGCGCTGGGTAATCCGGTACTGGCGAAACACGCTAACATTGTGCCGCACTGTGCCGATGTCTTTGAAAAGCTGGTGCGTGAAGCAGGTGCGCCAGAAGGCGCCTGGACTAACCTGTTCATCTCTACAGATCAGGTCGCCGATCTGATTGCTGATGATCGGGTTCAGGGTGTTGCCCTGACCGGTTCCGAGCGCGCGGGCAGTGCCGTGGCTGAGCAGGCCGGTAAGCATCTGAAGAAATCGACGCTTGAACTGGGCGGCAATGACGTGTTTGTGGTGCTGGATGACGCCGATCTGGATGAAGCCGTCCGTCAGGGCGTGCAGGCGCGTCTCAGTAACTGCGGCCAGGTCTGTACCGCCGCAAAACGTTTCATTCTGCATGAGAAGATTGCCGACCGCTTTATCAGCCAGTTCAGCGCCGCGCTGAGTTCTGCCACACTGGGCGATCCACTGGATGAGAAGACCACCCTTGGCCCACTCTCTTCTGCTGACGCGCGCGACCGCCTGGTGAAGCAGGTAGACGAAGCCGTAGCGAGTGGCGCAAAACTGGTGACGGGCGGCAAAGCTGTTGAAGGAACGGGCTGCTTTTATCAGCCAACCATTCTGACTGGCATTACCCCGGACAACCCCGCCTATTATGAGGAGTTCTTTGGTCCTGTCGCGCAGATCTACGTTGTGAGTGATGATAACGCAGCTGTGGCGCTGGCAAATGACTCGCACTACGGTCTGGGTGGCTCAGTCTGGACCCGTGACATTGCACGTGGTCGTAAACTGGCTTCTGCCATTGAAACCGGTATGGTGTTTATCAACTCCCAGAGCGATACCTCTGCTGAGCTGCCGTTTGGTGGTGTGAAACGTTCAGGCTATGGTCGTGAGCTTTCTGATCTGGGCATCAAAGAGTTTGCTAATCAGAAACTGGTTGTCGTAGCGGGATAATTGTCCTGCAGCCATAAAAAAACCCCGTCTCGACGGGGTTTTTTCGTATTGGCCGTAAAGCGCAATTACTGTGTGGCCACAGCTGCTGACGTTGAATGGTCCTCTTTCGCGGTTGCAGGCGCGTTTGCGGCGTCAGCTTTGTCAGTCGTGGCTTTATTATCACTGGCTGATTCTGCTGCATTGTCAGCTTTCGCTTTCTCAGCAGCGGCTTTTTCTGCTGCTGCTTTGTCAGCTTTTGCCTTTTCAGCCGCAGCTTTCTCGGCTGCAGCCTTATCCGCTTTTGCCTTTTCTGCTGCAGCTTTCTCGGCTGCAGCCTTATCCGCTTTTGCCTTTTCTGCGGCAGCTTTATCCGCTTCAGACTTCTCAGCGGCAGCTTTATCGGCGTCAGCCTTCTCTTTGGCTGCGGTCGCTTTATCCGCTTCAGCCTTATCAGCAGCAGCGTCATTCGTCGCTGCGGCTTTCGCACTGTCGTCGTCAGACTGGGCTGCCGGTTGTGGTGCCGCCGCTGGCTGCATTGGCGTGCCCTGCAGCGCAGCATTCAGCACCTGAGAGAACTGATCCCAGCTGCAATAGCCGTTCGCATCGGCCTCACAACCCGCCAGTTGCAGCGTCACGCGCTTCGGCGGGTTTTTCAGACTCAGTACATCCGCATTGCGCAGCTGATCGGCGGTCTGATAGACATACTCCACCTTGAGCAGGTCTTTATCGTTTTTCGCATCATGCCAGCGTTCGAAAACAACCTGACCGCCAATCGGCGTTTTTTCCCAGGTGTCAGGCAGGTCATAAGGCTTGACCTGTAACGCACTCAGCAGCGAGGCGATGTTCGAGTCATGGCCGACCATCAGCATAATTTTCGGCGCGTTAGCTTTGTCCTGATCCACTAACTGACTGCGAATGTAATCCACCAGCGGTGCAGCCACTTCACGGGAAACATCCGGGCTGGTGAATAGCGCATCCTGATAACCATTTTTAATGGCTGACAGCTCTTTCCACTGTTCAGGCGTTTTGATCTGCCCCCAGGCAACCTGCTCCAGCGGGAAGCCTTCATAATATTGCAGCGTGAAAGCATCCATCAGCGAATTACCCACTTTCAGCGGACCGCTGACACCAGGCTCTTTACCATTTTCAGCGCTGAAGGTGTTCTGACCACTGCTGAGGTCGCACTGCTTTTTATTGTTACAGGCAGGCGAATTTTTGTAGTCGACAATCTTTTCCAGACGCTGGAAGGCGGGTTTTAGCGGCAGTTTTTCATTGGCGGCGGCCATGGCGGCTAACGCTTTTTTATTGAAGGCTTCGCTGTCATCGGTGATGACCGGATTGAAGACAGGATCCATGGAACCCATTTCATCCTGATGCGTGACGGCAATGTCACAGCCTGGGAAGGCACCATTGACAAAGAACTGCGCGGTAGCGACAGTGCGCTGCAGGCTGTTCGCGTAAACAAAGACATTATTGCTGTCAGGACAGCTGCCGTTCTTTACCAGGCCCTGCTGTGCCAGCCACTGACGGGTGTAGTTACCCATGTAAACTTCCAGCACGCCACCTTTCGTGGTCAGCTGTCCGCCGGGAACATCCCACTGCGGCCAGCTCTTTTTGGTCGACTGCTCCAGCACGCTGCCATTATCGGCCAGCGGCGCGCGCAGATTGTGACGGCTTACCATCAGCACCTGTTGCAGCTGCATATCGCCATCAGCAGCAAATGCTGCCGTTCCGACCGGCAATGCAGCGAGCACTGACAATGCGCAAAGACTCAGTTTCTTGATCATTGTGCCTATTCCATTCATTCAGTAAAGAAACACTCAGGCTATCAACCGATTAGCTCGCCTCAGAGCGATGTATTTAACAGTGTAACTCAGCTCGCCTCAGAAAAGCGCCAGATGTTTGCAAAAACAGTGAGTGGACTATAGCAGAGATGCATAGGGCAGATGAATGTGCAGCCGCACGTCATCAGAAGAGGCGTAATTTTTCAGACTGGAGGAAGAAACAGGAGTGGCAGAAACGAAACAGGCCAGCACTATGTGCTGGCCTGTAAAATGTGGCGGAGGAGGAGAGATTCGAACTCTCGGATGGTTTCCCATCGGCGGTTTTCAAGACCGCTGCCTTAAGCCGCTCGGCCACCCCTCCG
>NZ_JANZNP010000028.1:0-539 GCF_025153065.1 Pantoea sp. XY16 | reverse complement strand
CGGCGGCGGCATGGAGCCCGGCTCCACCGTGGTGATCTCCGACGGCGACACCGAGCTCGGCACCGCCACCGTGGACGCCGACGGCAGCTGGACCTTTACCCCTGACGCCCCGCTGGACGACGGCGAGCACGCGCTCGTGATTGACGGCACCGACGCGAACGGTAACGCCAGCAGCAGCACCGTCGACGTCATCATCGACACCAGCGAAACCGTGCCCGGCATGACCGACGACGCCGGTAACCCGGTGGCGGACGGCAGCACCACCAGCGACAGCACCCCGACCATTAACGGCGGCGGCATGCAGCCCGGCTCCACCGTGGTGATCTCCGACGGCGACACCGAGCTCGGCACCGCCACCGTGGACGCCGACGGCAGCTGGACCTTTACCCCTGACGCCCCGCTGGCCGACGGCGAGCATGCCCTGGTCATCGACGGCACCGACGCGAATGGCAACGCGGTGAACGACACCGTGAACGTGACGGTCGACACCAGCGAAACCGTACCGGGCCTGACCGACGACGCCGGTAACCCGGTGGCGG
>NZ_JANZNP010000027.1:0-569 GCF_025153065.1 Pantoea sp. XY16 | reverse complement strand
CGTGCGATCGACATGCCGTTCCTGCTGCCAATCGAAGACGTCTTCTCAATCTCTGGCCGTGGTACTGTTGTTACCGGTCGTGTTGAGCGCGGCATCGTTAAAGTCGGCGACGAAGTTGAAATCGTAGGTATCAAAGATACTGCGAAATCAACCTGTACCGGTGTTGAGATGTTCCGTAAGCTGCTGGACCAGGGTCAGGCAGGCGAAAACTGTGGTGTTCTGCTGCGCGGTATCAAGCGTGAAGACATCCAGCGTGGTCAGGTTCTGGCTAAGCCAGGCTCAATCAAGCCACACACCCAGTTCGAGTCAGAAGTTTACGTTCTGTCTAAAGACGAAGGTGGTCGCCATACTCCGTTCTTCAAAGGCTATCGTCCACAGTTCTACTTCCGTACAACTGACGTAACCGGCTCAGTAGAGCTGCCAGAAGGCGTTGAAATGGTCATGCCAGGCGACAACATCAAAATGGTTGTTACCCTGATCCACCCAATCGCAATGGACGAAGGTCTGCGCTTCGCAATCCGCGAAGGTGGCCGTACCGTTGGCGCGGGTGTTGTTGCTAAAGTTATCGC
>NZ_JANZNP010000026.1:0-635 GCF_025153065.1 Pantoea sp. XY16 | reverse complement strand
GACTGGGGTGAAGTCGTAACAAGGTAACCGTAGGGGAACCTGCGGTTGGATCACCTCCTTACCTGAAGATACCTTCCCGCGCAGTGTCCACACAGATTGTCTGATAAAAAGTAACGAGCAGAAAAAACCTCTACAGGCTTGTAGCTCAGGTGGTTAGAGCGCACCCCTGATAAGGGTGAGGTCGGTGGTTCAAGTCCACTCAGGCCTACCAAATTCGCACTCACGCTGCGTTATGTCTCCGGCTCGCATAGTTCACTATGCTGCGCGGAAACATGCCCTGCCTGAGCACGAATTGCATTTCTTACGAAGTGTACTCGGTTGAGTGGTAGTAGCGGTCTCTGCAGTAACTGTATGGGGCTATAGCTCAGCTGGGAGAGCGCCTGCCTTGCACGCAGGAGGTCAGCGGTTCGATCCCGCTTAGCTCCACCATACCGTTTATCTGTTTTTTCTGAATACTTCAGAGCGTACCGGCAACGGTGTGCTGCGAAGTATTATGCTCTTTAACAATCCGGAACAAGCTGAAAATTGAAACGACGTGTCGCTTTCATTCTCCGTAATAAGAATGAAAAACGCGGCACGTTCGAGTCTCTCAAATCCCTGCAGTCTGCAGCGTTGCAAAACGCCTGTGGGTTGTG
>NZ_JANZNP010000025.1:0-3025 GCF_025153065.1 Pantoea sp. XY16 | reverse complement strand
GCTGAAAATCGTGTCTCTCAAAAACGCCTCTGGCGTTGTAAGGTTAAGCCTCACGGGTCATTAGTACCGGTTAGCTCAACGCATCGCTGCGCTTACACACCCGGCCTATCAACGTCGTAGTCTTCAACGTCCCTTCAGGACTCTCAAGGAGTCAGGGAGAACTCATCTCGGGGCAAGTTTCGTGCTTAGATGCTTTCAGCACTTATCTTTTCCGCACTTAGCTACCGGGCAGTGCCATTGGCATGACAACCCGAACACCAGTGGTGCGTTCACTCCGGTCCTCTCGTACTAGGAGCAACCCCCCTCAATTCTCCAGCGCCCACGGCAGATAGGGACCGAACTGTCTCACGACGTTCTAAACCCAGCTCGCGTACCACTTTAAACGGCGAACAGCCGTACCCTTGGGACCTACTTCAGCCCCAGGATGTGATGAGCCGACATCGAGGTGCCAAACACCGCCGTCGATATGAACTCTTGGGCGGTATCAGCCTGTTATCCCCGGAGTACCTTTTATCCGTTGAGCGATGGCCCTTCCATTCAGAACCACCGGATCACTATGACCTGCTTTCGCACCTGCTCGAGCCGTCACTCTCGCAGTCAAGCCAGCTTATGCCATTGCACTAACCTCACGATGTCCGACCGTGATTAGCTGACCTTCGTGCTCCTCCGTTACTCTTTAGGAGGAGACCGCCCCAGTCAAACTACCCACCAGACACTGTCCGCAGCCCGGATAACGGGCCTACGTTAGAACATCAAACATTAAAGGGTGGTATTTCAAGGTTGGCTCCACGCAGACTGGCGTCCGCGCTTCAAAGCCTCCCACCTATCCTACACATCAAGGCTCAATGTTCAGTGTCAAGCTGTAGTAAAGGTTCACGGGGTCTTTCCGTCTTGCCGCGGGTACACTGCATCTTCACAGCGAGTTCAATTTCACTGAGTCTCGGGTGGAGACAGCCTGGCCATCATTACGCCATTCGTGCAGGTCGGAACTTACCCGACAAGGAATTTCGCTACCTTAGGACCGTTATAGTTACGGCCGCCGTTTACCGGGGCTTCGATCAAGAGCTTCTCCTTGCGGATAACCCCATCAATTAACCTTCCGGCACCGGGCAGGCGTCACACCGTATACGTCCACTTTCGTGTTTGCACAGTGCTGTGTTTTTAATAAACAGTTGCAGCCAGCTGGTATCTTCGACTGGCTTCGGCTCGGGGAGTAAATCCCTCCACCTACGCGCCAGCGTGCCTTCTCCCGAAGTTACGGCACCATTTTGCCTAGTTCCTTCACCCGAGTTCTCTCAAGCGCCTTGGTATTCTCTACCTGACCACCTGTGTCGGTTTGGGGTACGATTCTGTGTTACCTGATGCTTAGAGGCTTTTCCTGGAAGCTGGGCATTTATCACTTCAGCACCGTAGTGCCTCGTCGTCACGCCTCAGCGTTAATAAGGGACCGGATTTACCTGGACCCTCCGCCTACACGCTTAAACCGGGACAACCGTCGCCCGGCTGATATAGCCTTCTCCGTCCCCCCTTCGCAGTAACACCGAGTACAGGAATATTAACCTGTTTCCCATCGACTACGCCTTTCGGCCTCGCCTTAGGGGTCGACTCACCCTGCTCCGATTAACGTTGAACAGGAACCCTTGGTCTTCCGGCGAGCGGGCTTTTCACCCGCTTTATCGTTACTTATGTCAGCATTCGCACTTCTGATACCTCCAGCATGCCTCACAGCACACCTTCGACGGCTTACAGAACGCTCCCCTACCCAACAACACATAGTGTCGCTGCCGCAGCTTCGGTGCATGGTTTAGCCCCGTTACATCTTCCGCGCAGGCCGACTCGACCAGTGAGCTATTACGCTTTCTTTAAATGATGGCTGCTTCTAAGCCAACATCCTGGCTGTCTGTGCCTTCCCACATCGTTTCCCACTTAACCATGACTTTGGGACCTTAGCTGGCGGTCTGGGTTGTTTCCCTCTTCACGACGGACGTTAGCACCCGCCGTGTGTCTCCCGTGATAACATTCTCCGGTATTCGCAGTTTGCATCGGGTTGGTAAGCCGGGATGGCCCCCTAGCCGAAACAGTGCTCTACCCCCGGAGATGAGTTCACGAGGCGCTACCTAAATAGCTTTCGGGGAGAACCAGCTATCTCCCGGTTTGATTGGCCTTTCACCCCCAGCCACAGGTCATCCGCTAATTTTTCAACATTAGTCGGTTCGGTCCTCCAGTTAGTGTTACCCAACCTTCAACCTGCCCATGGCTAGATCACCGGGTTTCGGGTCTATACCCTGCAACTTAACGCCCAGTTAAGACTCGGTTTCCCTGCGGCTCCCCTATACGGTTAACCTTGCTACAGAATATAAGTCGCTGACCCATTATACAAAAGGTACGCAGTCACCCCCGTAAAGAGGGCTCCCACTGCTTGTACGTACACGGTTTCAGGTTCTGTTTCACTCCCCTCGCCGGGGTTCTTTTCGCCTTTCCCTCACGGTACTGGTTCACTATCGGTCAGTCAGGAGTATTTAGCCTTGGAGGATGGTCCCCCCATATTCAGACAGGATACCACGTGTCCCGCCTTACTCATCGAGCTCACAGCGCGTGTGCTTTTGTGTACGGGAGTATCACCCTGTACCCTGCGACTTTCCAGACGCTTCCACTAACACACATGCTGATTCAGGCTCTGGGCTGCTCCCCGTTCGCTCGCCGCTACTGGGGGAATCTCGGTTGATTTCTTTTCCTCGGGGTACTTAGATGTTTCAGTTCCCCCGGTTCGCCTTGCAGCACTATGTATTCATGCTGCAATGATGCACAGAGTGCACCGGGTTTCCCCATTCGGACATCGACGGCTGTAGCGGTTCATATCACCTTACCGTCGCTTTACGCAGATTAGCACGTCCTTCATCGCCTCTGACTGCCTGGGCATCCACCGTGTACGCTTAGTCGCTTAACCTCACAACCCACAGGCGTTTTGCAACGCTGCAGACTGCAGGGATTTGAGAGACTCGAACGTGCCGCGTTTTTCATTCTT
>NZ_JANZNP010000023.1:0-4919 GCF_025153065.1 Pantoea sp. XY16 | reverse complement strand
CAGAAGTGAAACGCCGTAGCGCCGATGGTAGTGTGGGGCCTCCCCATGCGAGAGTAGGGAACTGCCAGGCATCAAATAAGTGAAGAAGCCCCGCACGCAGTGCGGGGCTTTTTTACGTCTGCAGATCGTGAAAAACCGCACCATAATCTCCGAAAACAGCCTGAGAACCCCTCTCTGATACGGTAAACTACGGCCAGATAACTCAGTAAAGGCCGTCAAATGTCCAGCCAGCATCCTTCCTTAAAAGCCGACAATACGCTTGGGCTTGAAGTACACACACAAAAACGCATCGTCGCAGAGACGCCAGCCGCCATTCTGGCCGCATGGCAGGATAGCCAGCGTAATCAAACACCTTTCCTTGTGCTCGGTGAAGGCAGTAATGTCCTCTTCCTGGAGGATTTTGCCGGTACCGTAGTGCTGAATCGCATCAAAGGCATCAAAATTCAGGATGAATTTGAGTGCTGGAAGTTGCATGTCGGGGCAGGTGAGAACTGGCATCAGCTGGTTAAGAGTACGCTGGAAAAAGGGATTACCGGCCTGGAAAACCTGGCGTTGATCCCTGGGATGACCGGCTCGGCACCGATTCAGAACATTGGCGCCTATGGTGTGGAATTAAAAGATGTCTGCGAATATGTGGATGTACTTAACCTGCACAGTGGTGAGACAGAACGTCTCAATCGTGAAGCCTGTGAATTTGGCTATCGTGACAGCATTTTTAAACATCGCTACCAGTCAGGCTATGTCATCGTCGCGGTCGGGATAATATTGCCTAAGCAATGGCAGCCCGTATTAACCTATGGCGACCTGAAAACGCTTAACCCGGTGACAGCCAATGCCTGGGATGTCTATCACGCGGTATGCCAGATGCGGCAGAGCAAATTACCGGATCCGAAAGTCACCGGTAATGTCGGCAGCTTCTTTAAAAACCCGGTCGTCACCGAGGCGCAGCGTAGCTCTCTGCTGACCCATTTCCCTGCGATGCCACACTATCTGATGCCAGATGGTGAAACCAAGCTGGCCGCAGGGTGGCTTATCGATCAGTGTCAGCTGAAGGGGTATCGCATCGGCGGTGCCGCCGTTCACCAGCAACAGGCTCTGGTACTGATTAACGCTGACCATGCCACACCTGAGGATATCGTTGCGCTGGCAAAAACTGTGCGCGCCCGGGTAGGTGAAAAATTTGATGTCTGGCTTGAGCCCGAAGTCCGCTTTATTCAGGCGCAAGGTGAATGCAATGCTGTCGGGGTGATCGTATGAAAGACCACAGTGTCCCGCTCAAACTGGTCGATATTTTATCTGATGGTGAGTTTCATTCTGGCGAGCAGCTGGGCGACACACTGGGCATGAGTCGTGCCGCCATCAATAAGCACATCCAGACACTAAAAAGCTGGGGTCTTGACGTCTATACCGTGACAGGGAAAGGCTATAGCCTCTCTGCCCCAATACAGCTGCTGGATGAGCAGGCAATTCTGTCACAGGTGAAGCAGGGTCATGTCTCGGTTATACCGGTGATTGATTCCACAAATCAGTATCTGCTGGAACGCATGCATGACATGCCGTCTGGCACCGCCTGCATAGCAGAATACCAGCAGGCAGGTCGTGGCCGTCGTGGTCGTCAATGGTTCTCTCCTTTTGGTGCCAACCTCTACATGTCCATGTACTGGCGTCTTGAGCAGGGTCCGGCTGCGGCGATGGGTCTTAGTCTGGTCATCGGCATTGTTATGGCTGAAACATTACGTTCACTCGGTGCCGATGATGTCCGGGTAAAGTGGCCCAATGACATTTACCTCAACGATCGGAAACTGGCAGGTATTCTGGTCGAACTGACCGGCAAAACCGGTGATGCTGCGCAGATCGTTATGGGGGCGGGCATCAACCTGGCGATGCGGACAGCGGATGCTTCACAGATTAATCAGGGCTGGATTAATCTGCAGGAGGCCGGAGTAAGCGTGAACCGCAATGAGCTGGCAGCCCGTCTGATCAACAGCCTGCGCGAGGCCCTGCCGCTGTTTGAGCAGGAGGGATTAACTGCCTTTATCTCGCGCTGGGCGGCACTGGACAATTTTATTAACCGGCACGTTAAGCTGCTCATCGGCGAACGTGAAGTGCATGGTATTGCACGGGGCGTCGACAGCCAGGGTGGTTTATTACTGGAGCAGGATGGCGAAATAAAAGCCTGGGTGGGTGGGGAAATATCACTGCGTCCTGTCTGATTAAAAAAGCCTGCACTGATGCAGGCTTTTTTATGACCGCGGTTATTTACGCAGGCGAACCTTGTCGACCGCATGATCGCCACTTTTGGTCATGATCAGGCTGGCCCTTTCACGCGTCGGCAGGATATTTTCCTGCAGATTGAGCCAGTTAATCTCTTTCCATAGATTACCCGCTATCTCAACCGCTTCTGCCTCTGAGAGCTGGGCGTAATGGTGGAAGTAGGAGTCTGGATCGGTAAAGGCACCCTGACGGAATTTCAGGAATCGATTGATATACCAGCTTTGCAGAAGGTCTTCCTCTGCATCTACATAGATAGAGAAGTCAACGAAGTCCGAAACAAAGACGTGATGGGGGTCATGGGGATAGTCCATGCCGCTCTGTAATACGTTCAGACCTTCCAGAATAAGAATATCTGGCTGCTGTATCACTTTATCGCCGTCAGGGATGACATCATAAATCAGGTGCGAATAGACCGGGGCGGTCACCTGACTGGCTCCGGATTTTAAGTCGGAGACGAAATTGACCAGCCGGTGCATATCATAAGATTGCGGGAAGCCTTTTTTCTTCATTAAGCCACGCTCTTTCAGCACGGCATTAGGGTGAAGGAAGCCATCCGTCGTGATCAATTCCACTTTACGATGTTCAGGCCAGCGGCTGAGCAACGCCTGCAGTACACGCGCAGTCGTACTTTTACCGACCGCGACGCTCCCCGCAATACTAATGATATAGGGGATTTTCTGGCTATTTGTGCCCAGAAATTGCTCCAGTACCGCCTGCCGACGAACGTTAGAGCTGATATAGAAATTAAGCAGACGCGAAAGTGGCAGATAAATTTCTGCGACTTCCTCCAGCGAAAGATCTTCGTTGATGCCCTTGAGCTGCGCGATCTCTTCCTCTGACAGCGTCATCGGCACAGAATCACGTAATGCAGCCCACTGCTCACGAGTGAACTCCAGATAAGGCGTTGTCAGGGGGGGTGTTTTATTCATAAGCATGCATCTGACCGCAAATTCATTACTATCAACCGCGTGTTAGCCGATAAGCAGGACAGTACGGGTGAAGTGAGTCACGAATCGCTGGTTTATCAGTGAGAACAATGGGCTGGAGGGTATCACCAGTATGGCTTTCAACAGAAGTAAAAAGATAGAGGCGATCTCGCTTTCGTCGGCATACCCACAAAACGTTACGATAGTCGCTGTTTTCACCGATCCGGGGTTGTTTATTATCTTACCGCGCCTCACAGCCACTGGGTGGCGTTAATCCCCTTATCCGACTACGGGCCTGGCTTGAGGGCGTAAACGCGGGAGAGGAGGGCACAGAAGAGCGGGAGAAAGACAAAACCCGATGCCGGACGACATCCCCGGCAAAACCGTCTGCCTTTCTGAGACCGTTCGTAACGGTGGCGCCAAAAAAAACGGTTTTTTTGGTCGCAAAGCGGCTCCATTTTCTGCTGAAGCGCGCCGGTGAACAAAAAAATGATGCAGAGTGGTTCAAAAAAGCATCACTCAGTGCGTAAAGGCAAAATAAAGGCGTGGGCCGTGGATCATTTATCTGCCCGAAAGAGCGCTTTCGCACGGAGTGAAGCGTCGGTCAGAACTGGCTGAGCCGGTAAAAACAGGGCCGGATTGCACAAATATTCTGCAAAAAATCGCGAAAATGCGACGATTTGCACAAATAGTAAGCGATAGAAAAAAATATGCGATTTTTTAGTTGCATCCGACGCCCGACCTTCCTAGAATGCGCACCACTTGATGCCGGCTTAGCTCAGTTGGTAGAGCAACTGACTTGTAATCAGTAGGTCACCAGTTCGATTCCGGTAGCCGGCACCAATCAAGTAGGTGGGATTCCCGAGCGGCCAAAGGGAGCAGACTGTAAATCTGCCGTCACAGACTTCGAAGGTTCGAATCCTTCTCCCACCACCATCTCAGCCTCACGGTTGAGTACAGATAGACAACCTGTTTATCTGTCAGGTGAGTCATTTATCACCCTGAATTCAGACTGAGCGTTAGCGAAGTCAAAGCCGGTCAGCTTCGCTGGCAGGCAGTAGATAACAGAGAGTCATTCTCTGTTTTCTGCAAGCTACAGAAAGAACAGGTAGCCGAGTTCCAGGATGCGGGCATCGTATAATGGCTATTACCTCAGCCTTCCAAGCTGATGATGCGGGTTCGATTCCCGCTGCCCGCTCCAGATGTGCTGATATGGCTCAGTTGGTAGAGCGCACCCTTGGTAAGGGTGAGGTCCCCAGTTCGACTCTGGGTATCAGCACCACTTCCTTTAATCTCCCTCCTGATTTTCTCTGTAACTTCCTTGCAGTCAGGCATTGCCTGGTTAATGTGATGATATCATTGATATATCCGTGTCTTAGAGGGACTAGCGATGGCTAAAGAGCAATTTCAACGTAACAAACTGCACGTAAACGTGGGCACCATCGGTCACGTTGACCACGGTAAAACCACCCTGACTGCAGCTATCACTACCGTACTGGCTAAAACCAACGGCGGCCAGGCGCGTGCATTCGACCAGATCGACAGCACCCCTGAAGAAAAAGCCCGCGGTATTACCATCAACACCGCACACGTTGAGTATGAGACTGCTTCACGTCACTACGCTCACGTTGACTGCCCAGGTCACGCCGACTATGTGAAAAACATGATCACCGGTGCTGCGCAGATGGACGGCGCGATCCTGGTTGTTGCTGCGACTGA
>NZ_JANZNP010000022.1:0-25851 GCF_025153065.1 Pantoea sp. XY16 | reverse complement strand
ATGGACGAAGGTCTGCGCTTCGCAATCCGCGAAGGTGGCCGTACCGTTGGCGCGGGTGTTGTTGCTAAAGTTATCGCATAATTACCGATAACGTTTGACGCAATGCACACGGAAAGGGCATCATTTGATGCCCTTTTTGCACGCTGTTTCATAGAACCTGGCTCATCAGTGATTTTTTCGATCATAATCATTGCTGAGACAGGCTCTGTTATGCGGCGTTGGATACCGAGTTACGCCTCAAAAGCTCATTCGGTTTGGACGCCTCGCACTGCGGGGCAGAATAGTTTCTGAATTATTGTGGCAGGTTGGTTTATGAGTGCGAATACCGAAGCTCAAGGGAGCGGGCGTGGCCTGGAAGCGGTAAAGTGGGTAGGTGTTGTATTACTGCTGCTTGCAGCGATTGTAGGTAACTACCTCTATCGTGATGTGTCACTGCCACTGCGCGCGTTAGCCGTAGTTGTACTGATTGCAGCGGCTGGCGGCATTGCGCTTTTAACGACCAAAGGCAAAGCAACCGTGGCTTTTGCTCGTGAAGCAAGAACAGAAATGCGTAAGGTTATCTGGCCAACCCGCCAGGAAACGCTGCACACCACGTTAATCGTTGCCGCGGTTACTGCCGTGATGTCACTGATTTTGTGGGGGCTGGATGGTATTCTGGTCCGTCTGGTATCGTTTATCACTGGCCTGAGGTTCTGAGATGTCTGAAGCTCCAAAGAAACGCTGGTACGTCGTACAGGCGTTTTCCGGTTTTGAAGGCCGCGTAGCCCAATCGCTGCGCGAGCATATCAAATTGCACAACATGGAAGAGCTGTTTGGTGAAGTCATGGTCCCGACTGAAGAAGTCGTTGAAATCCGTGGTGGCCAGCGTCGTAAGAGTGAGCGCAAGTTTTTCCCGGGATACGTACTGGTTCAGATGGTGATGAATGACGCCAGCTGGCATTTAGTACGCAGCGTCCCGCGCGTGATGGGTTTCATCGGCGGTACCTCTGACCGTCCTGCACCTATCAGCGATAAAGAAGTTGATGCGATCATGAATCGTCTGCAGCAGGTCGGCGACAAGCCTCGTCCTAAAACGCTGTTTGAACCGGGTGAAATGGTTCGTGTTAATGACGGTCCGTTCGCTGACTTTAACGGTGTGGTTGAAGATGTGGATTACGAAAAGAGCCGCCTGACGGTATCCGTATCCATCTTTGGTCGTGCAACACCAGTTGAGCTCGACTTCGGTCAGGTGGAGAAAGGTTAACCTCTTTCCGCTCACAAATTAGCTGTTGCAGCAGGCGCGAAATTTAACTACAATTTCGCGCCTTTTGTTTTTATGCGCTGGCAACAGCGTATAAATCGTTATCACGGGGAGCCTTTACAGGCGCTATAACCCAATTGAGGAAATATCATGGCTAAGAAAGTCCAAGCCTACGTCAAGCTGCAGGTTGCAGCTGGTATGGCGAACCCAAGTCCACCGGTTGGTCCAGCTCTGGGTCAGCAGGGTGTTAACATCATGGAATTCTGTAAAGCGTTCAACGCTAAGACCGAATCTCTGGAAAAAGGTCTGCCGACTCCTGTTGTTATCACCGTATACAGCGACCGTTCTTTCACCTTCATTACCAAAACGCCTCCGGCTGCCGTACTGCTGAAAAAAGCAGCGGGCATCAAGTCAGGTTCTGGTAAGCCGAACAAAGATAAAGTCGGTAAAGTGACTCGTGCTCAGGTACGTGAAATCGCAGAAACCAAAGCTGCGGACATGACTGGTTCTGACGTTGAAGCGATGACTCGCTCAATCGAAGGTACTGCTCGTTCCATGGGCCTGGTAGTAGAGGACTAAGAAATGGCTAAGCTGACCAAGCGCATGACCGTAATTCGCGACAAAGTTGACGCGACCAAGCAGTATGACATTGCTGAAGCTGTTGCTCTGCTGAAAGAACTGGCAACTGCCAAGTTCGTTGAAAGCGTTGACGTTGCTGTCAACCTCGGCATCGATGCACGTAAATCTGATCAGAACGTTCGCGGCGCGACCGTTCTGCCACATGGTACTGGTCGTTCAGTACGTGTTGCTGTCTTCGCCCAGGGCGCTAACGCTGAAGCTGCTAAAGCAGCTGGCGCAGAGCTGGTAGGCATGGAAGACCTGGCTGATCAGATCAAGAAAGGCGAAATGAATTTTGACGTTGTTATTGCTTCTCCGGATGCAATGCGCGTTGTTGGCCAGCTGGGCCAGATTCTGGGTCCACGTGGCCTGATGCCAAACCCGAAAGTGGGTACTGTAACGCCTAACGTTGCTGAAGCGGTTAAGAACGCTAAAGCAGGTCAGGTTCGTTATCGTAACGACAAAAACGGCATCATCCACACTACCATCGGTAAAGTGGACTTTGACGCTGACAAACTGAAAGAAAACCTGGAATCTCTGCTGGTTGCGCTGAAAAAAGCTAAACCATCACAGGCTAAAGGCGTGTATATCAAGAAAGTCAGCCTTTCAACCACCATGGGCGCCGGCGTTGCCGTTGACCAGGCTGGTCTGAACGCAACAGCAAACTAATTGCTGCTTGAAACGGGCGAAAAATTCACCTAGAATCTTACGCCCGTTGTTCTGTTATTAGCAGAACAGGACACCAGAGAGCCAGAACCGACTGTTGCGTTTATCGCCATTCCCTCTGACTCTGCTGCGTCGCACAGAATTTAGGTTGGAGCCAGGCCTTATCCTGGCCTCCGTCCAAGACCGCAGGCGCTGTTTATCTCCGGGTATTCCGCTTAATCCCCTGCGTAGACGGTGACAGAACCAAAAGAATTTTTTCTTAGCTGGATTCTGCTCACCGTGTTCGAGCGCTTATTACCCCTCGGGGTGAGTAAGTGAAGTGAGTTCCGGGGAAATCCTTTCCCGGTCAAATCCAGGAGCAAAAGCTAATGGCATTAAATCTTCAAGACAAACAAGCGATTGTTGCTGAAGTCAGCGAAGTAGCCAAAGGTGCGCTTTCAGCGGTTGTTGCGGATTCCCGTGGCGTTACCGTTGATAAAATGACCGAACTGCGTAAAGCAGGCCGTGAAGCTGGCGTTTACATGCGTGTTGTTCGTAACACCCTGCTGCGCCGCGTCGTTGAAGGTACTCAGTTTGAGTGCCTGAAAGACACGTTTGTTGGTCCGACCCTGATTGCATATTCTATGGAACACCCGGGCGCTGCTGCTCGTCTGTTCAAAGATTTCGCGAAAGCGAATGCAAAATTTGAGGTCAAAGCTGCAGCCTTTGAAGGTGAGCTGATCACGGCGGCCAATATTGACCGTCTGGCAACGCTGCCGACCTACGAAGAAGCACTGGCACGTCTGATGTCGACCATGAAAGAAGCCGCTGCTGGCAAACTGGTCCGCACTCTGGCTGCTGTACGCGATGCAAAAGAAGCGGCTTAAGGCCTTATTCTTTTCTTCGTAACTGCTTACGTATAAACTTTTTCTGATTCTTAGGAACAATTGTCATGTCTATCACTAAAGACCAAATTCTGGAAGCTGTTGCAGCGATGTCCGTAATGGAAGTTGTTGAGCTGGTTTCTGCTATGGAAGAAAAATTCGGCGTTTCTGCTGCTGCTGCTGTAGCTGTTGCTGCGGGCCCGGCTGAAGCTGTTGAAGAAAAAACTGAATTCGACGTCGTACTGAAAGCTGTTGGCGCGAACAAAGTAGCAGTCATCAAAGCTGTACGTACTGCAACTGGTCTGGGCCTGAAAGAAGCCAAAGACCTGGTTGAAGCAACTGGCGTAATCAAAGAAGGCATCAGCAAAGATGACGCAGCTGCACTTGAAGCTGCTCTGAAAGAAGCTGGCGCTGAAGTTGAAGTTAAGTAAGACAGCCTTCGGGTTGCAGTCTGAGTAGTTTCAGGCTGATGGCTGGTGACTTTTTGGTCACCAGCCTTTTTGCGCTACAGGGTCTCAATGGGGTTTCACACTGTTTGTCCATTGTTGCTCTTCAATATCTTTCTCTATCGACGACTTAATATACCGCTTTCCTGTGCGGGTTCCCTGCCTTCTCAAAAGCGATGAAATGATTTAAGCGTGATAGAAAGAGGTATTGCACTGCTGCTGCGCAGCCAGTGAATCAAACAAAATCGTGTTGCATGAACTGTCCTGTCAGGACGGACAGCGTGGGTCGACTTGTCAGCTAGCTGAGGAACCCTATGGTTTACTCCTATACCGAGAAAAAACGTATTCGTAAGGATTTTGGTAAACGTCCGCAAGTACTGGACATACCTTATCTCCTTTCCATCCAGCTCGACTCGTTCCAGAAGTTTATCGAGCAAGATCCAGAAGGTCAGTACGGACTGGAAGCTGCATTCCGCTCTGTATTCCCTATTGCGAGCTACAGCGGCAACTCTGAGTTGCAGTATGTCAGCTACCGCCTGGGTGAACCTGTCTTTGACGTGAAAGAGTGTCAGATCCGTGGCGTGACCTATTCGGCACCGCTGCGCGTGAAACTGCGTCTGGTGATCTATGAGCGCGAAGCGCCAGAAGGCACCGTAAAAGACATTAAAGAACAAGAAGTCTACATGGGCGAAATCCCGCTCATGACCGACAACGGTACCTTTGTTATCAATGGTACCGAGCGCGTTATCGTTTCTCAGCTGCACCGTAGTCCCGGCGTGTTCTTTGATAGCGATAAGGGTAAAACCCACTCATCGGGTAAAGTGCTGTACAACGCACGTATCATCCCTTACCGCGGTTCATGGCTCGACTTTGAGTTTGACCCGAAAGATAACCTGTTTGTCCGTATTGACCGTCGTCGTAAGCTGCCGGCCACAATCATCCTGCGCGCGTTACAGTTCACTACACCTCAGATCCTCGATATTTTCTTCGAGAAAGTCGTGTTTGAAATCCGTGACAATAAGCTGCAGATGGAGCTGGTGCCTGAGCGCCTGCGCGGTGAAACCGCTACCTTCGATATTGAAGCGAACGGCACCGTCTACGTCGAAAAAGGTCGCCGCATTACTGCGCGCCATATTCGTCAGCTGGAAAAAGATGGCATTCAGCACATCGAAGTCCCGGTTGAATATATCGCGGGCAAAGTGGTCGCTAAAGATTACATCGATGAGAGCACCGGTGAGCTGATTGTTGCAGCGAACATGGAACTGTCGCTGGATCTGCTGGCTAAACTGAGCCAGTCCGGTCACAAGCGCATCGAAACGCTGTTCACCAACGATCTGGACCATGGTCCATATATGTCCGAGACCCTGCGTGTCGACCCAACCAGCGATCGCCTGAGCGCACTGGTTGAGATCTACCGCATGATGCGTCCTGGTGAGCCGCCAACACGCGAAGCTGCAGAGAACCTGTTTGAGAACCTGTTCTTCTCAGAAGATCGTTACGATCTTTCTGCGGTCGGTCGTATGAAGTTCAACCGCTCATTGCTGCGTGATGAAATCGAAGGTTCAGGCATCCTGAGCAAAGATGACATCATCGAAGTCATGAAGAAGCTGATCGACATCCGTAACGGTAAAGGCGAAGTGGACGATATCGACCACCTCGGTAACCGTCGTATTCGTTCAGTGGGTG
The DNA here is from genome assembly GCF_025153065.1 of Pantoea sp. XY16. Lineage (NCBI taxonomy): Bacteria > Pseudomonadati > Pseudomonadota > Gammaproteobacteria > Enterobacterales > Erwiniaceae > Pantoea > Pantoea sp. XY16. Next base: position 20,332 of record NZ_JANZNP010000022.1, on the reverse strand, counting down.
AAATGGCTGAGAACCAGTTCCGTGTCGGTCTGGTACGTGTTGAGCGTGCGGTTAAAGAGCGTCTGTCTCTGGGCGACCTTGATACGCTGATGCCACAGGACATGATCAACGCGAAGCCGATTTCGGCTGCCGTGAAAGAGTTCTTTGGTTCAAGCCAGCTTTCTCAGTTTATGGATCAGAACAACCCGCTGTCAGAGATTACGCATAAACGTCGTATCTCTGCTCTCGGCCCGGGTGGTTTGACGCGTGAGCGTGCCGGTTTCGAAGTGCGTGACGTACACCCAACGCACTACGGTCGTGTCTGCCCAATCGAAACCCCTGAAGGTCCGAACATCGGTCTGATCAACTCCTTGTCTGTCTATGCACAGACCAATGAGTACGGTTTCCTTGAGACACCTTATCGCCGCGTTATTGACGGTCTGGTTTCTGACGAGATTCACTACCTCTCTGCTATCGAAGAGGGTAACTACGTTATCGCTCAGGCGAACGCCCCTCTGGATGACAACGGCGCATTTGTTGATGACCTGGTCACCTGCCGTAGCAAAGGCGAATCAAGTCTGTTCAGCCGCGATCAGGTTGACTACATGGACGTTTCCACCCAGCAGGTGGTTTCTGTCGGTGCATCCCTGATCCCGTTCCTGGAACACGATGACGCCAACCGCGCCCTGATGGGTGCGAACATGCAACGTCAGGCCGTTCCGACTCTGCGTGCTGATAAGCCGCTGGTTGGTACCGGTATGGAACGTGCTGTTGCCGTTGACTCCGGTGTAACAGCCGTGGCGAAACGTGGCGGTACCGTACAGTACGTTGACGCATCACGTATCGTTATCAAAGTTAACGAAGACGAAATGCATGCTGGCGAAGCCGGTATCGATATTTACAACCTGACCAAATATACCCGTTCTAACCAGAACACCTGCATCAACCAGATGCCATGTGTTTCTCTGGGTGAGCCGGTTGAGCGCGGCGACGTGCTGGCAGATGGCCCGTCCACCGATCTGGGTGAACTGGCACTGGGCCAGAACATGCGCGTAGCGTTCATGCCGTGGAACGGCTACAACTTCGAAGACTCCATCCTGGTCTCCGAGCGCGTGGTTCAGGAAGATCGCTTTACGACTATCCACATTCAGGAACTGGCTTGCGTGTCGCGTGACACCAAACTGGGGCCGGAAGAGATCACTGCTGATATCCCGAACGTGGGTGAAGCTGCACTCTCTAAACTGGATGAGTCAGGCATCGTCTACATCGGTGCTGAAGTGACCGGCGGCGACATTCTGGTTGGTAAGGTAACACCGAAAGGCGAAACCCAGCTGACGCCAGAAGAAAAACTGCTGCGCGCTATCTTCGGTGAGAAAGCCTCTGACGTGAAAGATTCGTCACTGCGCGTGCCGAATGGCGTGTCAGGTACCGTGATCGACGTTCAGGTCTTTACCCGCGATGGCGTGGAAAAAGACAAACGTGCGCTTGAAATCGAAGAGATGCAGCTGAAGCAGGCCAAAAAAGACCTGTCTGAAGAACTGCAGATTCTGGAAGCGGGCCTGTTCAGCCGTATCCAGAACGTACTGATTTCAGGTGGCGTTGAAGCAGACAAACTGGACAAGCTGCCGCGCGAGCGCTGGCTGGAACTGGGTCTGACTGACGAAGCCAAGCAAAACCAGCTGGAGCAGCTGGCAGAGCAGTACGACGAACTGAAGCACGAGTTTGAGAAAAAACTCGAAGGTAAGCGTCGTAAAATCACCCAGGGCGATGATCTGGCACCAGGCGTGCTGAAAATCGTTAAGGTTTATCTGGCTGTTAAGCGTCAGATTCAGCCGGGTGACAAAATGGCAGGCCGTCACGGTAACAAAGGTGTTATCTCCAAGATCAACCCGATCGAAGATATGCCTTACGATGAAAACGGTACGCCGGTTGACATCGTTCTGAACCCGCTGGGCGTACCATCGCGTATGAACATCGGTCAGATTCTGGAAACGCACCTGGGTATGGCAGCGAAAGGTATCGGCGAGAAAATTAACGCCATGCTGAAGAAGCAGGAAGAAGTCGCGAAGCTGCGCGAATTCATCCAGCGCGCCTATGACCTGGGTACCGATCTGCGTCAGCGAGTTGATCTGAACACCTTCTCCGATGACGAAGTACTGCGTCTGGCTGAGAACCTGAAGAAAGGTATGCCAATCGCCACGCCGGTGTTTGATGGTGCGAAAGAGAGCGAGATCAAAGAGCTGCTGCAGCTCGGCGGCCTGCCTTCTTCCGGTCAGATTACCCTGTTTGACGGCCGTACCGGTGAGCAGTTCGAACGTCAGGTAACCGTTGGCTACATGTACATGCTGAAACTTAACCACCTGGTTGATGACAAGATGCATGCACGTTCTACCGGTTCCTACAGCCTGGTTACTCAGCAGCCGCTGGGTGGTAAGGCGCAGTTCGGTGGTCAGCGCTTTGGTGAGATGGAAGTATGGGCACTGGAAGCATACGGTGCCGCGTATACCCTGCAGGAAATGCTTACCGTTAAGTCTGATGACGTCAACGGCCGTACCAAGATGTATAAAAACATCGTTGACGGTAACCATCAGATGGAACCGGGCATGCCGGAATCCTTCAACGTACTGTTGAAAGAGATTCGCTCGCTGGGTATCAACATCGAGCTGGAAGACGAGTAACCCCTTTTCATGCGGCTTACCGCCGCCTGAAAGCGCAGGGTTTAAAGCGCTCGCAATTGTACTGGTTACGGGGCGTTCAATTTCGGTTGGACGCCCCCTGAGTCTCACTCCGACGGGAGCTAATCCGTGAAAGACTTACTTAAGTTTCTGAAAGCGCAAACTAAGACCGAAGAGTTTGATGCCATCAAAATTGCGCTGGCTTCGCCAGACATGATCCGTTCCTGGTCTTTTGGTGAAGTGAAAAAGCCAGAAACCATTAACTACCGTACTTTTAAGCCAGAGCGCGATGGTCTGTTCTGTGCCCGTATCTTCGGGCCGGTAAAGGACTATGAGTGCCTGTGTGGCAAGTACAAGCGCCTCAAACACCGTGGTGTGATTTGTGAGAAGTGCGGCGTTGAAGTGACCCAGACTAAAGTACGCCGTGAGCGTATGGGCCACATCGAACTGGCGTCGCCGACTGCGCACATCTGGTTCCTGAAGTCACTGCCATCGCGTATCGGCTTACTGCTGGATATGCCACTGCGTGACATCGAGCGCGTGCTCTACTTTGAATCTTACGTGGTAATCGAAGGTGGCATGACCAACCTCGAGAAGCGTCAGATCCTGACTGAAGAGCAGTACCTTGACGCTCTGGAAGAGTTCGGTGACGAGTTCGACGCCAAAATGGGCGCCGAAGCAATCCAGGCCCTGTTGAAAAACATGGATCTGGAGCAGGAGTGCGAGCAGCTGCGTGAAGAGCTGAACGAAACTAACTCCGAAACCAAACGTAAAAAACTGACTAAGCGCATCAAGCTGCTGGAAGCGTTCGTCCAGTCTGGCAACAAGCCAGAGTGGATGATCCTGACCGTGCTGCCTGTTCTGCCACCGGACCTGCGTCCGCTGGTACCGCTGGATGGTGGTCGTTTCGCCACGTCGGATCTGAACGATCTGTATCGTCGCGTGATCAACCGTAACAACCGTCTGAAGCGCCTGCTGGATCTGGCTGCGCCAGATATCATCGTGCGCAACGAAAAGCGTATGTTGCAGGAAGCGGTCGATGCACTGCTGGACAACGGTCGTCGCGGTCGTGCGATCACCGGTTCCAACAAGCGTCCGCTGAAATCGCTGGCTGACATGATCAAAGGCAAGCAGGGTCGTTTCCGTCAGAACCTGCTGGGTAAACGTGTCGACTATTCTGGTCGTTCGGTTATCACCGTTGGTCCATACCTGCGTCTGCATCAGTGCGGTCTGCCGAAGAAAATGGCACTCGAACTGTTCAAACCGTTCATTTACGGCAAGCTGGAACTGCGTGGCCTGGCCACCACCATCAAAGCCGCGAAGAAAATGGTTGAGCGCGAAGAAGCCGTTGTCTGGGATATCCTCGACGAAGTGATCCGTGAGCACCCGGTTCTGCTGAACCGTGCGCCTACGCTGCACCGTCTGGGTATTCAGGCCTTTGAACCGGTTCTGATCGAAGGTAAAGCGATCCAGCTGCACCCGCTGGTTTGTGCGGCTTATAACGCCGACTTCGATGGTGACCAGATGGCTGTTCACGTACCGCTGACGCTGGAAGCCCAGTTGGAAGCCCGTGCGCTGATGATGTCGACCAACAACATCCTGTCACCTGCGAACGGCGAGCCAATCATCGTTCCTTCTCAGGACGTTGTACTGGGTCTGTATTACATGACCCGTGACTGTGTTAACGCCAAAGGCGAAGGCATGGTGCTGACTGGCCCGAAAGAAGCTGAGCGTATTTATCGCGCCGGCCTCGCCTCTCTGCATGCTCGCGTTAAGGTGCGTATCACCGAACACGAGAAGAATGAGCAGGATGAGTGGGTTGCTAAAACCAGCATCATCGATACTACGATTGGCCGTGCCATCCTGTGGATGATCGTGCCAAAAGGTCTGCCTTTCTCCATCGTTAACCAGGCGCTGGGCAAAAAAGCTATCTCCAAAATGCTTAACACCTGTTACCGCATTCTGGGCCTGAAGCCGACCGTTATCTTTGCTGACCAGACCATGTACACCGGTTTCGCTTACGCTGCCCGTTCAGGCGCGTCAGTCGGTATCGACGACATGGTTATTCCAGAGAAGAAAGTGGAAATCATCACCGAAGCGGAAGCAGAAGTGGCTGAGATCCAGGAGCAGTTCCAGTCTGGTCTGGTAACCGCAGGCGAACGTTATAACAAAGTCATCGATATCTGGGCCGCAGCCAACGAACGTGTTGCCAAGGCGATGATGGAAAACCTCTCTACCGAAGTCGTGATTAACCGCGACGGCGAAGAAGAGCGTCAGGTTTCCTTTAACAGCATCTTTATGATGGCTGACTCCGGTGCGCGTGGTTCTGCTGCACAGATTCGTCAGCTGGCCGGTATGCGTGGTCTGATGGCGAAGCCAGATGGCTCCATCATCGAAACACCAATCACGGCGAACTTCCGTGAAGGGTTGAACGTACTCCAGTACTTCATCTCAACCCACGGTGCACGTAAAGGCCTGGCGGATACCGCACTGAAAACAGCGAACTCCGGTTATCTGACGCGTCGTCTGGTTGACGTTGCCCAGGATCTGGTAGTTACCGAAGATGACTGTGGTACACACGAAGGCATCATGATGACGCCTGTCATTGAAGGTGGCGACGTTAAAGAGCCACTGCGTGAACGTGTACTGGGCCGTGTGACTGCTGAAGACGTTCTGAAGCCGGGTACTGCTGATATTCTGGTCCCACGCAACACGCTGCTCGATGAGCACTGGTGTGACGTGCTGGAACTGAACTCAGTCGACAGCCTTAAAGTCCGCTCGGTGGTAGGTTGTGAAACCGACTTTGGTGTGTGCGCGCATTGCTACGGTCGCGACCTGGCACGTGGTCACATCATCAACAAAGGTGAAGCGATCGGTGTTATCGCGGCACAGTCCATCGGTGAGCCAGGTACACAGCTGACGATGCGTACGTTCCACATCGGTGGTGCGGCATCACGTGCGGCTGCTGAATCCAGCATTCAGGTGAAGAACAAAGGTACCATCAAGCTGACCAACGCCAAGTCGGTAACGAACTCGGCAGGCAAGCTGGTGATCACCTCGCGTAACGTTGAACTGAAAATGATCGACGAATTTGGTCGTACCAAAGAGAGCTATAAAGTTCCTTACGGTTCTACCATGGCGAAAGGTGATGGTGAGCAGGTTGCAGCGGGCGAAACCGTCGCAAACTGGGATCCGCATACCATGCCAGTTATCACCGAAGTGGGCGGTTTCATTCGCTTCACGGATATGGTTGATGGCCAGACGATTACCCGTCAGACAGATGATTTAACCGGTCTGTCTTCACTGGTGGTTCTGGACAGTGCTGAACGTACTGCAGGCGGTAAAGATCTGCGTCCTGCGCTGAAAATTGTTGATGCCAACGGCAACGACGTTCTGATCCCGGGCACCGACATGCCGGCTCAGTACTTCCTGCCAGGTAAAGCGATTGTTCAGCTGGAAGATGGCGTTAAGATCAGTGCCGGTGACACGTTAGCGCGTGTTCCACAGGAATCTGGCGGTACCAAGGATATTACCGGTGGTCTGCCACGCGTTGCTGATCTGTTCGAAGCGCGTCGTCCGAAAGAGCCAGCTATTCTGGCGGAGATCAGCGGCATCATCTCCTTCGGTAAAGAGACCAAAGGTAAGCGTCGTCTGGTCATTACTCCGCTGGATGGCAGTGAGCCATACGAAGAGATGATTCCGAAATGGCGTCAGCTGAACGTGTTCGAAGGTGAACGTGTTGAGCGCGGTGACGTGGTTTCCGATGGCCCAGAGTCTCCACATGACATCCTGCGCTTGCGTGGCGTGCATGCGGTGACCCGTTACATCACTAACGAAGTGCAGGAAGTTTACCGTCTGCAGGGCGTTAAGATTAACGATAAGCACATCGAAGTCATCGTTCGTCAGATGCTGCGTAAAGCAACCATCGTGAGCGCAGGAAGTGCAGACTTCCTGGAAGGTGAGCAGGCTGAATTCTCTCGCATCAAGATCTCTAACCGTGATCTGGAAGCGAACGGAAAAGTCGGCGCAACCTTCATGCGTGACCTGCTGGGTATTACCAAAGCGTCACTGGCAACCGAATCGTTCATCTCTGCAGCCTCGTTCCAGGAGACCACACGTGTCCTGACCGAAGCAGCAGTAGCAGGCAAGCGCGATGAACTGCGCGGCCTGAAAGAGAACGTCATCGTGGGTCGTCTGATCCCAGCCGGTACCGGTTATGCGTACCATCAGGATCGTATGCGCCGCAAAGCGGCAGGTGAAGTTCCGGTTGCACCGCAGGTGACTGCGGATGAAGCCTCAGCCAGCCTGGCTGAACTGTTGAACGCCGGTCTCGGCGGCAACAAAGACGATTAATCGTCCTTTGCCTGATAAAAACCCTGCCTCGGCAGGGTTTTTTTTTGTCTCAGATTCAGCCATTCCAGTCACTGCGGCTGATACCAATATCTTTCAGCTGACTGTCGCTTAACTTCGACAGGATGAGGCGTGTCTCACGCCGCAGCTGCCAGCGTTTGTAACTGCGCCACAGATAACGAACCAGGTGGTAAGGCGTGCCTGTAAACGGTTTAGCTGCGCGATTCTCGTCATATCCCATGATAGTGCCCTCAGTGAAGTGTCTGAGGACCATTTTCAGTGGATCGCTCTGTATGATACAGACGCAAAAATCACTTTTATTTAACATACAGATTGCCGTCAGTATGATCTGAATGGTAAAAAAGAGTCGGAACTGTACTGGTTACTGCTCAGCCTCTGAGCCTGTGGAGATACAATGACCCGCTATGAACATCTGGCTACGCTGCTGGCTCAGCGTATCGAACAAGGCTTATATCGCAGCGGTGAGCGCCTGCCTTCAGTACGCAGTCTGAGTACGGAGCATGGCGTCAGTATCAGTACCGTGCAGCAGGCTTATCATCTGCTGGAAGAGAAGCAGATGATTACGCCGCAGTCGCGCTCCGGCTATTTTGTGGCGTCACGCAAAGCAACGCCGCCGATCCCGGCGCTGACCCGCCCCGCACAGCGGCCGGTTGAGGTGACACAGTGGGATGCGGTGCTGGAGCTGATTAACAGCCGTCTGGAAGATGATGTTTTGCAGCTGGGCAGCGGCATGCCCGATCTGACCCAGCCGACGCTTAAGCCACTGTGGAAAGCTTTCAGCCGCCAGGTGCAGAAGCAGGACATGGCGCTGCTGAATTATGACAGTCTATATGGTGTGCTCGCTTTGCGGCAACAGGTTGCACGGCTGGCGATAGACAGCGGCTGCCAGCTCACCGCCGATGACATTGTCATTACTACCGGCTGTCATGAAGCATTATCGGTCGCCGTACGTGCAGTCTGCGAGCCGGGGGATATCATTGCCGTTGAATCACCGTCGTTTCACGGCATTATGCAAACTCTGCGCGGCTTTGGCATTCGTGCCATCGAGATCCCAACCGATGCAGTCACCGGCATCAGTCTGGAAGCGCTGGAGCTGGCCTTTGATCAATGGCCGATTAAAGCGGTTGTTGTTGTGCCGAACTGCAATAATCCGCTGGGATTTATCATGTCTGAGCCGCGTAAGCGGGCTTTGCTGGTGCTGGCGCAGCGGTTTGACGCGGCAGTGATTGAAGATGATGTCTATGGTGAGTTAGCCTGGGAATATCCGCGTCCGCCTACCATCAAATCGCTGGATCTCGATGGCCGGGTGTTGCTGTGCAGCTCCTTTTCGAAAACGCTGGCGCCAGGTTTACGCGTTGGCTGGGTTGCACCAGGCCGCTATCGTGACCGCGTGCTGCACATGAAATATATTGTCACCGGCTCCACCGCCACACAGCCTCAGCATGCGGTCTCCGAGTTTATCCGTCAGGGCCATTATCAGCCTCATCTGCGCCGGATGCGGCAACTCTATCATCGTAACTATGAAACTTTTAGCTGCTGGGTACGCCACTACTTTCCCTGCGGCATCTGCGTTTCCCGTCCTCAGGGCGGTTTTCTGATGTGGATAGAACTTCCCGAAGCGTTTGATGCGGTTCGTCTTAACCGGGAACTGCGCGAGTCAAAAATTCAGATTGCTGTGGGTTCACTGTTTTCAGCGTCGGGGAAATACCGTAACTGTCTGCGCTTAAACTACGGGCTGCCGATCAACGAGCAGACTGAACAGGCGCTGGCGCGGGTGGGTGCGGCCGTCGAGCGCGCCATGCTCTCGTGCCAGCATGAGACCCAGGCTTCAGCCTCTACGCTCGCATAGCGAAGAGAAGAAGCAGGGCCGGCAAGAGGAGGGATCCGGCCCTGGTCAGATAACCTTAACCTGACGGATGCCACGTTAAAGTTTTGGATCACAGCACGCCAGCGGCAACATGCACCTTTACGCGGCACTTTCCCGGAATAATGCTGGCTTTACCGATTTTGCAGCCGCTATGCGCGACAGGTTCCATAAATGCTTAGTCGCCTGGTCCTGCCAGCGCCAGAAGGGTGCGCGTTGCGGCACGCCAGTCATCTGCCTGAGTAATCGCACTCACCACAGCAATGCTGCCTACGCCGGTGGCCAGCACCTCGGGTGCCCGCGCAATCGAGATACCACCAATCGCCACGGTGGGAATATGCGTCAGCCGTGTCAGATGCCGTTTCAGCTGCTCAATGCCCTGCGGCGAAGAAGGCATCTCTTTGGTCTGCGTCGGGAAAATATGCCCAAGTGCGATGTAAGAGGGCTGGATTGCCAGAGCGCGATCCAGTTCCGCATCGTCATGGGTGGAGAGCCCCAGACGCAATCCTGCCTGATGAATGCGAGCAAGATCGGCGACATCGAGATCCTCCTGACCCAGATGTACGCCATAAGCCTGATGTTTAATCGCCAGCTGCCAGTAGTCATTGATAAACAGGCGGGCGTCGTAGCGTTTACCTAACGCAATCGCCTGAGCAATGGCGGGTTCGGCGACCTCATCAGGCCGATCTTTGATGCGCAACTGCATCGTGCGAACGCCCGTTTCAAGCAGGCGTTCGATCCACTCGGGGCTATCAACCACCGGATAAAGTCCCAGGCGCGGGACGGTAGCGGGAAATGCGGGCATCGTTACTCCTCCTTAATGGCATCGGCGGGGTGATAGAGCTCACCGCCGCGGCTGCGGAAACGATCTGACACCTGCGCCATGCCCACTTCAACCGGCTCGGCACGGGCATCCTGGCGTGCCGCAAACTCGCGCACCTCCTGGGAAATTTTCATCGAGCAGAATTTAGGGCCGCACATTGAGCAGAAATGGGCCACCTTGCCTGACTCCTGCGGCAGGGTTTCATCATGCATTGCCCGCGCCGTATGGGGATCCAGCGCAAGGTTAAACTGATCTTCCCAGCGGAATTCAAAGCGTGCTTTAGACATGGCGTTATCACGGATCTGCGCTCCAGGGTGGCCTTTCGCCAGATCGGCAGCATGCGCCGCAATTTTGTAGGTGATCAACCCCTGCTTCACGTCCTCTTTGTTCGGCAGACCCAGATGCTCTTTGGGCGTGACGTAGCACAGCATGGCACAACCAAACCAGCCAATCATGGCGGCACCAATACCCGAGGTGAAATGGTCGTAGCCGGGCGCGATATCAGTGGTCAGCGGCCCAAGCGTGTAGAAGGGAGCTTCATTGCACAGATCGAGCTGTTCAGTCATATTACGGCGGATCATATGCATCGGCACATGTCCCGGACCTTCAATCATCACCTGAACGTCATACTCCCAGGCAATACGCGTCAGTTCGCCCAGGGTACGCAGTTCGGCAAACTGCGCCTCATCGTTGGCATCCTGAATGGAACCCGGACGCAGACCATCGCCCAGCGACAGGGAGACATCGTAAGCGGCGCAGATTTCACAAATCTCGCGGAAGTGCTCATACAGGAAGCTCTCCTGATGGTGGGACAGGCACCATTTCGCCATGATCGAGCCACCCCGCGAGACAATTCCCGTGAGGCGTTTCGCCGTCATCGGGACATAACGCAGCAGTACGCCCGCGTGAATAGTGAAGTAATCGACGCCCTGTTCCGCCTGCTCCAGCAGCGTGTCCCGGAATATTTCCCAGTTCAGCGCCTCGGCCACGCCATTCACTTTTTCCAGCGCCTGATAGATCGGCACGGTCCCGATGGGCACCGGGCTGTTTCGCAAAATCCATTCTCGCGTTTCATGAATATAGCGACCGGTAGAGAGATCCATCACCGTGTCGGCACCCCAGCGGGTCGACCACACCAGCTTTTCTACTTCTTCCTCGATAGAAGAGGTGACTGCCGAGTTACCGATGTTGGCATTGACCTTGACGAGGAAGTTACGGCCAATGATCATCGGCTCCGATTCAGGATGATTGATATTGGCAGGGATAATGGCGCGTCCGTCAGCGACCTCCTGACGGACAAACTCGGGTGTGATATCGGCGGGCAGATGCGCGCCAAAACTGTGCCCCGGATGCTGTTGCAGCAGCACCTCACTGCGGATTCGCTCACGGCCCATGTTTTCCCGCAGGGCGATGAACTCCATCTCCGGGGTAATCATGCCCTGACGGGCATAGTGCAGTTGCGTGACACGGCGGCCTGCACGGGCGCGGCGCGGTGTTGGCAGGTGATCGAAGCGCAGATGATCCAGCCCCTCGTCAGCCAGTCGCTGCTGGGTATAGCCCGAGCTGTTCTGCTCAAGAAGCTCACTGTCGTCGCGTTCAGCAATCCAGCGTGCGCGCAGCTTTTCCAGACCGCGATGCACATCAATCTGTGCCGCGGGATCGCCATACGCACCTGCCGTATCATAGACCGGCACCGCTTCATTTTGCTCATAGAGAGGCTGTTCTTTGCTGCCGCCGATATGGGTCGGGCTTAGGGTGATTTCACGCATCGGCACGCGAATATCTTCCCGGCCACCGGTAATCCAGACGCGACGGGACTGAGGAAAAGCACTGCCGCTTTGCAGGGAATCGATAAATTCCTGCGCCTGGGTACGCTGTTCACGACGGGACATTTTTGGGTCAGACATAGCAATCTTCCTGTTAAGGGGGAACGATGCTTGTCCGGAGTTCGGAAGGAGTAACCGTATAGACAGCACAGGCATGCTGGCATACAGAGAAGTTTTACTCTTGTTCCCTACGCAGGTTCTAACCTGGTCAGGTTCCGCGGATCCCGAATTAACGGTCTCAGCCCAACTGGGCACTCCGACAAGAAGCGGTTTTTTCGCGGGTGTCTGATAACAGACTCGGGCGTAAAAACCTCACATTTCAAAGCTAAAATAAAAAAGGTTCTTTGGAGAGCGCTCCTCAGAACCTGTTCAGCATAAAAGGGCTACAGGATAATCTCAAGCCCTTTGCCATTGTTAACCACTAAGCCGGACGCGCGATTTGGCTGTCATTCGCCACTGGTGGCGTAGCAAGCTGGTTATCCCAGGCCAGCTGAATCAGCTTATCTTCCAGCGTAAAGCGTGATTCCAGCACTTCACCCACTTCGGAGAGAGCCTGCTGGAAGGTCATGCAGTTTTCATCGTCAATGGCCTGCTGCAGGTGACCGTCATACAGCTGCATCAGACGCTCAGTGTTTGCCTCCAGCGGAGGATAGATCTGCGCGGCGGCGATCATCGGGCTGTCGCCACTCATTTCACTGATCACGCGCTCATAGATACTGAAGTGACCGGCAGAAAGATAGTCGACCAGGCCGTGACAGAAGTTGTCGAGTGCCTGCTCATCAAGACGCGTCAGCGCCTCTTTTTTAGGTTTAAGACCGACCAGGTGATAATAGGTCACCAGTAGCTGGCGACGCGCTTCAAGCCACGAATCGACCAGTTCATTACTGCCACCTACGCGTTCAGCCAGGACGTCTAACTGGTTAAGCATATCTAACTCCATGTGAGTTATAGTTGTTTATCTACACACTTAACATCAGGGCTTCAGCGTGCGAGTTGACGCTAAGGATGACGAAATAAATGCAATGCGAAATCTCAAGCGTAGACGCTGGATGGTGGATTGTCAGCCATGAACAAAAACTTTGGTTGCCACAAGGTGATTTACCCCACGGAAACGCCGAAAAATTCGGTTTAACTGGCAGTAAGGCCCGGACCATTGGTGAATGGCAGGGCGAAAAAGTCTGGCTGATTTGTGAGCCGCGTTCCTCCGATATGTTCTCCGTGCGACAGCTGATCGATCAGGATGTGGCGCTGTTTCAGCTGGTGGGTCGCGGTGTACAGCTGGCGGAGTTCTACCGCTCTCATCGCTGGTGCGGCTACTGCGGACATGAGATGCACCACAGCAAACATGAATTTGCCTGTCTCTGCAGTCATTGCCGTGAGCGTTACTATCCGCAGATCGCGCCCTGCATCATTGTGGCTATCCGTCGCGGCGATGAAATCCTGCTGGCGAATCATGCCCGCCATCGCAACAAGGTCTACACCGTGCTGGCCGGTTTTGTGGAGGTCGGCGAGACGCTGGAGCAGGCCGTTGCCCGGGAAGTGATGGAAGAGAGCAATATCCGCGTCAAAAACGTCCGTTACGTGACCTCCCAGCCGTGGCCCTTCCCGCAATCGCTGATGACGGCGTTCATGGCGGAGTATGACAGCGGCGATCTGCAACATGACGGTAAAGAGCTGCTGGATGCCGCCTGGTTCCGTTTTGATGCGCTGCCTTTGCTGCCACCGCCAGGCACGGTAGCGCGCCGCCTGATTGAAGATACCGTCGCCCTGTGCCGCGCCGAAGCGTGAAAGTGCTACACTACACGCCTGTTATTGAGAGAGTGTTGAGATGAGTGAACTGAAGAACGATCGTTATTTGCGTGCCCTGTTACGTCAGCCGGTTGATGTCACGCCGGTATGGATGATGCGACAAGCCGGGCGCTATTTGCCGGAGTACAAAGCGACACGCGCCCAGGCGGGTGATTTCATGTCGCTGTGTAAAAACGCCGAGCTGGCCTGTGAAGTGACCCTGCAGCCGCTGCGCCGTTATCCGCTGGATGCCGCCATCCTCTTCAGTGACATCCTGACCATTCCGGATGCGATGGGACTGGGTCTCTACTTTGAAACCGGCGAAGGCCCGCGTTTCTCTAATCCTGTGACCTGCCGCGCTGACGTTGAGCGTTTGCCGGTGCCCGATCCTGAAATGGAGCTGGGCTATGTGATGAATGCGGTCCGCACCATCCGTAAAAACCTGAATGGCGATCTGCCGCTGATTGGCTTCTCAGGCAGTCCGTGGACGCTGGCCACCTACATGGTGGAAGGCGGCAGCAGTAAGGCCTTTACTAAAATTAAGAAGATGATGTATGCCGATCCGGCGACGCTGCACGCGATGCTGGATAAGCTGGCCGACAGCGTCATCCTCTATCTCAACGCTCAGATCCGCGCCGGAGCGCAGTCCGTCATGGTCTTTGATACCTGGGGCGGCGTGCTGACCGGTCGTGACTATCGCGAATTCTCCCTGCACTACATGCACAAGATTGTCGATGGCCTGCTGCGTGAAAACGACGGCCGCCGCGTGCCGGTGACGCTCTTTACCAAAGGCGGCGGACAGTGGCTGGAAGCGATGGCTGCCACCGGTTGTGATGCGCTGGGTCTCGACTGGACCACCGATATTGATGATGCACGCCGCCGCGTAGGCGACAAAGTTGCGCTGCAGGGCAACATGGATCCCTCTATGCTCTATGCGGCACCTGAACGTATCGAGCAGGAGGTGGCCGGTATTCTGGAGCGTTTTGGCTCAGGCACTGGTCATGTCTTTAATCTGGGGCATGGCATTCATCAGGACGTTCCGCCCGAAAATGCCGGTGTCTTTGTTGATGCTGTGCATCGTTTATCGCGTCCCTGGCATCAGGAGTAATTATGGACATTGCCGCACTTCGCGCTGAGCAGTTACAACGCGCCGCTGACGTGGTGCGTGAAGATGACTTTGACGTTCTGCCGCCCCGCTTTATTGGCGGGGCAGACGTTGGGTTTGAGCAGGACGGCACCGTCACGCGGGCGGCGATGGTGATACTGGAATATCCCTCGTTAAAACTGGTGGAGCATCGCATCGCGCGCGTTGAGACCACCATGCCCTATATTCCGGGCTTTCTCTCCTTCCGTGAATATCCGGCGCTGATGGCTGCCTGGCAGATGCTGGAGCAAAAGCCTGATCTGTTGTTTGTGGATGGACACGGTATTTCGCATCCAAGACGGCTGGGCGTCGCATCGCATTTTGGCCTGCTGGTCGATGTGCCCACTATTGGTGTTGCGAAAAGTCGTCTCTGCGGGCGTTTTGACGATCTGGATGCGCAGCCTGGCAGCCGTCAGCCGCTGATCGACAAAGGTGAGCAGATAGGCTGGGTATGGCGCAGCAAGCTGCGTTGTAATCCGCTGTTTGTCGCCACCGGTCATCGTGTCAGCCTGGATACGGCGCTGCAGTGGGTCGAAAACTGTACGCGCGGTTACCGGTTGCCGGAACCTACCCGCTGGGCCGATGCGGTTGCCTCTAACCGAACCGCTTTCCAGCGCTGGCAAAACGCGCTTTAACACTGTTTGTGTTGCGGTTTTGCAGTTACACTGCGGCCAGAGAAACGAATAAGAGCCACCTTTATGTTACAGAACCCCGTTCATCTGCGTCTGGCGAAGCTGGAAAGCTGGCAGCACCTGACTTTTATGGCCTGCCTGTGCGAACGCATGTATCCCAACTATCGCGCATTCTGCGAGCAGACTGAATTTGCCGATCCGGCACTCTATCGCCGGATTCTTGATCTGATCTGGGAAAACCTGACGGTCAAAGATGCGAAGATTAACTTCGACAGCCAGCTGGAAAAACTCGAAGCCGCCATTCCTGATGGCGATGCATTTGAGGTTTACGGCGTTTATCCGGCTATCGATGCCTGTGTGGCATTAAGCGAAGTCGTTCATGCGCAGCTGAGCGGCGAAACGCTTGAGCATGCTATTGAAGTCAGCGAGACCTCAATTACCACCGTCGCTATGCTGGAGATGACCCAGGCTGGACGCGAAATGACCGATGAAGAGCTGCGTGAAAACCCGGCTATCATCGATGAGTGGGACCTCCAGTGGGAGATTTTCCGTCTGCTGGCGGAATGTGAAGAGCGCGACCTTGAATTGATTAAAGGTCTGCGATCTGACCTGCGTGAAGCGGGAATTAGTAACATCGGTATAAATTTCCAGCAGTAAGGCGATAAAACGTGACTTCAGGCCCGAATTAGCGCGCCTGAAGGCTTCACATTGGCCCCCTGTCTGGTCTACATTTGGGGGGCTGAAAATTGTGGCTATCGGTGCGTGCAGGCAGAAGAGTGCCAGAATATGGCTTTTCCCTCGCACTCGTTGCTTAGCAAGCGATAAATACACTTTAAGGATAACTTATGAACAAGACTCAACTGATTGATGTGATCGCAGAAAAAGCTGACCTGTCTAAAACCCAGGCAAAGGCAGCGCTGGAATCGACTCTGGCTGCGATCACTGAGTCTCTGAAAGATGGTGATGCTGTACAACTGGTTGGTTTTGGTACTTTTAAAGTGAACCACCGCGCTGAGCGTACCGGTCGTAACCCGCAGACTGGCAAAGAGATTAAAATCGCTGCAGCAAACGTACCGGCATTCGTGTCTGGTAAAGCGCTGAAAGACGCCGTTAAGTAAGACGTCGCACTGCGGTTAAGCTTTAAAACAGGGGGCGTTTCGCCCCTTTTGTTTTTAAGAGGCCAGCCATCATGATTCCGCTGTTACCGCGTTTATCTGTTCTGTTTCTCTCTCTGTTTCTTTTCGGCTGCAGCTCGACTCCGGATATACCTCCCTTTTCTGCCAGTGGCTATCTTGCCGATCGTGGTGTTGTTCGTATCTGGCGCAAAAATAGCGACCATCAGTCAGTTCATATCCGCACCCTCTATACGCCGTTCAGTGGCGGTGAAGGTGAAGTGACTGACTATGTCTGGCTGGAAGAGTCATTGATCAGCATTCAGCGCCAGGTGAAGGGCAAACAACCTGACGATGTAACCCTGCGCTTCGACCAGGCGGGTGGTCTCAACTTTATGCAGCGCCAGCTTGCAGGCCGGCGTGAAGCGGTCAGCCCGGATGCGGTTGAACTCTATAAGTTTGATGCCGAGCGCATGCGTAACCTCAGCGATGCGCTGTTAAGCGGTCAGGTGTTCCTGAAACAGGGACACTGGCTGGGAAACAATGTGCTGGAGAATTGTGAAGGCCAGCAGGTCAGACCCGCTTTTGATGCTGACGAGGTGCAGATGCTGACACAGCAGCAGCGTAGCGCATCGGCACCGCTGATGGTGTCATGGCTTGAAGCACCTGAAGGAATTCAGTTGTTGCGGGTCAGTCAGAAGGATGACTGCTCACAGCAGCCGACAGAAGACGATATGTGAAGTGAAAAGGGGGCACCAGGTGCCCCCTTCGCTTATTCGCGGTTAATAGCGCGGTAGCCGATATCGCGGCGACAGAAACTGCCCTGCCATGAAATTGGCTTTGTCAGCTCGTAAGCCCGCTTTTGTGCCGCAGCGACATCGTCACCCAGCGCAGTGACGCACAGCACACGGCCACCGTTCGTCAGTACCCGATCCTCTTCCAGACGTGTTCCGGCGTGGAATACCTTGCCGTCGGCAACCTCTTCCAGTGGCAGCCCATGAATCTGATCGCCCTGAGCGTAATTACCCGGATAACCGCCTGCCGCCAGTACCACACCCAGCGCAGGACGGGGATCCCATTGTGACTTTTTCTGATCCAGCTTACCGTCACAGGCAGCCAGGCAAAGATCGACCAGATCCGACTGAAGGCGCAGCATGATCGGCTGCGTTTCCGGATCGCCGAAGCGGCAGTTAAATTCGATTACTTTCGGCTGCCCGGTGTGGTCGATCATCAGACCGGCATAGAGGAAACCGGTGTAGACGTTGCCTTCTGCGGCCATGCCACGCACGGTTGGCCAGATAACCTGATCCATCACGCGCTGGTGGATCTCATCGGTGACAACCGGAGCCGGCGAGTAGGCCCCCATACCACCGGTGTTCGGACCAGTGTCGCCATCGCCGACGCGTTTGTGATCCTGGCTGGTGGCCATCGGCAGTACATGCTCGCCGTCTACCATCACGATGAAGCTGGCTTCTTCGCCATCCAGAAACTCTTCAATCACAATGCGGTGTCCGGCATCGCCAAACGCGTTACCGGCCAGCATATCCTGAACCGCATCCTCAGCTTCCTGCAGCGTCATTGCGACAATCACGCCTTTACCTGCGGCCAGGCCGTCGGCTTTAATAACGATGGGCGCACCTTTCTCACGCAAATATGCGAGAGCAGGCTCAACGTCGGTAAAGTTCTGATACGCCGCGCTGGGGATCTGGTGACGTGCCAGAAAATCTTTGGTGAAGGCTTTAGAGCCTTCCAGCTGTGCCGCGGCCTGCGTCGGACCAAAGATAGCCAGCCCTGCCTTACGGAAGGCATCCACGACGCCAATCACCAGCGGCGCTTCCGGCCCGACAATCGTCAGATCGATCTTTTCACGCTGGGCAAATTCAAGCAGGGCAGGGACATCTGTCGCACTGATCGCGACGTTCTGCAGCGCAGGCTCTAATGCGGTGCCCGCATTACCTGGCGCGACAAATACGGTTTCCGCCAGTGGCGACTGGGCCGCTTTCCAGGCCAGAGCATGTTCACGTCCGCCATTGCCGATTACTAAAATTTTCATCTGTTACTCTCCAGAACGATTAATGGCGGAAGTGGCGCATGTCGGTGAAGATCATCGCAATGTCATGCTCATCGGCTGCCGCAATCACTTCTTCATCGCGGATGGAGCCACCTGGCTGGATAACGCAGCTCACGCCTGCCGCGGCGGCGGCATCAATACCATCGCGGAACGGGAAGAAGGCATCTGACGCCATGGCTGAGCCTTTCACTTCCAGACCTTCATCGGCTGCTTTAATACCCGCAATTTTAGCGGAGTAGACGCGGCTCATCTGACCCGCGCCAATGCCGATAGTCATGTTGTCGCGTGCATACACAATGGCATTGGACTTAACGAACTTCGCGACTTTCCAGCAGAACAGCGCATCACGCAGCTCCTGTTCTGTTGGCTGGCGCTTGCTGACTACACGCAGCTGGCTGGCGTCCACCATGCCGAGATCACGATCCTGGACCAGCAGGCCGCCATTGACGCGTTTAAAATCCAGCGCGGCAGTGCGGTTTTGCCACTGGCCGCAGATCAGGACACGAACATTCTGTTTCGCAGCGGTAATTTTTAGCGCGGCTTCGGAAACGGCAGGCGCGATGATCACCTCAACAAACTGGCGGCTGATAATCGCCTGTGCCGTCGCTTCATCCAGCTCGCGGTTAAAGGCAATGATGCCGCCGAACGCGGAGGTCGGGTCGGTCTGGTAAGCACGCTCATAGGCTGCCAGCAGATTGTCACCGGTCGCGACACCACAGGGGTTAGCATGCTTAACAATGACGCAGGCGGGTTCACTGAACTCTTTAACGCATTCCAGTGCCGCATCCGTGTCAGCAATATTGTTATAGGAGAGCGCTTTGCCCTGAACCTGCTGCGCGGTCGCTACTGACGCTTCAGTAATGTTCTCTTCTATATAGAAGGCAGCATCCTGATGGCTGTTCTCGCCGTAACGCATATCCTGCTTCTTAATGAAGTTCAGATTCAGGGTACGCGGGAAACGGCCAGCGGGCTGATTGCGTTCACCGTGATAGGCCGGCACCAGGGTACCGAAGTAGTTAGCGATCATGCTGTCATAGGCGGCGGTATGTTCGAAGGCTTTGATGGCCAGATCGAAACGGGTCTCAAGCGTCAGCGCGTTCTCATGCGCATCCATTTCAGCAATGATGGCGTCGTAGTCACCGCTGCTGACCACAATGGCGACATCTTTATGGTTCTTGGCAGCAGAGCGCACCATGGTCGGGCCACCGATGTCGATGTTTTCCACCGCCTCTTCCAGTGAACATCCTTCACGGGCGACCGTCTGTGCAAAGGGATAGAGGTTAACGACCACCATGTCGATTGGGCTGATGTCGTGCTGCGCCATGATGGCATCATCCTGGCCGCGACGACCCAGAATGCCGCCATGCACTTTCGGATGCAGGGTTTTGACGCGTCCATCCATCATTTCCGGGAAACCGGTGTAGTCAGAGACTTCAGTAACAGCCAGACCCGCATCCGCCAGAAGGCGAGCGGTTCCACCTGTGGAGAGCAGTTCGACACCGCGACTTGAGAGCGACTGAGCAAATTCGAGGATACCGGCTTTGTCAGAGACACTGAGCAATGCGCGGCGTACAGGACGAGGTTGTTGCATGGTGGTTTATCCCTTGGCTTTGTTTCGCGTATATAAGAGCGTTACGTCAGGCTTTACAGCGGTTTTCTCTTCTATATAAGAAGAAAAGATCAAAAACCTCAGGTAACGCCCCGAAAAGGGGTGTCCGGAATATTGCCCGGCATTGTAGCGAAAACGTTTGCGTGATGCTCGCCTAAATTCATTCAGCCTGCTCTGTGTGGATAACATTGTGCGTAACTGCGTATAACAGCGGCTTTTGCTGTGGAATGCAGCGAACGCTCTTTTTTATGCAATTTATGGGTTGCGACTCTCCGGCAACTCCCTATAATGCGCATCCATCAACACGGCACACCGGAAACGGGAAACGGGTTGAAGGCACAGGAGACTGCGCCGCCGGAGAAAAACTTCTGAGAAAGAGGTTGACTCTGCAGGAGGAAAGCGTAATATACGCCACCTCGCGACAGGACGCTAACGCAC
>NZ_JANZNP010000021.1:0-28311 GCF_025153065.1 Pantoea sp. XY16 | reverse complement strand
GAGCAGTGCGAACAGTGCGTTAGCGTCCTGTCGCGAGGTGGCGTATATTACGCTTTCCTCCTGCAGAGTCAACCTCTTTCTCAGAAGTTTTCTCCGGCGGGTCAGTCTCCTGAACCTTCAACCCGTTTCCCGTTGCCGGTGTGCCGTGTCGATGGAGGCGCATTATAGGGATCCCGTTTCAGAGCACAACCCTTTTTTAGGATCTTTTATCTGAACGGTTATAAATGATCCAGATTGATGAGATCGCCAGCGATCCGGGTCAGAATTGGCTTGTCAGCTGGCTAAAATGGCATCAGGCTGCAGTGAAAACAGAACAAAGGAGAACAAGATGACTTCCGCCCTACGTCCCTATAAAGATCTTTTCCCGCAAACTGGCCAGCGCGTGATGGTCGATCCAAGCAGTGTTGTCGTCGGTGATGTGATTATGGAGGATGATGTGAGCATCTGGCCGCTGGTTGCGATCAGGGGTGATGTGAATCAGGTCCGCATTGGTGCCCGTACTAATGTGCAGGATGGCAGTGTTCTGCACGTCACACATAAATCAGCCGCCAACCCGCTGGGCTTTCCTCTTATTATTGGCGAGGACGTCACCGTCGGGCATAAAGCGATGCTACACGGCTGTACCATTGGCGATCGCGTGCTGGTCGGAATGGGATCGATTCTGCTGGATGGCGTAATAGTAGAAGAAGAGGTGATGATTGGTGCCGGAAGCCTGGTGCCGCCCGGTAAAAGACTGGAGAGCGGCTATCTCTATCTGGGTAGCCCGGTAAAGCAGGTCAGGCCGCTGAATGACAGTGAGAAGGAAGGTCTGCGCTATTCCGCCAATAACTATGTTGGCTGGAAAGAGGATTATCTGGCGGGAGATAGCCAGACCCAGCCCTGAGCATCCACGTTATCCTGACGAACAGCCGCTTCGGCCTCATCTTCCAGATCCCAACGATGGTGCCGAAACAGCGCCATCGCCTCCCCTTTACCAAAACGTGAAGCCAGCGAATCGCGGCTGATTGCACAATTCAGCCGCATGCCATTGACCAGTACTGGAAAACAGACTGCGTTTAGTTCAGCGTCATAGGTTTCCTCATCCGGGAACTGTATCGCCTGATTCATGGCTGCATGTTCTGCTTAAGCTGAGCAATCACCGGCGTGATTTCCGGCATCACACCGTGCCATAGATAGAAGGAATGCGCAGCCTGCCCCACCAGCATCCCCAGTCCATCGGCCAGATGATGAGTCCCCTGCGCCTGACACCCGCATAAAAAAGGCGTTAGCCCGCTTTGGTAAAACATGTCATAACAGCGCACATCTGAATGGATTACTTCTGCAGGTAAAGGAGGCGTTTCTCCATTCACACCACTTGACGTGGCGTTGATGATCAGATTAAAGCGCTGATCCGTCAGTTGCTCAAAACCAGATGCCCGGATACTCCCGCTCGCGCTAAACAGGTTCGCCAGCTCTTCAGCGCGCGCGGCTGTACGATTGACGACGGTAAGCGTCACGCCTGCTGAAAGCAGCGGCAGAATGACACCGCGAGCGGCCCCGCCCGCTCCCACCAGCAAGACATTATCGCCAGCGTTGATCATATTTAGCCGTTCAAGATCGCTTAACAAGCCGATACCATCCGTGTTGTCTCCCAGGATTTGCCCATCACTGAGCTTTTTGACGGTGTTTACCGCACCGGACAGAGCTGCACGTTCGCTGAGCTGATCGGCAAATTCCCATGCCTGCTGTTTGAAAGGTAACGTCACGTTGGCACCACGACCTCCCTGCTCGAAAAAAGCAGAAAGCGATTGAGGAAAACCATCAACCGGGGCACAGATGCGACCATAGCGATGTTCAATGCCCGTCTGCTCAGCAAAAGCCTGATGGATTAGCGGCGATTTACTGTGGCTGATCGGATTACCGAAAACGGCGAAGTGATCCATAAATTAACCCTGACGTATAAGTTCGCCGCTGATGACATCGCGGATTTCAGAAGGATTGAGTCGTCCACCCGTTTTACCCGCCAGAACCGGGAACGGCTCACCAAACTGCTGCTTCACTTCTTCTGCTGTGCGGCAGGGAGGGAGGCCTGACAGATTTGCGCTGGTCGAGACCAGCGGTTTGCCAAACGCGCGGCATAGCGCCTGAACATCCGGATGATCACTGACGCGAATGGCCAGTGAATCAAACTGTCCGGTAAGCCAGCGAGGCGTTTGTGGCGGTACCGGTACGACAAAAGTCACCGGGCCGGGCCAGCGGGCAAACATCCGCTCCCGCTGGATTACAGAAAGTTCGCGCGCCGAGATGTAAGGCTCAAGCTGACTGTAATCAGCCGCAATGAGGATGAGCCCCTTCTCTACCGGGCGCTGTTTGAGTGCCAGCAGGGCCATAACGGCAGATTCACTGTCAGGGTCACAGCCCAGACCAAATACGGCTTCCGTAGGATAGGCGATGACCGCCTGACGATTCAGATGCTCTAAACAGGTCTCAAGTGAATCGGCGAGGTGTTGATTTTCCATGGTCTATGAATTCTCTTCAGCGATGGCTTTGCCACAACTCTTACTGGCGCAGAAGCGCTTAACGCCCTGAGCCGTCTTTTTCTCAACTAACAGCGGATACTCACAATAAGGACAGATTCCGGCAACGGGTGTCAGATTGACGACAAACTGACAGGCCGGATAACGATCGCAGGAGTGAAACGTTTTGCCATAACGGGAACGCCGCTGAACTAACCGGCCTTCATGGCACTGTGGGCAGGCCAGCGAGGTTTCATCCGGTTTATCGATGGTTTCTGTGTATCCGCATTCCGGATAGAGGCTGCAGCCGATGAACATGCCAAAACGCCCCTGCCGCAACACTTTATCCGCACCGCATTCAGGACAGGCATGGCCTTGCAGCACTTTGACCACATGGCCATCGGCCTGACCTTTTAAAGGTCGGATGTAGTCACAAGCCGGGTAGTTCGTGCAGCCCAGAAAAGGACCGTGTTTACCGGAGCGGATAACCAGTTCTGCCCCGCAAGCGGGGCAGGGATCCTGTTTACGCACGGTGAAGAGTGCAGCTTTACTCATAGCGATCAATGCATGAAAGGAAATTTAATGCAGCATACCTTCATTGGCGTCGAATAGCAGTTCTTCCATCTGCTGATAGGCATTTTCACATCCCGGGATGTTGAACAACACCATCAGCACCACCCATTTGAGATCCTCAAGGTCAAACTCAGAGGTATCCAGCGCCATGATACGTTCGATGACCATTTCACGGGTTTCCAGGTTCAGCACCTGAATCTGCTCCAGGAACAGCAGGAAACCACGGCTGTCAGCATCTAAACGTTTGCTCTCTTCATCGGTATAAATACGCATGGAGAGCGGATCATTTGTCAGTAAAATTGGTTCTACCAGTCCTTCCTGATAGTCAGCCAGTCTTTCTAACCAGTTCAGCGCACTGTAAACATCTTCACGATGGAACCCGGCATCCGTCAGGTCGTCTGTCAATCTGTCCTGATCAACACCCATTTCTGCTTCGTTGTGGATATATGTTTCAAACAAGTACATCAGTACGTCGAACATGGCATGCCCTCCTCAATCGGACATAGCCGCCGGGTACAGCTGCGATCCATCCTGCTAACTCCAGTTCCAGCAACTGAGCTGAGATAACTGGCACAGATTGGCCGGCACGTTCAGCGACAACGTCAACAGGTGTAACATCATCTCCTACGTTAGCCAACACATCAGCAAATGGCAATGGAGCATCGTCCCTCACCTCAGAATAAATTTCATCCGCCTGAGCCACAGGTAGCCAGTTAAGTGCATTTGCCAGATCTTCTACGATGTTATTGGGATGAGCCACCAGCAGCGCGCCCTGCTGAATCAGCCAGTTTACGCCTTCGCTTAACGGGTTGCCGAGTGCGCCAGGTAAAGCATAGACATTGCGATTTTGCTCCAGCGCATAACGGGCCGTCACCAGTGAGCCACTTTTCAGCGAGGCTTCTACCACCAGCACACCGTGGCTCAGGCCGCTAATGATACGATTGCGGCGTGGAAAATTAAGGGGATGCGGTATGGTCGTCAGTGGAAACTCAGAAACGATAGCACCGCCCTGCTCGACGATCTCGGCGGCAAGGCCTGTATGGTTTTTGGGATAGAGACGCTGCAATCCGCTTCCTAACACTGCCACCGTTTTACCGCCCACGTTGAGTGCGGCCTGATGTGCAACGCCATCAATACCCCGCGCCAGTCCGCTGGTGATAGTCAATCCGCCCGCGCTTAAATGCTGGGTAAACCAGTCACACCAGTAACGACCATAGTGGGAGCTGTTTCGGCTCCCCACAATGGCTAACTGTGGTGTAGTGATAACGGCAGGATCGCCATCAATATAGAGCAGGGGCGGAAAACGATTGGTTTCTTTAAGACGGGCTGGATAAGCTGCATCCAGAGCGGTAATCAGATGATGAGCCGGACTCTGCGCCAGCCAGGAACAGACTTGCTCAATATTTTTTTCATTAAATTCATAATATTGCTGCCGCTGGCTGGCGTCTAACCCAAGCCGGATAAGCTGCTCATCGTCTGCCGGTCCGGCACCTGTCTGCTGCGCCACGTCAACCCAGCGTTTCCCTGTCATTCCGGTGACGGCAGCCAGCCGCACATACTGCCCTATTTTGTCCATCTCCTGCTCCCTGATCGCCCTTGCTTCCTGCCGCACAATGCTGTCAATCAGGCCTCGAAAAGTCTACAATATGAGGCAGTAATCTTTTCTTAACCGAATACAGATCTGGATATTTATGTCAGTTTTGCAGGTATTACATTTCCCTGACGAGCGTCTTCGCAAAGTCGCCGCGCCCGTTAAAGAAGTTAACGCAGACATTCAGCGTATCGTTGATGATATGTTCGAGACGATGTATGCCGAAGAAGGTATAGGTCTTGCGGCTACGCAGGTCGATATTCATCAGCGCATTATCGTGATTGATGTCTCTGAAAGTCGTGAAGAGCGTTTAGTCCTGATCAACCCTGAGCTGCTGGAAAAAAGCGGCGAAACCGGTATTGAAGAGGGTTGCCTCTCTATTCCGGAACAGCGCGCATTTGTTCCACGTGCCGAGCGGGTAAAGGTTCGCGCCCTTGATCGTGACGGTAAAAGTTTCGAGCTGGAAGCCAGCGAGTTACTGGCCATCTGCATCCAGCATGAGATTGATCATCTGGAAGGCAAACTGTTTATTGATTATCTGTCGCCTCTGAAGCGGCAACGAATCAAAACTAAATTAGAGAAACTGGCGCGTCAGAACGCGCAGGCTTCCTGAGAGCTTAAGAAGGGATAAACGTGTCTGCCCCGCTAAAAATCATCTTTGCCGGCACACCTGACTTCGCAGCGCGTCATCTTGACGCGCTGCTTGCTTCTGAACATCAGGTTATCGGCGTATTCACCCAACCTGATCGTCCTGCGGGTCGCGGTAACAAACTCACCCCAGGCCCGGTCAAAACGCTGGCGCTGTCACATGACATTCCGGTTTATCAGCCGAAGTCTCTGCGACCTGAAGAAAATCAGCGACTGGTCGCTGATCTGAAGGCAGATGTGATGGTAGTTGTGGCCTACGGATTGATTCTGCCCAAGGCCGTGCTGGATATGCCACGTCTCGGCTGTATCAACGTTCATGGTTCGCTGCTGCCGCGCTGGCGCGGAGCCGCGCCTATTCAGCGCGCTCTGTGGGCTGGCGACAGTGAAACCGGCGTGACCATTATGCAGATGGACGTCGGTCTGGATACTGGCGATATGCTGCATAAGCTCGCTTGTCCGATTACTGCCCACGATACCAGTGCAACGCTCTATGACAAGCTCGCGCAGCTTGGTCCACAGGGGCTGCTGGATACGCTGACCTTACTGAGCACACAGCAGGCTTCACCTGAAAAACAGGATGAGACTCTGGCCAACTATGCTGAGAAGCTTAGTAAAGAGGAGGCGCGTCTTGACTGGACACTCTCAGCAGAACAGCTCGAGCGCTGTATTCGCGCGTTTAACCCGTGGCCGATGAGCTTTTTCACCATTGATGATCAACCCGTAAAAGTCTGGCAGGCAAGTGTCCTGCCTCACTGCGATCGTTCGCTGGGTGAAATAATCAGTGCGGATAAGCATGGCATACAGGTAGCGACGGCTCAGGGTGTACTTAATCTGCTGCAGTTACAGCCCGCCGGTAAAAAACCGATGTCGGCTCAGGATCTTCTCAACTCGCGCCGGGAATGGTTTGAACCTGGAACCCTTCTGGACTGACTCTCAGGCCCGGTCACTCACCGGGCCTTTTGTTTGATGACAAAACCTTATGACTAAATCAATCAACCTGCGTAGCCTCTCCGCTCAACTTATTGAGCGCGTTGTCGACAAGGGCGAATCCCTGAATACGGCACTCCCCGCCGCCCAGAAAAAACTCTCTGACAAAGATAGCGCGTTAGTGCAGGAAATCTGTTTTGGCGTATTGCGCACATTGCCGCAGCTGGAAGCGCTAATCGGCAAACTGATGGAGCGTCCACTGACAGGCAAACAGCGGGTTCTGCACTATCTGATTATGGTCGGTCTTTATCAGCTGGAATATACCCGCGTACCTGCCCATGCCGCACTGGCAGAAACCGTCGCGGGCGCCGAAGTCCTGAAGCGTACCAGCCTGAAAGGCTTATTAAATGGTGTATTACGCCAGTTTCAGCGCCAGCGGGAAGAGCTGCTCGCCAGCATTCAGGATGGCCCACAGCGTTATCTGCATCCGGGATGGCTGCTAAAGCGATTGCAGCATGCCTGGCCGGAACAGTGGCAACAGATTGTGGAAGCCAATAATCTGCGTCCGCCGATGTGGCTGCGGATTAACCGTCAGCACCAGGATCGTGACGCGTGGCTGCACAAGCTGGTTGAAAGTGGCAGGAATGCACAACCGGCTGACGACGTGCCGGATGCGCTGCGGCTTGACGCCCCTGCCCCCGTCAGTCAGTTACCTGGGTTTGATCGGGGTTGGGTAACCGTGCAGGATTTGTCCGCTCAGCGCTGTGCGTTACTGCTTGAACCGCAAAACGGCGAACAGATCCTGGATTTATGCGCGGCTCCCGGCGGCAAAACGACCCACATCCTTGAAATCGCGCCGGAAGCCCATGTAATGGCCGTCGACGTGGATGCGCAACGCCTTAAACGCGTGGAGGAGAATCTGCAGCGACTGGGCATGAAAGCAGACATTAAAGAGGGTGATGGACGGACGCCGCAGCAGTGGTGCGGTGATCGTCAGTTTGACCGGATTCTGCTGGATGCGCCCTGCTCTGCAACCGGTGTTATCCGACGCCATCCCGACATTAAGTGGCTGCGTCGCGATCGTGATATCGCTGAGCTGGCAAAGCTTCAGAGCGAAATTCTTGATGCTATCTGGCCACACCTTAAACCCGGCGGTACGCTGATTTATGCGACCTGCTCTATCCTGCCAGAAGAGAATCATCAGCAGATAGACGCTTTCCTGCAACGCCAGCACGACGCCCAGGCGGAACCGTTGTGGGATGCGTCCGCTAACGGGTTGCAGGTATTCCCGGAAGCTGAGGGCGGAGATGGTTTCTTCTACGCTAAGCTGATAAAGAAATCGGGTACAAACTGAGATGAGTATTGATAAGCGATGAAAATAATCATTCTGGGTGCAGGACAGGTTGGCGGAACCCTGGCAGAAAATCTGGTAGGTGAGAACAACGACATCACGGTTGTCGATACTGACTCTTCGCGCCTGCGTCATCTGCAGGACAAATTCGATCTGCGCGTGGTTCAGGGTCATGGTTCCCATCCGAGAATTTTGCGTGAGGCGGGTGCAGAAGATGCCGACATGCTGGTTGCTGTAACCAACTCGGATGAAACCAACATGATCGCCTGCCAAATTGCTTATTCGCTTTTCAATACGCCGAATCGCATCGCCCGTATCCGTGCGGCCGACTATCTGCGTGATGCAGACAAGTTGTTTATACCTGAAGCAGTGCCTATCGATCATCTGATCTCCCCTGAGCAGCTGGTCATCGACAACATTTACCGTCTGATTCAGTATCCTGGCGCATTGCAGGTGGTTAACTTTGCTGAAGGAAAAGTCAGTCTGGCAGTGGTAAAAGCCTATTATGGCGGGCCGCTGGTGGGAAATCCGCTATCGATCATGCGTGAGCACATGCCACACATTGATACGCGCGTAGCCGCTATATTCCGCCAGGATCGCCCTATTCGTCCGCAGGGTTCAACCATCGTAGAAGCCGGTGATGAAGTGTTCTTCATCGCTGCCAGCCAGAACATTCGTGCGGTGATGAGTGAAATGCAGCGGCTGGAGAAACCTTATAAACGGATTATGCTGGTCGGTGGCGGCAACATCGGTTTCGGTCTGGCGCAGCGGCTTGAGAAGCACTACAGCGTTAAGCTGATTGAGCGGAATCCCCAGCGCGCAGCGGAACTCGCAGAACATCTGCATGACACCGTGGTGTTTTATGGCGATGCGTCCGATCAGGAGCTGCTCGCTGAAGAACACGTTGAGCAGGTCGATCTGTTTATCGCCGTCACCAACGATGATGAAGCCAACATCATGTCTGCCATGCTGGCGAAAAAGATGGGTGCAAAAAAAGTGATGGTACTGATTCAGCGCCGCGCTTACGTCGATCTGGTCCAGGGCAGCGTCATCGATATCGCTATTTCCCCTCAGCAAGCCACGATCTCGGCTCTGCTGGGTCATGTGCGCAAAGCGGATATCGTGGGCGTTTCATCTTTACGACGCGGTATTGCAGAGGCGATCGAAGCGATAGCGCACGGTGACGAGTCGACGTCACGCGTTGTGGGTCGTTCGATTGATGACATCAAACTGCCGCCAGGGACCATTATTGGCGCTGTTGTTCGTGGTGATGATGTGATGATTGCCAATGATAACCTGCGTATTGAACAAGGCGATCATGTCATCATGTTCCTGACCGACAAGAAATTCGTGTCAGATGTGGAACGCCTCTTCCAGCCGAGTCCGTTTTTCCTGTAAATACCGCTTTTACAGGCTGACTCAGCATACGGCATACAAAACCGCTGCTTAATTGGCTGTGTTGATGGCAAAAACAGTGAGGTTTGTTAGACTTTATGGCGTTAGCTTGGGCAAGGAGAGAAGTATGAGTTTAATCAAAGAGTTTCGTGATTTCGCAATGCGCGGCAACGTAATGGATTTAGCCGTGGGTGTTATCATCGGTGCGGCATTCGGCAAAATCGTTTCATCATTAGTCGCTAATATCATCATGCCACCATTAGGCCTGCTGATCGGTGGAGTCGATTTCAAATCATTCGCCTGGGTTCTTAAGCCCGCAACTGGCGATGCGCCAGCTGTTGTTATGCAGTACGGTATCTTCCTTCAGACCATCTTTGATTTCGTCATTATCGCTTTCGCGATCTTTATGGCGATTAAGTTGATGAATCGTCTGTACAAGAAAAAGGAAGTGGAGAAGCCGGTTGCTAAACCGTCAAATGAAGAAGTTTTACTGACTGAAATCCGCGATCTGCTGAAACAGCAGAACACCCGGGTATAGTGAATAAGCCGCCTCAACGGCGGTTTTTTTACTGAAAAAGTAGAAGGGCAGTGATAAGACGCTTTCTTATCACTGCCCTCCCATCCCGTTCCCTTACCATGTTTCTCTTTCCGCTTAAAACTGCCCTTACCCTTTTGCTTCTGTTCAATACGTTGTCGAAATAACGGGTCGTGCAGCAGAGCCTGAATCGCGTTATCGCGTATTTGCCCTTTAGTGTGCTGATATTTACTCATGACGCCTCCTGTTGAGATGGTCTGATACTCTATTCCTTTGCAGCAAAATAACAAGATGCTTATTTACTCAACGCCTCTCCCCGCTCAAGTGCCTCAAGAATTGAGCACGAAATGCTACTGTGACTGTCACCACAACACGCGTCCGAGAGGTGACGCAGAGAACGTTGCATCGTTTCCAATTCTGCGATCATCTGAGCCACTTCACTTAGCCGTTTTTCAACGATCGCTTTCGATTCCTGACAGGTATGATGCGCAGGATCGACCCTTATAGAAAGTAGCTCTCTGATGGCTTCAAGGCTAAATCCGAGTTTACGACCGTAGCGAATAAATTTCAGACGCTGAAGATCGGCCTCGGTATAAAGGCGAAATCCCCCTTCCGTACGACCGTCATGATCCATCATCTGCTGTTTTTCATAAAAACGGATGGTGTCTGGCGTCACCTCTGCAAGCTTAGCTAACTGACCGATGCGAAACATTTACTCCTCCTCGCGGAAACGATGCTGAATAGCAGTAGAATAACTGCCATGAAGAAAATCGGTACTGATACCCGCCTGGCGTAATCTTAGCTCCAGCACCTGAAGCCGATGACAATGATCCTGATAGTGTTCATCCGCAGGATCGAGGTTGCGAATAAGATCGTTAACTTCCAAGGCTTCACGTCTGAGCTCAAGCTCCGGCGGCAGAAAGCCCGAATTTTTCAGCAACCGGTAGCCCGCTCTTAACTCAGGCGGAACATGACTGTCATCATCCAGCTGCAGTGGCTTACCAGAGCCGGGAAGATTACTCAGCTCGCCTTTTTCCAGCGCCGCTTTGATGTGCTGTTCAGCAAGTTCATCAACCAGCCACATAGTTAGCTCCTTTGAACATGAAAAGAGTAAGTTCTAAGGTAGTAAATTTCAGGCAATAAAAAACCCGCCGAAGCGGGTTTTTTACGTTGCTACAGATTACTCTGCGGCTGCTTCTGCTTGAGCTTCTGGACGATCAACCAGCTCGATGTAAGCCATCGGAGCGTTGTCACCAGCACGGAAGCCACACTTCAGAATACGAGTGTAACCACCGGCACGGCTCGCGAAACGCGGGCCCAGCTCATTAAACAGTTTTGCCACGATCTCGTTATCACGAGTACGGGCGAATGCCAGACGACGATTAGCTACGCTGTCGGTCTTGGCAAGAGTAATCAGCGGCTCAACTACGCGACGCAGTTCTTTGGCTTTCGGCAGAGTCGTTTTGATGATCTCATGACGAACCAGAGAACCGGCCATGTTGCGGAACATAGCCTGACGATGGCTGCTGTTGCGGTTCAGTTGACGACCACTCTTACGATGGCGCATGACCTTATCCTTCTCAGTGAAACCTTAACCTGTGATCTGATTATTCATCAGCAATGCTTGCTGGCGGCCAGTTCTCAAGGCGCATGCCCAGAGAAAGACCACGCGAAGCCAGCACATCTTTAATCTCAGTAAGAGATTTTTTACCAAGGTTAGGCGTTTTAAGCAGCTCAACCTCGGTACGCTGTACCAGATCACCGATGTAGTGGATAGCTTCTGCCTTAAGGCAGTTAGCAGAGCGGACAGTCAATTCCAGATCGTCAACAGGGCGCAGCAGGATCGGATCGAATTCTGGTTTCTCTTCTTTAACTTCCGGCTGACGTACATCACGTAAGTCAACGAAAGCTTCAAGTTGTTCTGCCAGAATGGTTGCCGCACGACGAATCGCCTCTTCAGGATCGATTGTGCCGTTGGTTTCCATTTCGATGACCAGCTTGTCCAGGTCGGTGCGCTGCTCTACTCGCGCTGCTTCAACATTGTAGGCGATACGGTCTACAGGGCTATAGCAAGCGTCAACTAACAGGCGGCCGATTGGGCGCTCATCTTCTTCCGAATGAATTCGGGCAGAAGCCGGCACATAGCCACGTCCACGCTGAACTTTGATACGCATGCTGATAGCCGCGTTCTCATCGGTCAGATGGCAAATGACATGCTGAGGCTTGACGATTTCGACATCACCATCATGGGTAATGTCGGCTGCAGTCACAGGGCCAATGCCAGATTTATTCAGGGTCAGAATAACTTCATCTTTACCCTGAACTCTTACCGCCAGCCCTTTCAGGTTGAGCAGGATTTCCAGGATATCTTCCTGTACGCCCTCTTTGGTGCTGTACTCATGAAGTACACCATCAATTTCAACCTCGGTCACCGCGCAACCCGGCATGGATGAAAGCAGAATACGGCGCAGTGCGTTACCAAGAGTATGGCCAAAGCCACGCTCTAAAGGCTCAAGGGTCACCTTGGCGTGCGTCGAACTCACTTGCTCGATATCTACCAGGCGCGGTTTTAGAAACTCTGTCACAGAACCCTGCATTGTGTCCTCTCTTTGGTACTAAGCTTTACTTGGAGTAAAGCTCGACGATCAGGTGTTCGTTAATGTCCGCAGACAGATCAGTACGTTCAGGAATACGCTTGAACACACCTTCCATCTTAGTCGCATCAACTTCCAGCCAGGTTGGCTTTTCACGCTGCTCAGCCAGCTCCAGAGCGGCCTTCACGCGAGATTGCTTTTTGGCTTTCTCACGGATGCTAACGACATCATTCGGAGATACCTGATAAGAAGCGATGTTAACAACGCGGCCATTTACCAGAACAGACTTATGGCTTACCAGCTGACGTGCTTCCGCACGAGTGGCACCAAAGCCCATACGATAAACTACGTTGTCCAGACGACCTTCCAGCAGAGCCAACAGGTTTTCACCGGTGTTGCCTTTCAGACGAGCTGCTTCTTTATAATAGTTACGGAACTGACGCTCCAGCACGCCGTAGATACGACGAACTTTCTGCTTTTCACGTAACTGACCGCCGTAATCAGACAGACGCGGTTTACGCGCACCATGCTGACCAGGGGCTTGTTCAATCTTACACTTGGAATCAATCGCGCGAACGCCAGACTTAAGGAATAAGTCAGTGCCCTCACGACGGCTCAGCTTGAGCTTAGGACCCAAATATCTTGCCATTTTCTTTCTCCAACTATCCTAAAAAAACGGGCGTTATACGCGACGTTTTTTCGGCGGACGACAACCGTTATGAGGGATCGGAGTCACATCAGTAATATTAGTGATGCGGAAACCAGCGGCGTTCAAAGCACGAATCGTAGATTCGCGACCTGGACCCGGACCCTTTACCATAACTTCCAGGTTCTTAATTCCGTAATCTTTTACCGCTTCTGCACAGCGCTCTGCAGCGACCTGAGCAGCAAACGGAGTGGATTTACGTGAACCGCGGAAACCGGAACCACCGGCGGTTGCCCAACCCAGTGCGTTACCCTGACGATCAGTAATGGTAACGATGGTGTTGTTAAAAGAAGCATGGACATGAGCCACGCCATCTGAGACTTGTTTTCTTACACGCTTGCGTGCACGAACTGGTGCCTTTGCCATTATTTACTCACCCCGATTATTTCTTGATCGGTTTACGCGGACCCTTACGGGTACGTGCGTTGGTCTTAGTACGCTGACCGCGAACCGGAAGACCACGACGATGGCGCAAACCACGGTAGCAACCAAGGTCCATAAGACGCTTGATGCTCAGGGTGATTTCACGGCGCAGATCACCTTCTACAACGAATTTCGCAACTGCATCACGCAGCTGATCAATTTGTTCTTCAGACAGCTCACTGATCTTAACATTTTCAGCAATACCCGTTGAAGCGCAGATGGCTTTTGAACGGGTTTTACCAATACCGAAGATCGAAGTTAATGCGATAACGGTATGTTTTTGATCAGGAATGTTAATGCCTGCTATACGGGCCACTATGCACTCCTATAATTAAACAAGCACGTCCCATGCTGAAAAGCCCGTTTTCAGGATACTCAAATGGAAACGTACTGACATACAAAAGATTGGCTGGCTAATCTAGCCAGCTCAACCCGACTTTGCAAGAAAAATATGTGACAAAATCAGCCTTGGCGCTGTTTATGCTTTGGCTCGGCGCTGCAGATCACACGTACGACACCGTCGCGACGAATGATTTTGCAGTTACGACATAATCTCTTGACGGAAGCACGAACTTTCATTTTTACTCTCCGTAACTTCTCAACCAACTGAATTAACGGCCGTAGCCTTTCAGGTTAGCTTTCTTCAGTGCCGACTCATACTGACTAGACATCATCAGAGTTTGCACTTGAGCCATAAAGTCCATGATGACGACAACTACGATGAGCAGTGAAGTACCGCCAAAGTAGAAGGGAACCTTCATCGCATCACGCATGAACTCCGGGATAAGGCAGATAAAAGTAATATACAGCGCGCCGATTAAGGTCAGTCGCGTCATCACTTTATCAATATACTTCGCCGTTTGCTCTCCCGGACGAATTCCCGGTACGAATGCACCAGACTTCTTCAGGTTATCTGCTGTTTCACGTGGGTTGAAAACCAACGCCGTATAGAAGAAACAGAAGAAGATGATTGCAGTCGCATAGAGTAGCACATAAAGCGGCTGTCCTGGCTGCAAATACAGCGAAATTGTTGTCAGCCAGTTCCAACCGGTACCGCCCCCAAACCACGATGCAATCGTTGCCGGGAACAGAATAATGCTGGAAGCAAAGATGGCTGGAATAACACCCGCCATATTCACTTTCAACGGTAAATGTGTGCTCTGTGCAGCGTAAACGCGACGACCCTGCTGACGTTTTGCGTAGTTCACCACAATGCGGCGCTGACCACGTTCAACGAAGATAACAAAGAAGGTCACTGCGAATACGAGTACTGCAACCAACAGCAACAGAAGGAAGTGCAGGTCGCCTTGCCGCGCTTGCTCGATGGTATGGCCAATGGCCGGCGGAAGACCCGCAACAATACCTGCGAAGATAATGATCGAAATACCGTTACCGATACCACGCTCAGTAATCTGTTCGCCCAGCCACATCAGGAACATTGTTCCTGAGACCAGACTCACAACAGCGGTAAAGTAGAAAGCAAAGCCTGGATTCATGACCAGGCCTTGCATCCCTGGCATATTCGGCAGACCGGTAGCAATACCGATCGACTGAAATATGGCCAATACCAACGTACCGTATCGGGTGTACTGGCTAATCTTGCGACGGCCAGCCTCACCTTCTTTCTTAATTTCCGCTAACGCCGGATGAACCACCGTTAATAACTGGATGATAATCGATGCCGAAATATACGGCATGATACCCAGTGCGAAAATAGAAGCACGGCTGAGAGCACCACCAGAGAACATGTTAAACATTTCAATGATGGTGCCACGCTGTTGCTCAAGCAGTTTGGCAAGTACAGTGGCATCAATACCAGGGATTGGAATAAAAGAGCCAATACGGAAGACAATGAGTGCGCCGATTACAAACAGCAGTCTGCGTTTCAGCTCACCAAAGCCACCTTTGGCACTTTGAAAATCTAATCCCGGTTGTTTAGCCATCTGCTACTTATTCCTCGATTTTACCGCCAGCAGCTTCGATTGCAGCACGAGCACCTTTGGTGACACGCAGGCCGCGAACCGTTACCGGTGTAGATACTTCACCAGACAGAATTACTTTAACGAATTCAATCTGAACACCGACAATGTTGGCTGCTTTCAGCGCGTTCAGGTCGACGATACCGCCTTCAACTTTCGCCAGATCAGACAGACGAATCTCTGTGGTGATCATTGCTTTGCGAGAGGTGAAACCGAACTTCGGCAGACGACGGTACAGAGGCATCTGACCACCTTCGAAACCGCGACGTACGCCACCGCCAGAACGTGAGTTCTGACCTTTGTGACCACGACCACCGGTTTTTCCGAGGCCAGAACCGATACCACGACCCAGACGCTTGGTAGCGTGCTTAGACCCTTCGGCCGGAGACAGAGTATTTAAACGCATCTCTTACTCCTCCACTTTAACCATATAGGAAACCGCGTTAACCATACCGCGTACTGCAGGCGTGTCTTCACGCTCAACGGTGTGGCCAATACGACGCAGACCCAGGCCAACCAGAGTGGCTTTATGCTTAGGCAAGCGGCCGATTGAACTACGGGTTTGAGTGATTTTAATAGTCTTAGCCATCGTGATTACCCCAGAATTTCTTCAACGGATTTACCACGCTTAGCAGCGACCATTTCCGGAGATTTCATATTGCCCAGGCCGTCGATAGTTGCACGAACCACGTTAATCGGGTTAGTAGAACCATAGGCTTTTGCCAGTACGTTATGAACTCCAGCGACTTCCAGAACGGCGCGCATTGCACCACCGGCGATGATACCGGTACCTTCTGAAGCCGGCTGCATGAACACGCGGGAACCCGTGTGTGCACCTTTAACAGGGTGCTGCAGGGTGCCGTTGGTCAGCGCGACGTTAACCATGTTGCGACGGGCTTTCTCCATCGCTTTCTGGATCGCTGCTGGAACTTCACGCGCTTTACCGTAACCAAAACCTACGCGACCATTACCATCGCCTACCACAGTCAGTGCTGTGAAGGAGAAGATACGACCACCTTTAACAGTTTTAGAAACACGGTTTACCGCGATCAGTTTTTCCTGCAGTTCGCCAGCTTGTTTCTCGATGTGTGCCATCTTAGACCTCTACCTTAGAACTGAAGGCCAGCTTCACGGGCAGCATCTGCCAGTGCCTGGACGCGACCATGATATTGGAAACCGGAACGGTCGAAAGAAACACCAGTGATGCCTTTTTCGATTGCGCGTTCTGCGATAGCTTTACCTACTGCAGCTGCGGCTTCTTTATTACCGGTATACTTCAGTTGTTCAGTGATAGCTTTTTCTACAGTAGAAGCAGCGACCAGAACTTCGGAACCATTCGGGGCGATTACCTGTGCGTAAATATGACGCGGGGTACGATGTACCACCAGGCGAGTAGCACCCAGCTCTTTGAGCTTGCGACGTGCACGGGTCGCACGACGGATACGAGCAGATTTCTTATCCATAGTGTTACCTTACTTCTTCTTAGCCTCTTTGGTACGCACGACTTCGTCGGCGTAACGGACACCCTTGCCTTTATAAGGCTCAGGACGACGGTAGGCGCGCAGGTCCGCAGCAACCTGACCAATCAGCTGTTTATCAGCGCCTTTCAGCACGATCTCAGTCTGAGTTGGACATTCTGCAGTGATACCCGCGGGCAGCTGGTGATCGACTGGATGAGAAAAGCCCAGAGACAGGTTTACCACGTCGCCTTTAACGGCTGCACGATAACCTACACCAACCAGCTGCAGCTTCTTAGTGAAGCCTTCGGTAACACCGATAACCATTGCGTTCAGCAGCGCGCGAGAAGTACCCGCCTGCGCCCAGCCGTCAACGAAACCTTCGCGCGGAGCGAAAGTCAGAGCGTTGTCAGCATGCTTAACTTCAACAGCATCATTGATAGTACGAGTCAGCTCGCCGTTTTTACCTTTAATCGAAATTACCTGACCGTCGAGTTTTACCTCTACGCCGGCAGGAACAACGACAGGTGCTTTAGCAACACGAGACATATGTATCCTCCGATTACGCTACGTAGCAGATAATTTCGCCACCAAGACCTGCCTGGCGCGCTGCACGATCAGTCATGACACCTTTAGATGTAGAAACTACAGCGATGCCCATACCAGCCATTACCTTTGGCAGCTCATCTTTTTTCTTATAGATGCGCAGGCCAGGACGGCTTACTCGCTGAATGCTTTCTACAACAGCTTTGCCCTGGAAATACTTGAGAGTAAGTTCCAGTTCCAGCTTGATGTCGCCTTCGATTTTGAAATCTTCAATATATCCTTCTTCCTTCAGAACGTTGGCAATTGCCAATTTCAGCTTGGAGGAAGGCATGGTGACCGCAACTTTGTTCGCGGCCTGACCGTTACGGATACGGGTCAGCATATCCGCGATCGGATCTTGCATGCTCATCTGTGTTACTCCCGTGATTCAATTGGTGACAATTACCAGCTAGCCTTTTTCAGACCCGGAATTTCACCGCGCATGGCGGCTTCGCGGACCTTGATACGGCTCAACCCAAACTTCCGCAGGAAACCGTGCGGACGACCTGTTTGACGGCAGCGGTTACGCTGACGTGAAGGGCTGGAATCACGCGGCAGACTCTGCAGCTTCAGAACAGCATCCCAACGGTCTTCGTCGGAAGCGTTCACATCAGAGATGATCGCTTTCAGTTCAGCGCGTTTAGCGAAGAATTTGTCTGCTAATTTTGCACGCTTAACTTCGCGCGCTTTCATAGATTGCTTAGCCATTAAGTAACCCTACCTTACTTACGGAACGGGAAGTCAAAGGCAGCCAGCAGAGCACGGCCTTCATCATCAGATTTCGCAGTAGTGGTAATGGTGATATCCAAACCACGAACGCGATCGACTTTGTCGTAGTCGATTTCTGGGAAGATGATCTGCTCACGTACACCCATGCTGTAGTTGCCACGACCATCGAATGACTTAGCGGACAAGCCACGGAAGTCACGGATACGTGGAACTGCAATGGTGACCAGACGCTCAAAGAACTCCCACATGCGCTCGCCACGCAGAGTTACTTTACAGCCGATCGGATAGCCCTGACGGATTTTGAAGCCTGCAACTGATTTGCGTGCTTTGGTGACCAGCGGTTTTTGACCGGAGATTGCTGCCAGGTCTGCTGCTGCATTATCCAGCAGTTTCTTGTCAGCGATCGCTTCACCAACACCCATGTTCAGGGTGATCTTCTCGACCCGAGGGACTTGCATGACAGAATTGTAGCCAAACTCTGTCATGAGTTTCTGGACTACTTCGTCTTTGTAGTAATCATGCAGTTTCGCCATCGTACTACTCCAAATTACTTGATAGTTTCGCTGTTAGACTTGAAGAAACGGACTTTTTTGCCGTCTTCGAATCTAAAGCCTACACGGTCAGCCTTACCAGTTGCCGCGTTGAACAGTGCAACGTTAGAAACCTGAATAGCAGCTTCTTTTTCAACGATGCCACCTGGTTGGTTCAGAGCCGGAACCGGCTTCTGATGTTTCTTAACCAGGTTGATACCTTCAACGATGACCTTACCAGAAGACAGGACATTCTTAACTTTACCGCGCTTACCTTTATCTTTACCGGTTAACACGATAACTTCGTCGTTACGACGGATTTTAGCTGCCATTGTTCGCTCCTTAGAGTACTTCTGGTGCCAGAGAGATAATTTTCATGAACTTTTCAGTACGAAGTTCACGAGTTACCGGCCCAAAAATACGCGTACCGATAGGCTGCTCACTGTTATTGTTCAGAATAACGCATGCATTACCATCGAAGCGAATGACAGAACCGTCCGGGCGACGAACACCCTTCCTGGTGCGCACCACTACCGCCTTCAGGACATCACCTTTTTTGACTTTACCACGAGGAATTGCTTCCTTGATGGTAACTTTGATGATGTCACCGACGCCTGCGTAGCGACGGTGCGAGCCACCCAGAACCTTGATACACATTACGCGACGTGCACCGGAGTTGTCGGCGACGTTCAGCATAGTCTGTTCTTGGATCATTTTAGTGCTCCGCTAATGTCAACTACTACTTCGGGACCTAAACCTCAGGTCGTTAGAAAGCCCCATAATTGAGGGCGCGGCATTGTAACACCGGTTCTCACAGATGGGTAGAAAAAATAAACGGCTCTCAATCGAGCCGCTGATTTTCCCTGATGACAGGGAGGGCGTATTCTAGGGAATAGTGCGAACAGTAGCAAATGTAATCTGCCTTATTTTTCGTCGCCTCCCTAATAAAGTGCCCTTATGACTCAACTAACCAGTTTTCTGGCCAGTTGGTTATGCTGATGCAGCACGGCTGGCAGTTCAATTCCGGCCAGTTGTCCGTTTCGCACCCTGACTTTTCCGTTGATGATGCTGTAAGCGACCTGCCCCGGATTACAGAACACCAGGGCGGCGACAGGATCGTGCCCCGCCCCGGCAAGACCAATGCGATTCAAATCAAAGATGGCCAGATCAGCCATCATGCCCGGCGCAATGGCGCCCACGTCATCGCGATTCAGCACTTTTGCTCCACCCAGCGTCGCCAGCTCCAGAGCCTGACGAGCCGTCATCGCATCCGGGCCGAAACCCACGCGTTGTAACAGCATTGCCTGACGTACCTCCGCTATCATGTCTGAGCTGTCATTGGAGGCTGACCCATCTACGCCCATACCGACATGGACACCGGCATCGCACATGTGGCGTATTGGTGCAATGCCCGAACCGAGCCGCATGTTTGAACAGGGACAGTGTGCGACGCCGGTTCCGGTGCGTGCAAAGAGCTCCATACCATACTGATCCAGTTTAACGCAGTGTGCATGCCAGACATCCGGCCCTACCCAGCCGAGGTCTTCAACGTACTGTGCTGGCGTCATGTGGAACTTTTCGCGGCTATATCGGATATCGTTGTCGTTCTCCGCCAGATGAGTATGCATCGAGACGTTGAAGCTGCGTGCCAGTGCAGCGGATTGTTTCATCAGTTCACGACTGACTGAGAACGGTGAACATGGGGCCACCACGATGCGTAACATCGAGCCGTGGCTGTCATCGTGATAGCGTTCAATCACACGCTGCGTATCCTTGAGGATGGCGGCTTCATTCTCAACCAGCGAATCGGGCGGCAGGCCTCCGAGGGATTTGCCCACACTCATGCTGCCCCGGCTGGCATGGAAACGCATGCCCATCAGTGCTGCAGCCTCAATGCTGTCGTCAAGCTTACAGCCGTTAGGGTAGACATAGAGATGGTCACTGGTGGTGGTGCAACCGGAGAGCATTAACTCAGCCATCGAAATCTGCGTTGAGATATGAATCATCTCAGGCGTCAGGTTCTGCCACAGTGGGTAGAGGTGGGTCAACCAGTTGAACAGTTCGCCGTTTTGTACCGCAGGAATAGCCCGGGTCAGGCTCTGAT
Source organism: Pantoea sp. XY16 (assembly GCF_025153065.1). Lineage (NCBI taxonomy): Bacteria > Pseudomonadati > Pseudomonadota > Gammaproteobacteria > Enterobacterales > Erwiniaceae > Pantoea > Pantoea sp. XY16. Next base: position 7,689 of record NZ_JANZNP010000021.1, on the reverse strand, counting down.
ACATGTGATGATGCGTATTGATCAGCCCGGGGATAACAATGTGTCCCTGAAGGTCAATCATTTCATCCGCGCTATCAGGTAACGATCCTGCTTCCCCGACCGCAACGATTTGGTTCCCTTTAATCAGAATACTGGCGTTACGTATTTCCCGACGCTCGGCATCCATGCAGACCACGCATTCAGCGTTCTTTAGTAATAACGTTCGTTCCATGCTATTGCCTGTGGGTTGTGGGTGTGTACTACCCGATAATAGCGGCAGGCTTTTGGCAGAGCTAATAGCTGGTAACGCAGCTAACAGTGGTAATTTTAACAGTGACCGGCGTAAGCGATCATGATTCTCCATTTCCACGGCACATTTCCTTGTACAGTTATGATAACTCCGGCCTCAACAGACTGGAGCTTTCAGGTCACATCGCCTGAAGAGTCGCAGCTTAATCATCGCCATTCCCTAAATTTGTGAGCGCCATCAAATCTGCTCTGCCGCAGGCACAAATGGATCAAGTCAGAATAAAAGGTAAAAAAAAACCCCCTGCCGAAGCAGAGGGTTTCCTCAGAAAAAACAATTCTTATTACAGAACCGCTTTCTCGATTACGCGAACCAGGGTCCAGGATTTAGTCTTGGACAGTGGACGGCATTCGCGGATTTCTACCACGTCACCAATTCCACATTCATTGTTCTCGTCATGGATGTGCAGCTTGGTCGTACGTTTGATGAATTTGCCGTAGATCGGGTGTTTCACGAAACGTTCGATAGCGACAACTGCAGATTTCTGCATTTTGTCACTTACTACACGACCCTGCAGAGTACGGATTTTATCGGTCATTACGAACCCGCCTTCTCAGTCAGTAAAGTCTTAACGCGTGCAACATCACGGCGAACCTGTTTCAGCAGATGAGTCTGCTGCAGTTGGCCAGATGCTGCCTGCATGCGCAGGTTAAATTGCTCACGCAGCAGATTAAGCAGCTCAGTGTTCAGCTCTTCAACGCTTTTTTCACGCAGCTCAGTTGCTTTCATTACATCACCGTCTTAGTTACAAAGGTGGTTTTGATAGGCAGTTTTGCTGCTGCCAGCTTGAATGCTTCACGGGCCAGCTCTTCTGGTACGCCGTCCATTTCATACAGGACTTTACCAGGCTGGATCAGGGCAACCCAATACTCTACGTTACCCTTACCTTTACCCATACGCACTTCCAGCGGCTTCTCGGTGATCGGTTTGTCCGGGAATACTCGGATCCAGATCTTACCTTGACGCTTAACTGCACGGGTCATAGCACGACGTGCTGCTTCGATCTGACGAGCAGTCAGACGACCACGGCCAACAGCTTTCAGACCGAAAGTACCGAAGCTGACATCCGTACCCGCAGCCAGACCGCGGTTACGGCCTTTGTGCACCTTACGGAATTTCGTACGCTTTGGTTGTAACATCAGCGACTCTCCTTACTTACGGCCTTTACGCTGCTGCTTTTTAGGTTGAGCAGCCGGTTCCGGTTGTTCAACAGCAGCCATACCACCCAGGATCTCACCTTTGAAGATCCATACCTTAACGCCGATTACACCATAAGTGGTGTGCGCTTCAGAGGTGTTGTAGTCAATGTCAGCACGCAGTGTGTGCAATGGCACGCGACCTTCACGATACCATTCGGTACGTGCGATCTCAGCGCCACCCAGACGGCCGCTAACTTCAACTTTAATACCCTTCGCGCCAAGACGCATGGCGTTCTGAACTGCACGCTTCATAGCACGACGGAACATCACACGACGCTCCAGCTGTGAAGTAATGCTGTCAGCTACCAGTTTCGCGTCCAGTTCCGGCTTGCGGACTTCGGCGATATTGATCTGTGCAGGAACGCCAGCGATTTTCGCGACGACCGTGCGCAGTTTTTCTACATCTTCGCCTTTCTTACCGATAACGATGCCCGGACGAGCGGTGTGAATAGTCACACGGATGCTCTTCGCTGGACGCTCGATAACGATACGAGAGACAGATGCTTTAGCCAGTTCTTTAGTCAGGAACTGACGTACTTTAAAATCGCTGTCCAGGTTGTCAGCGAATTCGTTGGTGTTCGCAAACCAGGTAGAGTTCCATGGTTTTACAATACCCAGGCGAATACCATTAGGATGTACTTTCTGACCCATTGCTAGTCTCCAGAGTCTCAGCGATCGGACACAACCACAGTAATGTGGCTGGTGCGCTTCAGGATGCGATCTGCACGACCTTTGGCACGCGGCATAATGCGTTTCATGGTCGGACCTTCATCAACGAAAATTTTCGTGATTTTCAGATCGTCGATATCAGCGCCATCGTTGTGTTCGGCGTTAGCAATGGCAGATTCCAGAACTTTTTTGACCAGTACAGCCGCTTTCTTATTGGTGTAGGTCAAAATGTCCAGTGCCTGCGACACTTTCTTACCGCGAATCAGGTCAGCAACAAGGCGAACCTTCTGAGCAGAAGAACGAGCGTGGCGATGTTGAGCTAAAGTTTCCATCTCTTCCTCCTACTTATTTCTTCTTGGCTTTTTTATCAGCCGCGTGACCGCGATAAGTACGTGTCGGCGCGAATTCACCCAGTTTGTGACCAACCATTTCGTCGGAAACAAAGACAGGAACGTGCTGACGACCATTATGGACAGCGATGGTCAAACCGATCATGTTAGGAAAGATCGTTGAACGACGGGACCAAGTGCGCAAAGGCTTCTTGTCACCGCTTTCCACCGCTTTCTCTACCTTCTTCAGCAAGTGCAGGTCAATAAAAGGACCTTTCTTGAGAGAACGTGGCATGGCTTATCCTCTAATATTATTTGCTACGGCGACGTACGATAAATTTATCAGTACGCTTGTTGCTACGGGTCTTCTTACCTTTGGTCTGAACGCCCCACGGAGTTACCGGGTGCTTACCAAAGTTACGACCTTCACCACCACCGTGCGGGTGATCAACTGGGTTCATCGCGGTACCACGAACGGTCGGACGAACACCACGCCAACGGGCTGCACCAGCTTTACCCAGAACGCGCAGCATATGCTCAGCGTTGCCGACTTCGCCCAGTGTTGCGCGGCAGTCAGACTCGACTTTACGCATTTCACCTGAACGCAGACGCAGGGTAACGTAAGAACCTTCACGCGCAACGATCTGCACGTAAGCACCAGCTGAGCGAGCAATCTGACCGCCTTTGCCTGGTTTCATTTCTACGTTATGCACGGTTGAACCCACCGGGATGTTACGCATCGGCAGAGTGTTACCTGCTTTGATCGCAGCATCAACGCCAGATTGGATCTGGTCGCCGGCTTTCAGGCCTTTAGGGGCCAGGATGTAACGGCGCTCGCCGTCTTTGTACAGAACCAGTGCGATGTTCGCAGAGCGGTTCGGATCGTACTCAAGACGTTCAACAACTGCCGGGATACCATCTTTGTTGCGTTTGAAGTCAACAATACGGTAAGCCTGCTTGTGACCACCACCGATATGACGGGTAGTGATACGACCATTGTTGTTACGGCCACCGGATTTGCTGTTTTTTTCTACCAGCGGGGCAAATGGTTTGCCCTTGTGCAGCTCCGCGTTTACCACTTTAACTACATGGCGACGACCCGGAGATGTCGGTTTACATTTAACAACTGCCATTGTCTTTCTCCTCCGACTTACTCAGCGCCGCCAGCGAAGTCCAGATTCTGGCCTTCTTTCAGGGTGACGTAAGCTTTTTTCCAGTCGCTACGACGACCGATACGCTGTCCTTGACGCTTAACTTTGCCCTTAACTACCAGGGTGTTTACGTCTTTAACTTCTACTTCGAACAGTTTCTCAACAGCAGCAACAATCTCTGCTTTGGTCGCGTCATTAGCAACTTTGAGAACGATGGTATTGGTTTTTTCCATCGCGCTAGATGCTTTTTCAGATACGTGCGGCGCGCGCAGTACTTTCAGCAGACGTTCTTCACGGATCATGCCAGCATCTCCTCAACTTGCTTAACTGCATCAGCAGTCATAACGACTTTGTCGAAGGCGATCAGGCTAACTGGATCGATACCGGATGCATCACGCACGTCAACCTTGTACAGGTTACGCGCAGCCAGGAACAGATTCTCATCCAGTTCACCGGTGATGATCAGCACGTCTTCCAGAGCCATGTCTTTCAGTTTCTGTACCAGCAGCTTGGTTTTCGGTGCTTCTACAGCAAATGATTCGACAACGATCAGACGATCTTGACGTACCAGTTCGGACAGGATGCTTTTCAGCGCGCCGCGGTACATCTTTTTGTTAACTTTTTGACTGTGGTCCTGCGGCTTCGCAGCAAAGGTCACGCCACCTGAACGCCAGATTGGGCTCTTTACAGAACCTGCACGCGCACGGCCGGTGCCTTTTTGACGCCATGGCTTTTTGCCTGAACCGGTTACTTCGGCGCGAGTTTTCTGCGCACGAGTACCCTGGCGGGCGCCAGATGCGTAAGCAACAACAACCTGGTGAACCAGCGCTTCGTTGAAATCACGACCGAAGGTAGTTTCGGAAACAGTCAGCGCGCTCTGCGCGTCTTTCAATACTAATTCCATTGCTATCCCCTTACGCCTTCACAGCTGGTTTAACGATCAGGTCGCTACCGGTAGCACCGGGAACTGCACCTTTAACCAGCAGCAGGTTGCGCTCAGCGTCAACACGTACTACGTCCAGACTCTGAACGGTTACGCGCTCATTACCCAGCTGACCTGCCATTTTCTTGCCTTTGAACACTTTGCCCGGAGTCTGGTTCTGACCGATAGAACCCGGAACGCGGTGAGACAAGGAGTTACCGTGAGTAGCGTCCTGGGTACGGAAGTTCCAGCGCTTAACGGTACCGGCGAAACCTTTACCTTTAGAGGTACCGGTTACGTCAACTTTCTTAACTTCAGCGAAAATCTCAACGCTGATGCTCTGACCTACAGAATACTCTTCACCTTCAGCGGTGCGGAATTCCCACAGGCCACGGCCAGCTTCAACGCCAGCTTTAGCAAAATGACCAGCTTCAGGTTTGGTCACACGGTTTGCTTTTTTAGCACCGGTGGTAACCTGAATTGCCTGGTAACCGTCGTTTTCCAGGCCTTTGACCTGAGTAACGCGGTTCGCTTCAACTTCGATTACGGTGACGGGGATAGAAACGCCATCTTCAGTGAAGATGCGGGTCATGCCCACTTTTTTACCGACTAAACCAATCATTGTTTCAACCTCTCAATCGCTCGATGACCTGATTAACCCAGGCTGATCTGCACGTCAACACCGGCAGCCAGATCCAGACGCATCAGAGCATCAACCGTTTTTTCAGTTGGCTCAACGATGTCTACCAGACGCTTGTGAGTGCGGATTTCGTACTGATCACGCGCATCTTTGTTAACGTGCGGAGAGATCAGAACAGTAAAACGCTCTTTGCGGGTTGGCAGCGGGATTGGACCACGAACCTGCGCACCAGTGCGCTTGGCGGTCTCAACGATTTCCGCGGTTGATTGATCGATCAGACGATGATCAAACGCTTTAAGACGGATACGGATTCTTTGGTTCTGCATGAGACCAGAGCTCCAAACTTTTTATAGACGAAAAAAATTACTACTCGAACCCATTACGATTGATGGGAGAGTGTAATCGTTCAGCATATAACTCCCCAATTGGGAGTATTGTCAGGCGGCCTATATTTCAGCCGTCTGCGATTCTGCTCGAATCGCGCCTGCAATATCTGCAGGCCCGCGCATTATACGTAAATCTGTTCAGGAAGCAACCCGTGTTGCGGTTTTCCCTGTTAAATAGTGGCCGGTTCTTGCGGCACGCGTCGCGTCGCAGTGCTGCAGAGCGGTTAAGTCACAAATTTTTTTGTGAGCACTTTTCCGCCGTTATTTATCCATAGGTGACACAGAATGAGAAGCCGATGAAAGTGCTTTTAACTTCTCATCCGGAGCAACATCATGTCACTGATTACTCAATTCGTAGCACTTGCTGGCGGAGGCGCACTGGGAAGCTTTCTTTCGCTGGCCTGGGTACGCTTCTCACCCGCCCTCTCACCCGCTCAGTGGTTTATCGCACTCTGCTTTCCCGGTTCACGGTGTGATTGTTGTCAGCAACGCCTGCTATGGCGTGATGCGCTGCCACTGATTAGCTGGCCACGGTTAAGAGGTTGGTGCCGCTTCTGTCATCATCCGTTCGGTGCGGAAAGCTTTATCAGTGAATGGCTAGTTGCAATGCTTTGCCTGCTGGTACTGAATAGTTTTGACAGGGCTGCAGACGCTACTTTTGTTATCACTGCCTCCAGCCTGCTGCTACTGATAGCGGTTATTGACCGTCAGCATTTCTGTATACCTGACCCGCTCAGCTATCTGCTGCTCTGGCTGGGGTTACTACATGCAGCCATCTTTGGGACAGAGAGTGCGGCGATATGGGGTGCCTTGTCGGGCTACTGTACATTGTGGCTGCTCGCCTGGAGTTATCGGCAGGTTCGGGGGCATGAAGGATTAGGTTATGGTGATATGAAGCTTTTCGCGGCATTGGGCGCATGCTGTGGATGGCAGGCGCTACCCTGGATTGCACTGGGTGCCACTTTTCTGGCGCTGACGGCAATCGTGATGCTGAAACTACGCGGTTTAATTCAGGTGAACAGCCCGCTGCCGTTTGGCCCTTTCCTGGCCATTGCGGGCTGGGTAATGATCGTGTTGCAGACCCGATTCACTCTTCTTTGATTTGAGCCTGCAGATAGTTCTGGATACCCATCTTCTGGATTAGCTCAAGTTCCGTTTCAATCCAGTCGATGTGATGCTCTTCATCAGCCAGGATTTCAATCATCATGTCACGACTGACATAGTCATGTACCTTGTCAGCATAGGAAATGGCCTCACGCAGATCTTTAGCGCCTTCCAGCTCCAGATTCAGGTCTGAACTTAGCATCTCCTCAACGTCTTCGCCGATACGCAGACGTCCCAGATCCTGAAGATTTGGAATTCCCTCAAGAAAGAGAATGCGTTCAATGTACTTGTCCGCATGCTTCATCTCGTCGATCGATTCGTGGTACTCCACATCGTTGAGGCGCGTTAGCCCCCAGTTTTTAAACATGCGTGCATGCAGAAAATACTGATTGATGGCAACCAGTTCATTTCCCAGCAGTTTATTGAGATGACTGATAACTTTGATATCGCCCTTCATTGTTAACCCTCCGCGTCTGATTTATTAGAGCGTAGATGTGGTTAAAAAGAAGTCAAAAAAACGCGACAGATATTGTGGGTATTCACACATCCAGGGTCAGTCAGGCTATCTCTTTATAGAGCGGGGCATGCTGCATCTCTTCATCCATAATCTCGCGCGCAGCACGAACGCATTTGCCACACTGTTTGCCTACCGGTACAAACTGGCGCAGTTGCTGAATAGATTTGGGCTGATAGCGACGCACAACTTCACGAAGGGTTTTATCACTGATGGCATTACACAGGCAGACGTACATTGATTCATCACTCGGGTACATTTTCTGTACACAGTGTAAATGCGAATCGTTTTTATTTCAAACCCACGCTTTACAGGGTTATGTCGATTTCTGAGCAAAAAAAAGAGCACCGAAGTGCTCTTTTTACTGTGTTGCAGTGGCCGTTTGCACGACCACAGCAGATATCACAATTAAGCGATAACTTTAGCAACAACACCCGCGCCAACGGTACGGCCACCTTCGCGGATTGCGAAGCGCAGACCTTCGTCCAT